>NC_015151.1:0-328426 GCF_000190315.1 Vulcanisaeta moutnovskia 768-28
GCCGCTCTACCTGGCTGAGCTACGGGCCCTCATCTACGACTATTTTTCTCTGATTTAAAAGCATTTTTCTAAGGTCTTCGTAGTATTGCATATTTTTAATGCTGTGCTTAAATGATTAAACTGAGAATTATAGCTTGATGAGACCCGTCTTAATACTCATATTGATTGGTATTGCGGCCTTATCCATGAACTCATACGCGCAGGATTGGTATGTCGCTATAAATTCGAGTCAAGTCTCGGTTGTTGTTTCGCCGACGAACTCAACCTACATCCTCAATGTGATTGGTGAGGCAAGGTGTTGCGTGTATGTCGAGGTTTATGAATTAACCTATCAACCTCTTATTAATGAGCTGGCAAGCTTGGCTCAGAGGGGTGTTGAGGTTTACGTGGTTTTGTCAGGCAATGTATATGGCAGGATACCCGAGGAGGAATACTCAGCCGTTAATGAGTTAATTAATTCTGGTGCCCACGTTTCGTTTAATTACGGCTATGACTATGTACATAGTAAGGTCTTCGTTGTTGATAATGATACCGTGATAATAGGCTCAATAAACCCAACATACTACGGCTTTGAGAGGGACCTGGGTATTGACCTCGTGATTGGGAACTCAAGCATGGCCCAGGTCTTTGCAGGAATAATACTCACTGACTACCATAATGAATCAACCACGCAGATAAACTACCCAGGCATTGTGGTATCACCCATAAACTCAGGGGAATACCTAAAGGACCTACTCAGCCAGCCGGGAACTCTCTACATGGCTATGGAGGAGCTCTACCCATCCTCAGGCATGTACAGCCTAATCCTGACACACAGTGATAGGCTTGTACTCGTTGGACAGCACACTGAGAACGAGGAAGCAGTCAATGAGTTGGGCGCGGTGATGGTTAGTGACTTAACGGCAAAGGCAATAGTCGTTGGCAACTACGTGTACGTGGGCAGTGTAAACCTCGATTATAACTCATTAAATAGCAATAGGGAACTCGGAATAATAATCGAGAATCCACAGATAGCCCAGGAAATAATCACAATAATACAGCAATGGTATAACGAAAACAATACGCAAAACCAACAATCAACGCCACAAACAAACTACACAACATCAACACAAACCCTACTCCTACTAATACTAATCATACTAATTATATACATGCTAAGATACACATTAAGACCAAGAAGACGAAGAAAAATACCAAGGCTATAACCCCGAACAAAACGACCATAGAAAAACACTTTTAAACCGGAGAATGTGAAGACCATACAGCGGGGGTAGCTTAGCCCGGCTAGAGCGCCCTGGGGCGAAAGCCCCGCGTATGGCTCATAACCGGGAGGTCCCGGGTTCAAATCCCGGCCCCCGCACCAGTTTGATTAATAACTTGCTTGTTTGTTGGTTGTAATGTAGTATTTTACCTACCTTCTTCTTAGTTACTGTTCCTAAAGGGAGTTTCTTGTTGGTGACTTTGATATTGAATTTGAGGTTGAATTGTAATGCTTGGGACCTTATATCAACACTATGTTGCCTTTGTTATTGTCTGTATTATTTCCTTTGTTTGTTCTATACTTTTCTGTATTCCCTGCCATGTTTCGAGCGGGACTCTTATTTTTTCATCCTTCCACTTATTGAGTACTTCATCTACGTACTTTTCAGCCCTCCTTAGGCAGTCTGGGCATAGGTAGTACTTGCCGAGTGGTATTACGTCGACTATCTCCCTATTCCTGTGGTTATTCATGTGGCACTCGAGCTCTATCCTCCTAACGCCATCCTCAAGCTCCTTGATAATATTCAACTCACTTAATTTTGAATGCACGGTCTCAACGAAGTCACTAATGTACCTTAACTCTGAGTAGTCCTCGGGTATGAATACGTTGGCTATATTAGCGATGCTCCTGACATCATCCTCAATAAACCAATCAACTACACTGAGCAGAAATGCCGCATTCATCATGCTATCTAACCTATTTATTAATTCCTCATTAATCCTAACTCTAGCTGCGGTGCTACCATCAGGGTTTAAAAACTCAATGTAGGGTTCCTTACCAGTCATAATCCTATAATCGCCCCAATCACTACTCTTACCACTCAATGACTCCTCGATACTTGACCACCAAACCCTATACTCACGCTGACCAACCCTAAACGAGATAACAAAGCCGTCAGTAAACATTGGTCTAGCCAGAATATCAACATTACCAACAATGTAATCCCTGGGAACTTTAATGGAAAGCCTATTCCTAAGTGAATCCCTAAGAATCCTTAACTCCTTAATAATCCCAACAACATCCCCAAGACTAACCTCGGTATAACTCATACGGTGATAAAGTGCTGAGGATATATTTAAATCTTCTTAGTATGCTCTAGATAAAAACTTTGTAGATCTCAATATAATAATGCATTAGTTCCCTTATAGAATGTAAAATGATATAGCAATAATTAGCTAGGATTCCTTGCCTAATGAGTGGAGAAAAAGGAAAAGTTTGATTAGGTTTTAGCCCACGATAGTGGGCCTGCCTAACTTTTTGCTATTGATTCTACTTTTTGCCTTTATTTAAAGATTTCTCTTGTGTTTTATCTGGAATAGCCCTATCCTTGGTCAGGGTGTATTATTTGCTAAATGTCAATTGAGTTCATTGAATCGACATTGTTAAATAGGTTTAGTCTTGATAAGCGCTGTGGACATAAAGGGATGCATTGAGAACGGACTTAGATGTTCGAGATATTTGGGACTTTTTGATTGTTTAATTGTTCATTTTTGGTTTCATGAGTTTGAGTTGACTGTTGAGTTCATTGTGGATAATAATGGATCACTCACTTCGTTAATAGTGGAGGGGCCGATATTTTATGGACCTGGTGATTATGCCCAGGTAAGGATTGAGGTTTATACTAGGTATTCACCATTATATGGCGATGCCGTGAGTGAACATACTAACTCTATACTTATTCGTGTAATGTGTAGCGGTAATAGGAGGGAAATGCTTATGCATTATGGTAATGAGGATTTCGTAAATAATCCATGCAAATACGCCGGTGAAGTAAAGAGAGCAGCAGATAAGCCTGGTGATGATATAACTCTAAGGTTAATTACTGAGATAATGAACAGGATGGGTATAATGAATTTCCTGGAACAATTAAATGAAATACTAACATGTCAGTAATTATATCATCATTGTGACCCCTAGAACGTATTATCCTGTTACCTCTTCCACAGCTTTCCTAATTCTCTCCACTCCCTCCTTAATTAATTTCTCATCCAACGCGAAGCTAAGCCTTACGTATTCCCTACCCATACTAGTCTCTGAGAATGCTGTTCCTGGCAGAACAACTACGCCGTAATTCTCTAATAACCAATCAGCGAATTTCTCAACATCCATGCCCAACTTATCAAGTATTTTCTTGATCCTTGGATACATATAGAAGGCACCAGTGCTTCTCCAAACCTCTATACCTGGTATCTTCCTTAACTCCTCATACATAACGTCCCTTCTCCTCCGGAATAACTCGACCATTGCTCCAGAACTCCTCCAGGATGCTTCATCCCTTAGAGCTTCAACACCAGCCTTCTGGGCAATGCTCGGTGGGCAACTATATGTGTTTGCTGCTAACTTCTTTATCGGATCAATAACCTCCTTACTAGCCACTAGATAACCTAGTCTCCAGCCAGTCATTGAGAATGTCTTACTAAAGCCATTTGTGTAAAGTACGTAACTTCTCCAATCAGGTTCAAGCTCTAAGATCCCCTTAAACATGCTTTGACCATAGACAAAGTTGTCGTATATCTCATCGACAATAACCAGTAATTTATAGTCCTTGGCGATCTCAAGGAGTTTCGAAATCTCCTCAGGCCTGAATATGGCACCTGTTGGATTATGCGGGTTATTTATCACAATGGCCTTAGTCCTTGGAGTTACTGAATTCTCTATGGTCTCCAGGTCAAGCCTAAACCCACTCTCTGGGTCAAATTTCATGGCGACATAAATAGGCTTACCACCGAAGAACTTAGTGAGTTCTGGATAGGCTGGGTATGTTGGGTCTGGTATTATTACCTCATCGCCCGGTCTTATATAAGCCGCTATAGCCAGGAAAATAGCTGTCTTAGTTCCGGTGGTTACAACAATCTCATCGGGCCTGACAACTGCGTGGTACCTATAGTTAAGGTAGTCTGCGATGGCTTCCCTAAGCTCCCTAATTCCCTCAGTCTCTGTATACCCAGTGAACCTTTCATCAAGAGCCTTTTTAGCCGCGTTTACTATATTATCAAATGTTGGTAAGTCAGGTTGGCCAATACCAAACGATATAACCTTGACACCCTTCCTCTCAGCCACTTCATGCGCCTTGGCTAAATACGTGAAGGCCTTCTCACCCTGTAATTCCCTAACTATATCCTTTAAGTAATCATTTACTGGATTCATCAGTATACGTTGTAATCACTTCTTAATAACTATTTTTCAACAAATAATCTACATCGCACTAATTATCACTATATAATTTGTGGATTTTAAAGGATAATACTAAGAATAAGTTCGATACTGTTCAATCACTCTAAAGGCTTTAATGACATGTCGTCCTCATAGGAAATCACACAGATAAACTCAGCCTCATCATTACCAATATTCTCAATTGCATGAGGTTCATAGGGTCTTGTAAAGAGGAAATCGCCAGGGCCTAATTCATAAATCCCTTCATTAGTTTTAACCCTAAGCCTACCCCTCAGTATAACGACGGCCTCAGTATACTTATGATTATGCAGGGGCATGATCCCATTAGCTTTAACTATGAACCTCCTAACTGCGTATTTAGATCCATGCTCCTTAGTTATTAACCACTGCACATAGAAGCCCCTTGTACCCTTAAGCAGTTTTGAGGCGTCCTCAAGAGGTACGTTATTCATATTACCAACAATCACAGATAAGATTTAGCAATAAAGTAATTAAGTAGTACTGTCACATTGGCACTCTCCGTATAAATGCATAGTATTTACTGTATTCTTGAACATTGTTTGTATACATATATCCATCGGAATTTTCGTTTGAGACGCTCCTCCTTATATTGTTCCTGTTAAACTTTATTCTAATCATACGAATATCGTATATTGGAGTTCTTTAAAAACCTTTCTACGAAAATAACACGTGCTCATTTATTCCCGTTTTATAAATTTAAACCTCTCGTAAATTAGTACTATTTTATTACCCTCTATGAGGAATTCAGCAGGTACTTTGGCACCATTTATTAATGCATAAAACCTGGCGTAATCCTTCCTTACCTCATCAGGCACCAATATTGTAGTCTCTTCTGTATACTTTGTTGAACTTCTCATTACTAGGTAATCTCCCTGTCTTTGTGTTGAGATTCTCACAGTACTTCCATAAGTTTCATAAACACCCTCAATCTTTTTAGTGATACTTTCTACCATGAATGGCCTTAATTCACTTGGGTCATGACCGAGTAACTTACTTAGTACATGGATGCCGATCATTGATAGAGAATAGCCCTGGGCATTAGCCATTATGATAATCCCAATTCTATCGTTTGGTAAGTATGCTATATCCGCAGTATAGACACCAACATCACCGCTATGCTCAACAAACTTTCTTCCATGGAAATTCTGGCTTATTATTAATCCGTAGCCATACTTCTCGTCACCAATTATTTTCCAGGGCACATCAATGTAGCCACTCTCGGCTGTTTCAATTGATTTCTTACTCAATATCCTAACACCATTGAGCTCACCCCTATTTATGAACATCGACACGTACCTAGCCATATCAATAACATTACTCAGTAATCCACCATCAGCCGTTATACCAAACGGGAACCTACTTGGTATGTGTCTACCCTCCTTATCGATTATGTATGGGATTGCAACCTCGGGATCCTTGAGAACCTCCTCAGCCGTGAAGTACGTCCTAGTCATACCCAGTGGCTTTAATATCTTCTCCTTAACGAAGTCCTCGTAAGGCAAACCGCTAACTCTCTTGATTATTAGGCCTAAAATTACATAACCCTCATTAAGGTAGAAGAACCTCTCGCCAGGCTTCGCAACAGCCCAATCAGCCGCATTCCTCATGAATGCCAGTACATCCTCGGGTGTAGCCAGTGGCAACCAATTACTGTCAAGGCCAAGCGCACCATTTATGTAGGCCTCGGCATAGCCAAGTGCGGGTAATCCGCTGCTGTGGGTTAGTAGGTGGTGTATTTTGACTATGCCCATTGGGTTCAACTTAATTGGCACGTACTTATCAACAGGATCCTCGAGGCTTAACTTACCCTCCTCAACAAGCTTGAGTATTGCCAGTGCTGTGAAGGATTTCGTTATCGAACCGATACCGTAAATTGTTCGTGGAGTTGCAGGTAAGCCTTTCTCAATATCCCTAAAGCCAAAGCCCCTTGCATATATTAACTCATCATCCTTAATAATGCCAATGCTCAGACTTGGCAACCTCGACTCCCTAATTTTACCAAGTATAAACTCCTCAATCTCCCCGAAATCCATTAATAAGTCAGTAATCCCGAACTTAATTAACTCTATTGTGGTATTAACTCTCTGATATCACACATGATTTCCCTTATAATTCCGTATTTATAGTCATTACCTGTCTTAACAATGCCTATTGATTCCAGGTACTTAACGAGAGCTGCCGTCTCTGTTAATGCCATGTACTTATTCATTGGGTCGAGATCCACGTACTTCTTATCATCCATCCACTTGAGCATATTCGTTATCTCGAATATTGTTAATTCATTATTCCTCAATGTATTTACCACCTCGCAAAGCCTTGAGACTCTATGCATGATAAGTTCATTTATTCTATCATTAACGTTGCATATTTCACCCTCATGCCCTGGATATAGACACTTAAGATCCACTTTTCTAATCCTAATTAATGAGTTCAGGTAATCACGAAGTGGATTTCCTGGGTTTATTGGGGTTAAGCCTACATGAGTCGTTATTGTTGGCAATATTAAGTCACCCGTAAATGCGAGCTTATATTCATCAAGTATTATTGATATGTGA
The DNA here is from genome assembly GCF_000190315.1 of Vulcanisaeta moutnovskia 768-28. Classification (NCBI taxonomy): domain Archaea; kingdom Thermoproteati; phylum Thermoproteota; class Thermoprotei; order Thermoproteales; family Thermoproteaceae; genus Vulcanisaeta; species Vulcanisaeta moutnovskia. The sequence goes on from NC_015151.1 coordinate 7,012, forward strand.
CCAGGTGAATGCCCCGGCGTTAGTAGTACATGCATCCTCTCAATATATTCCTCCTCATTGTTAATGAGAACATCTGGATTTAATGCACTTAATCTCCTTCTACTTGACAGGCCACTAGTTACATTTCTGTAGAGCTCCATTTCGGCATTGGGAACTCCGTATTGCCCTAATAGCTCCAGGAATTCCTTGATGAATAAATCCCTATCAAGCATCTTCAGAACTTGCTCATAATCCCTCCTATGCATGACTATGCTCAGGCTAAGCCTGTTGCGTAGTTCATTGGCTAAACCAGTATGGTCAATATGCATGTGCGTAATAAATAACGTGCTTAACCTGCAATTTGATATTTTGCTTAGCTCGTTAATCAGTGGGTTAAGAAGTTCGGCGTTAGGGTATCCAGCATCAATCATTACGCATTCATTATCTCTCTTCACTATATATGAGAATACGTAGCCGGGTTCCATGGGCATGAATATCCTTAATTGATAAATAAGACCACTAACCTTCTCGCTAAGCTCTATCACTGCCCTATGAAGGATTAATTGATTTTAAGTTATTCGCCGACAGTAAACATAACCGTAATCCTCATGAGCACGCCCAGTGAAGATACACTTGAAATCCTTACTTAATACATTAAGCAATTCCTTAACGGGTATACCCGTAATCCACCTGCGATACTCAAAGATCAACTCCCTGAATAACCTAACGTGTTCATAATCATTGAGTATGACGCCATACTCACAACCCTCACAATTCATCTTTAGAACATCAGTATGCACCCTAGTCTCATTAATAACCTCACCCAGTGCAATCAATCTGGCCCTGACCCCATTAATGCATATACCATCATTAGTTACAGGCCCGAAGTACGTAGCCATTATACTTCCTAGGTCCAGATCCATGGAAGCGCAGGTGGTTCCAGAGAGACTGCTAAGTGCTGCGTTGATGGGTATTACCTCATTGGTTAATCCATTCAATTCTACATTTCTAATAAGCTCCCTGAAAGCATTAGGATGTGGCTCAATAGCCACAACCCTGCCTGCACCTCTCATTATGAAGTAAATCGTTGTATCACCAATGAATGCTCCGACATCAATTACATCCTTGTCCCTAAAATCAACCACTCCATACCTATCATCATACATCGAGAGGTAATCGGTGAAATAACTCATTACCACCTTAATCACGCAATAAGAGATAATTTGGCATTTTCTGCCCAGTCCACTTTAATTAATTCGTAATAAATCGCCGCAGATTTTTGCCATATAATACTTACTTCTCCCATTTTCTCTTCTCTGTCTAATGACATCGATAATAGAAAGGCTCGGTATAGAGCACATACCAAGCTCAATGAGACATGGCAGGATCATGTACCAATTCACGCTATGGTTTGCGAGCAACCTAACCGTGGCTGACTACGCCCTTGGGCCAATACTATACATGCTTGGCCTACCAATACCCTGGCTAGTACTTGCCCTAGTGCTCGGTAACGTGCTTGGCAGCCTATTGGTTGGGCTATTGGCAGCCATGGGACCAACCTATGGCTATCCGCAGATAATGATTTCAAGGGCTGCCTATGGCAGGATCGGTAACCTACCCTTTGCGGTTGCGAATTGGATTAGTACGCTTGGTTGGTTCTCCGTGAATGCAATAATTGGTGGTTACATAATAAATTACATAGACCCAGCAATACCACTCTATGTGGCGATCCTCATAACTGTGCTAACCCAATTCATAATTGCGCTCTTTGGCTACGATATAATACACAGGTCCGAGTACATACTATCTATAATACTAGGCATAATGTTTGCAGTCTCCCTAGCACTAGCACTATCAAAGCCGTACCTATTAAGCACATACGTTAGAAGCACGTCGTTTAACCCATTTGACTTCGCAATAGCACTAGCGACGGTCTTCAGCTACATAATGTCGTGGGGTCCATACGCCAGTGATTATTCACGTTACCTTCCTGAAAACACCAGCAGGCTAAAGATAATAGCCTACGCGGCCTTGGGTGGTATATTGGCCAGCCTATGGAGTGAGGTCGTGGGCTTCGCCGTCAGTGCAGCGACTGGGAATACGAGTGGACTACCAACTGTGCTTGTTCAGTTCATGGGTAATTACGGGATTGTCTACGCCATAATAGCCGTTATAGCCTTATTCCTAGGCGCGCTGGCCGCTAACGTCCTTAATATATACACAAACTCCCTATCCGCCCTGGCGATATACAATAGGGCAAGGAGGTGGCAGGCCCTGATCGCTGGTGCAATAGTTGGCACGATAATGGCGGTACTCGGTGGGTTAAACTTCGTTGGTTACTACGAGGGCTTCCTACTATTCCTGGACTACTGGATAACGCCCTGGATAGGCATATTACTGGTCATGTTCTACGTAAATAAAATCAGGGATTGGAGGCTCGTGGAGAATGGGCCAAAGGCCATATGGAAGGCACTACTAGCCTACATAATTGGCCTATTAATCTCGGTACCATTCATGAACCTAAACGCCGTAACGGGAGGCTTAATACCCTTCACAGGCCCAGTAGCCAACGCCCTAGGCGGCGCCGACATAAGCTACTTCATATCATTCATTGCGACATCAATAATTTATTTATTATTTATGTCAGGAAAACAATAACATGAGATAAGCACTAAGGACTATTATTGAAATTATTACATCGTAAAAGTTACCCATTATTTAACAGTATGGGCATATCGTTATTTTTATTTTCCTTATCCTGGGATTTATGGCGTATGAAACCACTATTGTAAGCGCTATGGATGCCACTAGTATGGTGAGATACCAAATACTTACTATTGAGTAGTAGAAGGTTATTGCGAGTATCGCCATGCCAATGGCTATGGCTATCCTACCACTCCATCTAGTAAGCTTCAGGGCTCCTGCAGCTACGAGTATTAGGCTTAGTACGTAGTACAGGGAGTCGATGGCGTAGGCGTCCTCCATGGCATTATAGGTTAGTTCTAAGGGCTTAATATAACCACTAATGTAGGCTGCCATGTAGGCGAGTACTATGGTTAGTACTGCCACGACTGTGCTTAAGTAGAGTGCCTTGTGTGGGCTCTTGTACCTTGGATGTGTCTCAGCGAGCCATGTGGGTAGTAATCCGTCTCTCGCCATCCCATAGAGCATCCTAGCAGTTGCATTCAGTGTGGCTAGGTAGCACCCAAATACACTGATCATTACACTTATTGCGAACAATAATAGGCCAGCTGTACCTAGGTAGTGTCTTATTAGGGTATAGACTGGGTTAGGTCCCATGCCCTCGGCTAGACTTACGAAGTTATTAATGGCGTTTTGCGTATAGCCTATGTTGAGTAGTATTGCGTAGGTGACTAGTATGTAGAGTATTCCCATGAATACCGTAGCCCATAGCGTGCTCGTAGGAACACTCTTCCTTGGATCCCTAACCTCCTCAGAAATTTGTGTACTCACCTCAAATCCCATGAAGTACGTTATTGCAAAGATTAAGCCGCCAGATAATGCCGTTAATATACCGGAGGGTGTCACTGCAAATGTACCTTGAACAGTAAATGGGAATAAGGATATCCTGCTTGTATTTGCTATAAATGAGAGTATTACGAATATCAATAAAACAGCTATTTCTATACTTGTTAGTGTCATTTCAGTCCTAACACTAGGCCTTACTCCAAGCACTGCAGGTATTAAGGCAAGTACAATGGGTATTGGTAGTAGGATTAGTGGGTTTATTACGTGGCCCGTTACTGCGTATATGCCCTCCGTACCGAGGTAGGCGAAGGCTATGGCCACTGAACCAACACCAACAATGCTATAGAACACTGCGTAGACTATGCCGTTTACGAAACCTGTCCTGGCATTTATTGTGTTTGTTACATAGGCGTAGAAACTGGCTGCGTGTGGGTATTTGCGGGCTAGTACGAATATTGAGTAGACGACGGCCAGCACACCCAATAACGTGAGTAGCATAGCCAATGGTGCCGCGGCATACGCACTACCCATTATTAGGGCTGCACCACCAGCTATACTATAGGCTGGCGCCTGACCGGCCAGTGAATTATATAGTGAGCCAAGGAAACCTGTGGCATTCCTCATCAACTCACTACTTCCCTGTCTTGCCATAAATAAACACGTCAGTACAATGTTCTTTTTATATTTAGTTAAATGTTTAATAACGTTGATTAACATGAAAAACAAAATAGTCAAAATAGTTAAGTTGATGCTATAAGGAATATCGCAATAAGCATGGCTTATGACGAGTTAATCAATTTAATTAGGTGTAATGAGGAGTATGAGATATAGAACCATCCTTAAAATCCTCAGTGAGGAACCATAGATCCAATCTACCTCGCCACACGAATACTTTAAGGGAATGACATAAATAGGACGGAACTTAATCCATGTATTGAGAGATGAGGATTAAGGACATGTACGTAATAGGAGTCGCATCAGCCTCCTTCTTCATGAGCTACTTCTCCAGACTTGCCTGGAGTATCGTCTCGTCATATTCAACATTAAAGCCCACAATCATTGAGGATAGCATAGTCTTCTCACTATTCTTCATAGGCTACGTGACCGTCCAGATACCCGCCGGCATTATCTCAGATAGGATAAACCCAAAGTACGTCATTATAACATCATTAATCGGCCTAGCGGTATCATCCTTCGTGTCCGGTATTGCCAATGCCATGTGGGTTGAGTACGTGGCTAGTCTCCTTATGGGATTGAATGCTGGGTGGATTTACCCAGCAACTGTGAAGTTACTGACCATCAACTTCAGCGGTCCAGAATTGCCAATAGCCATGGGTTACTATAGTATTGCCTGGCCGTTGTCAATCGTGCTCGCCGGTGTTATCCTACCTGAAACCTGCATAGTCCTTGGTTGGAGGTGGAGTTACTACATTGTTGCCCTCGTCTCGATAATCATAGCCTTACTTTACATGCCCATTAATATTAAGGGCTATGGCGGTAATGCACGTAATGTATTAAACCTTAAGTTATTAAGGAATAGCAATGTCATTATTATTAGTCTTTCTGGTTTTCTATTCTTCATATCATACTGGACAATAACGCTATACGCCTACAAATACTTCCTATCGATAGGGCTTAACGACTACGTTGCTGGCTTCACCTACTCACTTCTTGCGTTATTGGGCATTCCATCAACATTAATCGCTGGTTACATAATTAGGGACTTGGGTGTTAGGAACACACTATCATTATTTGAGACATTATATGGTGTATTAACAATACTTCTTGCCGTGATCACGAGGGAGTTGCCATTAATGGTGTTGGCAGCCTTCATGGGCTTTATCAGGTTTGTAATAACACCGGCGAACTCAACCGCCGTGTCTAAGATTGGTGGTGAGATGGCCGGTAGTGTGACTGGCATTGCGAACCTCTTCTGGCAGTTGAGCGGCACCGTTGCGCCAGCAGTGGCATCGTTTATATTGACTAGGCTTAATTACCAATTCCTGTGGGTAATTATGGGCATTATGATAATAATATCGGCGTTAATTTATCAACTAACATTAAAGGTTAAGTAAATATGTTAAGTAATTAAGGCGATAATAAGCAATAAATACATATTAATCTAATTAAAAATACTATGATGCAATTAATTGCTGCGAAAAGGCGCTTGATTATTGGTGACGCATTGGGACTTATATTAATTATTGTATTTATGACCTCCTTATCAATCGCCACATTAAGCGCTGCCGAAACCAATTACGTAATTAAAATACCATCAATGAGCGTATTTAATGTCACCAATTTATCAAGTAATACATCATTTTCGTACACGTACATCAACACGACAGGCGGCATAGCATACTTACCACCAATTGAGTATTACTACTATAATTTCAGTGCAACGGCTGGATCATACATAGACTACAGTGTTTGGAGTACATCACCAATAATGCTGTACATACTCACTAACCAGCAACTCATGAAGTACACTAATGGAAGCAGCATTGAACATTTATACTCGGTGACCGGTAGTAACGTAACTGGTTATTACCATGTTAATAAAACAGGAACTTATTACGTGGTCATAATTAATAATGGAACAAAACCCACACTAGTCGTCTATGCTATATCACTAACGAGGAAGCCAATACTCAATCAATGGGGATTCCCAATAGGTATCGCTGATTATGGTATTGCCATTATTAATGGCACATACTTTGCGTATGAGTATGAAACCAATGAATTCATTGGTAAGGCGAGTATTTACAATGTATTTACCCAGGAACCAAGTTCATGTCCAACGGGCTACGTCGAACTCGGCAATAATTGGTTCAGTATTCAACTGAATACTGTTCTTGTAGTAAATACACTCAGTGGCTACACTCAATACTACTGGCTCCAGAATATATTGCTTTTTGATTCATTGAACTACACGACCCAGGTGGGTGATAATGTGTGGAATAGTACATCAATTAACGCCTCACTAAGTAGTAACCTAATTAGTGGCAATGGAGTAGTTAGTCCCGTAAATACCACGGTAAGTAATGTAACGGCCTATGCATACTACATAGAACTAACACAGCAGGCGAATCTGCCATTCACGATATATTTAATAACGAGGACTGGATTAACGAGTAATGACTACCCATGGATCGCCTTTGGCTACTCATACAATGGCAGGTCAATTACCTGGTTTGACAATGTTACAATAAGGGTGAAGTCCTCATCAACGTACATGGAAGTATCACCAATAAGTAATGGTGGTGGATTAATGAATGATGCAGAGCTAGTAATTGTAGGCCCGTGGAACAGCGAGTGCACAGCGGCTAGGTCACTAAATATTACATTGTCCCTATACTTCACGTGGCCCTACCCAAGCGATTATTACTTATCGCCGGTACCCTCAATGTGGGATTTCGGCACGGACACCGCCGAGATAATATATGATGCCCACGTGTCACCGCTTAATTATGGATCCGTCTACGTTATTCAAGGCCCTGAGAAGTTGTACTTCCTTAACACGTACTTCATACCATTAATAATTAATAATCCCGTGAATGAGACAAGGACATTGGATGTATATACCGTGAACTCGACGACTACGTTAAACGAACCATCAATAATCACCGTAGTACCTAACGAGACTAGGTACATATTCATGAATTACGTAATCAATAACTCATACATAGTCACTACGAATGCATTGAACTTAACACTCCAGGGACCAACAAGCATTTATGTTAATTACACATTACAGTACATGCTCACGATTAACGACCCGAGTGGACTACTTAACGGAGAAAGTGGGTGGCATAATTATGGCTCTGTCGTGACGCTCAATGAACCAGAAATATACTACCTCGATAATGGAACACGGCTAGTATTCAATGCTTACTACATATACCTCACAGGAACCAGTCTCTACCATATGGTGATGAACAACGTCACCAATTTACTAGTTAATGGGCCATATACAGTCATTGTTAATTGGACGAAGCAGTATCAGGTTAATGTGAATAGTCCCGTGCCTGTGATAGTCTCCTTATCGGGATTGCAAAATATAAGCGGTTATTCGGTAGTTACGTGGGTTAATAGGAGCTCTACATTAATTATTCTCGTACCTAAGTACTACGTGTTAGGTAATGGTACATGCTTAGTTTATCTAGGCAACAATGAGAGCATTGTTGTTTATTTACCGTTTAATATATCCCTAGGTAACTTTGTACGTCAGTACCTCGTTACAATATATAGTAAATACCCCGTTAGTGTTAACGGCACTTACACAACAAATATAACCAAGTGGTTCTATAGCGGTGAGACGCTCATGATTAGGCCTGGCACGGTATTTAGCGATGGAGTATTTCTAAGCGAGCTCGGGCTCGTAATCACAGTCAATAAACCAACGAACATAACCGTGACTTGGCACATTAATTATTTCCTCACAGTAATTATGTATACGGTAATAATAACCGCAATTAGTGTAATAGTAATACTTATCATTAGGAGAAGACGCAGTGAGCATAAAACATTTTAAGGAAATAACCCTTATAGGGCTTATGGAATATTTCGAGAAGCCCTTTTGTCTGAGTTGAAGGGGTTGCTATGACTTTCTATTTACAATGCCAGGTGACCTACGTATTTCAATTTACCACTTACTGGGTCAACATCTAAACCCAGCGTTTCAAGCGCCGTGACACCAAGGACCTCCGCATCGCTAGACTCACCAAATACAACCTCAACATCACCCTCATAGTCCTCATACTTAATTGTGATTAAACCAACACTCCTCATAACCATCCTACCATCTATAGTCTTGAATTGCCTGACCCTCCTTGGTTTAATGTCGATTGACACCAAGGTATCCTTATTAATCCAGGTAAAGACACTGCCAGTATCCACTATCAGTTCCACATCTCGACTTACACCAGTCTCCGGATTTTTTATTAGTATTTTAACCTTCGTGATGCCCATTATTCTCTCTAGAAATAATGTATAGACTTAAATGACTTTTTATTAATTCTCAATCAGTCCTTAATCCTAATAAGCCACTTATGAACAGGTTCATTAACATCCCTAACATTATTTGGGTTCGCATAAACGTCTAAGTGCCCATAACCATCAAGTATTATCACATCACTCATTAACCTCTTTACTAAGTCCATGTCAGCCACCTTCATACCAAATAACCCACTTATAATGGCGAGTATTGGTACCTTAACCTCCACGTATTTAGTTCTGAATTGATCCATTGGCTCTATAAATAACCTAACAGGCCAGTACGGGTCCAGCGTCGCCAATACGGCAAATATGGCTTGGGGAGGTGAGGTTGGGTATGAATATGGGTCTGCAAGTCCCTGATTATAGGCTATATTCATTAAATAATCGCCTAAGGTCTTGAAGCCAGGCTCTGGACTTGGTATTGCTGGATTGTATAGTGCCTTAAGCCACACCGTGTTCACCATATTCCCTGGATACTTACCCCCAGTTAGTATTGATGGTACCGCATATAGCTTACTTGCCCTGATATCATCAACACTACGCACAGGCAATGTCTGAATAACAGAGGCCCTTATTGGCGCACCATCTAGTAGTACTATCGCCTTAACATCCTCCGGGTGAATAGTAACGTAATTCATTGACGCAATTCCACCAAAGCTCTCCCCAATCAATATGACCCTATCCCTACCGCTAACCTCCATAACCTTGTTGACAGTCTCCTTAATATCGCCCAGCCACGTCTCCCAGCCCCAGTCAAGCATGAATGAGAGATCCTTAACGTCAGGAAGTACGAAGTGCGTCCTATAATCAATTGTATAGACCAGGTGACCTCGCCTTACTAGGTATATAGGTATCATGGAGTCCGGTATTGCTGGTTCTATCGGTTGTATTCCATGCCATGAAACGTGAATCAACTGCTCCCCATGTGATGCCATACCAGGCAGTATCAGCACTGGGTATGGGTAGGTCACGTCCCTACCCTTAACCTCCCTCAGAGCTATATAATTGAAGCAACCACCGGGTGGGCGCTCCGTAACCCAAACTCTTTCAGTGAGATCAGGGAATTCCTTAATGCTTCCCTCCCAGGTTAGTTTCCAGTCTGGCATACTTAGTAATGCCTTGATTTTTGATTTATTGTTTGTGCTTATATGGAAAATATATTTTATATAGTGCTATAGCATTAATATTATTTTTATCACACATTAATCGTGGAATTAGTAAAATTCCTTAAAGACATTGAGGAGCTGCTTGGGAAAGACAACGTCATTAGTGAAGGCCACGGATTATCGATGTTCAGGAGGGATTGGTGGTCAATACTCATGCTTAGGGAAGCCCTTGGGCATAGCCTTGATTCACCACCAGCCGTTATTAGGCCTGGTAGTATTAATGATGTAATTAATGTTGTTAAACTTGCCAATAAGTATGGCATATGTCTTGTTCCATATGGTGGTGGGTCTAGCGTTGTTGGTGGTGCCTATCACAATGGTTGCGTTGTTATCGATATGAGTAGGTTAAATAAAATCCTAGACTTTAGTGAGGAGGACCTAACAATAACCGTTGAAGCTGGTGCTAAGATGATTGATGTGGAGAAGTGGCTTAATGAGAGAGGTTATACCCTGGATTACCACCCGCAATCGTTTCAATTGCTCACAGTTGGTGGTGCTATTGGGCATGGGAGCACCGGCTCACATAGTGCTAGTAATATTGAGGAGCTGGTCCTATCAATGGACATACTCCTACCAAATGGTGACCTAGTGAGTATTGGTCCTGGCACTTATGTAAGGGTTTCATGGCCCGACATGAGATGCTTATTCATTGGCTCCGAGGGCGCACTGGGCATCGTGATAGGAGCCACATTGAGAATTAAACCGCTGGCTAATTACTATGTTGATAGGGCGTTCGTATTTAACAATATTGTCAGTGCCATTAAATTCGCTAGGGACATGGCCATTAGGCTTCCTGGTCCTTATAGAGTCGTTATTCATGATAAGGATAGTAGTAAGTTAATGATTGGTGAGGATATGTTTGTCGCATTAATCAGGATTAGGAGGCATGATGAGGAGCTTGTTAATGCTGAGGCGAGTATTGTAAGTAAATTGGCAAGGCACCATGGTGGTTCTGAGGTTAGTCAGGACCTGGTCAAGAGATGGAGAATCGTCTTGCTAAAGACTATGAATCGCAATTAATGCAGTTGGTGAATCAAGGCCTTTGGGTTGAAACAATAGATACCGCAACCACCTGGAGTAGGTTGCCAGGTCTTTACGCTGGTATTAAAGGCGAGCTTAAGGAAGTCGATGGTGTGATCTACGTATTACCAAGAATAACCCATATATATCTAAACGGCGCTTCACTCTATAGTGTGGTAGTTCTTAGGCAGGATGAGAATACTTACTGGAGAATTTGGCACAAGACATTTGAAATCACAAGCAAGGTAGGCGCAACCATAACGCATCATCACGGTACTGGACTGCTAAAGAGGGACTATGTTAAATTGGAAATGAACCAGCAATGGGAATTATTAAGGAAGATAAAGGATGTACTTGATGTAAATATGATAATGAATCCAGGGAAAATACTATAATAGAGTGTTTATAATGGGTTACCCTTTACCATGGGTTGCGATTTCATTAACGCCAGTAATACAGCCGCTCCAAGCATTGTGAGTATTACCATTACGATTGCGGTATTGACGCTCCCGTAGTAAATCTGGGTTGGTGTATAGTTTGTAAAAGGCCCTATGTACTTAAATCCATATGGTGATGCTTCTATGTATGCGGCATTTGAGACCATATTCAAGAGTAATTCCGCAATTCCCGTGTTACCAGTTATCATTAATAACACTATGGTCAATACGCCAACATTAAGTATCAAGCCTATGAACAACATGAACATACCCAGTACCATAGCAACTGCCTTTTTACCCTTGGGACCTCCCCTCACATATGTATGTGTCCCCTTCTCCTTTATCCTCCAGGATCGAATCCAAGTTCTCAAATGACGAAACATGTATAGGGAAATAAATAGCAGTATAATACCTGTAACAAATAGTAATATGAAGCTAAGCATTATTGTTTACCCATTATTCTAGCTATGTCATATACGACTGGTGGTTTCCAATAAAGATTACTACGTTCCCTAAGTATTCCAACTAACCATATTATAAGAAACGCTAAACCAACCAAGATTCCAAGGATCCTTATGAGCAATAAAACCGGAGGTATAAAAATAAGTGCGAAGGTCAATATGTCCAGTATCACATCCACAACTATTATCACAAGCCCAAAGGCTATACTCAGGTAGGACCAATGCTTAACATATCCAGAGTTCGGTCTCATTATAATGCCAATTATCCCACCAACAAGCGGTATGATCCAGGCTATTAAGCCCCATGTGCGTTCATCCTCACTTATCTGAGACATACAGGTTCCAAGGAACAAAATATTTATAAATTTTTCTATCTCTCGTATTTTATAATTATTTTTAACAATAAGATATACTATAACGTATTAATAATACTAATTTCACATTGTTTTGTATGTTTTTCCTCCAGATTTTAAGTAATGATTATATTATTTTAGACAAAAATTATTTTTCTGTAATATAATTTATAATTATATATAGGTATAGCTTAAGTATACTATGAGCATTAATCTGCTGGATAATTAGTTATCTTAATGAATGAAATAGTTATAATTGATTAAGGGATGATGTTAATCATGGGCAATGTAATTACTGAAAGGAGGGGACATGTATTTATTGTTATGATTAGTAGGCCGGAGAGGAGGAATGCTATTGATGCTAATACCGCTGAGGATTTGTTTAGGGCTTGGAGGTACTTTGATGGAGATCCTGATCTATATGTGGGTATAATCACTGGTGCTGGTGGTTATTTTTCGGCTGGGGCTGATTTGTACGACATTGATAGGCTCATTAATAGGGTTACTGACCCTAATGGTCCTCTTGGCTTTACTAGGCTTAGGCTTTCCAAGCCTGTGATAGCCGCGGTAAGTGGTTATTGTGTAGCCGGTGGTTTGGAGATAGCGCTTTGGGCTGATATTAGGGTTGCTGATAGGACTGCTAAGTTCGGCTTTCTGGAAAGGAGATTTGGTGTTCCACTCGTTGATGGTGGTACGCAGAGACTGGTTAGGATTGTTGGGCTTGGTAGGGCCCTTGACTTAATATTGACGGGACGATTAATAAGTGCTGAGGAGGCGTATCAGTGGGGTTTAGTTAATTACCTGGTTGATGAGGGTAAGGCTCTTGATAAGGCCATTGAAATTGCAGAATTAATCAGTAGGTACCCACAGGAGACCCTTAGGAATGATAGGCTCGCGATATACGAGGGCTTAGATAAGCCATTGAGTGAAGGCCTAATCATTGAGATGAATTATGGATTGAAATCAATAAGGGCTGGGGAGATATACGAGGGTGTGAGGAGGTTTAAGGAGGGTGCGGGTAGGCATGGTGATTACATTAATACTAGGTAATTTGATTTAGTAAGATTTATCAGTTAGTAATTAATTAACTTAGTAATTATGAGGGTAAAGGTCACTAGGAATTTTCAGGTAACAATACCCACCGAAATAAGGGAAAGACTTGGGATAAGGGTTGGTGATTACGTAGACATTACCTATGACGAGAAGGAGGGAGTCATTATCATAAGGCCTTATCGTAAAAAATGGACAACCTATACGCTAGGTAAGAAGTTAACGCCTGAAGATATTGAGCAGATAATTAATGAGGTGAGGTATGAAAACGCAAATAATCATTGATACAAATGTTTTGGTATATGCAACGTTTAAAGATAGTGAGTATCATGATGAATCATATAGCATAATACAAAAGGGTGATGCCGTAATACCTTATGTTGTTCTTCATGAATATATATGGGTATTAATGAAACTAATGAAGGATGTGAAGATTGTTAAATCGAAACTGAATGAATTAAGTGACTTCATAATAATTCATGAGGATTTAGATACGATATATTCCGGTTTAGCTCTGATGGAGGAGGATGGAGCTCCAATTTCAATGTTAAATGATTACATAATATTGTCAGTGGCATTAAGGAGGGGTGCTTACTTAGCCACTTACGACCAAAGACTGAGGAAAGCGGCTAGTAAACATGAAGTGACGGTAATACCGTAAGTTTTTAAACAGCTTTACCATTCAGTAATACCGTACCTTACTTTCAGATTAACGCTTTATTAATTTACGTATATAGTGGCCCACCAATCCTCCTAAGCCTGCGAGGGCGAGTGCTATTAATAACGTTATTACTAGGAGTATTATTGAGCCAACGATACTGTATGGTAATCCGATTATTGCGGCTGTTACTTCGCCATCATAGATCGCGTATGGGTTTGCAAGAATACTAATCAGGACACCGAGAAGTCCAGGCACCCCTGCGCACGTAAATGCAGACAGTGCCTTATTAGCATTTAAGGAATAACCAATTATTAGACCTAGTACTGCCATTAATAGCCAGTAACCTTCATATACCAATGCAAATGAGATCACCAGATTCACTATGAATAAGACCCAGAAGCGGGTTGTATAACTCATGGTCATGTCTATCACCCTGGTAATGTGGCGTTTGGTAGATATAGGTAATAGAAGTACTGGGGTAGGCCTGGTGGTATTAATGTGTAGTATTGTCCATTGAGCCAGTATGCGGTTGTGTCGTTGTATAACGGACTTAGTGGATTCTCTGAAATACCGCCTGGGTAAACACCAATACCACCGAGTGGGGTGGCCATGTTGACTATCTGACGCCAGCTCGGTCCCTCATTCGATATCAATCCATAGGCCGCGTTTATTGTATTGCAATCACCAGGTGCTGGGAATGGGCCGACCGATAGTTGATTAACGCCAAAGAAGCTTGTTAATTCCCTATAATGCACCCTACCCCAATACCACGTTGACGGGGTTGGCCCTAACTTACTCATTAATTCACTTATTGTTTGATTGAAGGCCAGTAACATGACTATTGTTGCGTTCCTACTTTGTCCCGTGATTGGGTCGTTAAACCACACTATGTCTGGATAATTATTAGTCCAGTTTGCCAGGTCTAGTATTAATGGTCCGTGGAATATTGCGTCCGGTCCTAGGAATATGGAGAATTCGCCGAGACCATCAGCGGGTGTTATGTTGTAGTATTGGAACCAGGGCATGAAGGTATCGTTTAGGTAATTCCATAGCCAGAAGTAATATATCGTGGCCGCTGCAGAGTTTGGTGTGAAATCGCCGTTCCAATCCTTAAGTAATTCGTAGGCCTGTACCTCAATCGGCGTTAGTCGGTCTAAATGCGTGGATAAGGCGTTAAGTAGTGGTGGTAAGAATAAATTCGTGGAGTAATCATGAACGTTAAGTTGTATCGCCTCCATCGATGCGTAAGTTATGTTACTCTCCTCCTCAAACTTGGAGAGCAATGTATAAATCTCGTCAGCTCTAAATCCACTTTCAAAGATCCAACCCACGTAATATGGGTAGTTAGGCGATACAAGTATCTCATTGGCTGATAATGCAAAGCGTGATGGTGGGTTTAGGACATATGGTTGATATTGTGTCGGTATAAAACCAACCCAGTCGTAAGATCCATTACCGAGCATTACAGCCCTTGGATTACCACCGTTAACTACTGGGTATAGTCCCCAGGCAAATATACCAATGTTTCCATACCTATCGGCGTACGCAAAGTTCTGTATTCCAACCTTAAAGTACGATAAGCCCTCAAGAAACTCAGTGAGGTTTTGTGCAATGTCGAAGTATAGGAATGTAGCTCCTTCATCTGTTGGATACATTCCAGTCCAATTCATCACTATAACAACACCACTATAATTGGCAATGACAACGCCATTACGGGCTAGGTACACATTATATGGTACATACCCAACACCCTTAACGTAGATCTTCTCCTGAACAACCTCAAAGGGCATCCAAGAACCATCATAGTAATACTCACCTGGGTGATTAGGGCTTGTAACCTCAACGTAATAATAAACTACCTGGGGCTCCGCATCGGTCGCGCCCCATGCTATAAATGGATTATGACCAAGTATCACACCTGGAACACCTGGGAAATCTACACCAATCACATTCATGCCAGGTCCAACCAGTTGAAAGCCGATCCAAATAGATGGGACAGTCGTTGTTAGGTGGGGGTCATTTGCCAAGAATGCCTGTCCGCTCGGTGATAATGCGACCCAGTTATTACTACCTTCATCGCTCAAGCCAATTACGAAGTGCTCAAATGGGTTTATGCCAGGTAATAACTTACTAGCTATAGAGTCCCTAAATGCAGTATCGCTCTCCTCATAAAATGCTATTGCCTTATCAATCGCCTCAATAAATTCCTGCTTAGTTATGCCGGGTGGCAATGGGTTTGGGGAATAGAAACTTAGGCCCTTAATATTTCCCGTGGTATTGTAAATACCTAGGTTCCATTCCTCGGGATACACGGGGTATTGAATTGATGAGGGGTACGCCGGGTAGAATGCATAAATAACCTGCTTTGGCATTTTGAGAAGTGCCACAGTAAATGGCAATTGATCAGCAGATCCGCTCAATGACCACGTGAGTAATTGCTGTATGGCAAAGGTATCTTCCATAGTCCATGGTAGAGGTCTAAAACCAAGAACCTTAAATATAATGGGCATCCTTTGTGATGTCAATGATTCAATGTATGCATTAACGCCAAGGGTATAGTAGTAAAGGGCCTCATAGGTAAAGCTCGATTTGTTCAATGAATCAACAATTTCCTGAGTAACCTGGGGTGTTAATAATGTCCTAAAGAATTCATCACTGGGTAGTACCGATGGACCTACTACTGATGATAAATTACCCATGGTCATCATCGCCATAAAGTACATTTGAGCAAGTCTATACTCAGCTGTTAAGTAACCCTCCTCATAAAACACAGCCCAGGTCTCATTAGAGGCAATCCTAATGAAACCATCAGGAGTTACACATACAACAATGGCTGCGGAACTATCATTAATCGTTAAAACACTACTATGACAACCAACACCAGGAGGAGGAACACTATTCCAAACACCAGTACCTGGATTAAGAACCTGCCCTAGGGGAGCCAGAATGCTAATAGGAACACTCAGTAATATTGCCACAAGGAGCAAACAAATCACAGCTAAACCTAGCTTTATATAAAGCAATATACTCATACAATATCTGATAATTAATTTAGGATTTATAAAAATAATATGTTTATAAAATATATAGAATATAATCATGAATAAAAAGGTTATCTTTAACAATTAGGTATTTTTAATAATCGACATAATAATTTTTATTCAAAAAATCTTAATTATTAAGAAATAGAATTAATGCAATTAATTAATTACCGTAAATTTGAAGGATTTAATTTTAATAATACATATTAATAAGTACTGCTTTTAATAATATCGACAATGTTCTTTTATAAACATTGATTTGATATCTTTAAATATTCTTATTTTTATGTTAAACTTGACAGGTGGGTCAAGTGTCAGATAGAGAGCTCAAGCTTGGTGAGCTTCGAGCAAGAATAGATAGACTCCCAGTAAGACCTTACCCTGTTTCCTGGATGGTCATTATCGGTCTTGGTTACTTCTTTGCATTCTACGATATACTTACGTTATCATTTGCTATAGTTTCTCCCATGATTCAGCAATTGAAAATGACTAGGTTAGAGATCAGTGAGGCTGTCTCTGTTTCATTATTTGGATACATAATTGGTGCTTATTTTGTTGCCACAGTAAGTGATTATTGGGGGCGTAGGTGGGGATTAATAACTAACGCCATATTAATTGCCATTGGTTCTTTGGGTAGCGCATTATCAACAAACGCCATCGTCTTAATAGCAAGTAGATTAATAGCTGGTATGGGTATTGGTGCTGAAATAGCTATTATAAATACATACATATCAGAAATAACGCCAGCACCCATTAGGGGTAAAATGGTACAATTTACGTACTTAGCAGGAGCTTTAGGTTTTGCCGTAACACCATTCATAGCCTTTGCATTGATACCAATATCGCCAATAGGCTGGAGGTGGTTATTTGGATTAGGTGCACTTGTTGCAGCGGCAATAGTTCCTTTACGATACCTAATGCCAGAAAGCCCCAGATGGCTTACAATAAAGGGTAAGTTTGATGAGGCTGAGAGGGTCGTTAGAACACTGGAAAGCTTTGCTGAAAAGAAGGTAAGGCCATTACCGCCAGTTCCACCACCACTTCCTGAGAAACTATTATCGAAGTTCCCAACGGCAGAATTATTCAATAGGAAATACGGCCCAAGACTTTTAATGGCCGTTTTATTCTGGTTCTTCGATTACATGCTTGCATATGGTGTAATTGGTTTTGCACCATACATATTCGTGGCCGCTGGCTTCACATTCACAACAGCGACCTGGTACATAGCACTGGGTAGCATTGGTTATATAGTTGGTGCGTTGTCCATGGCGCCTATAGCCGATAAGTGGGAGAGAAAGTACCTTGTGGCTTCAGCTTTTAGCATCGCCACACTCGCAGTATTCTTATATGCCGTAGCCGTTGGTATTCGTTCACCAATAATATTAACTATAGGCGCATTCCTGGGCGCCTTTGCGACGGCATTTGCTGTGCCCGCCTATACATATACTGCTGAATTATTCCCAACAAGGGCAAGGGCTAGTGGTTTCGCTATAGCCGACGGTGTTGGGCATCTTGGTGGTGCCGTGGTTCCATTCATAATATACCTCGTCTTTAATCCATTAAATCCGCTTAGTACTGGTGTATGGACTTTCGTGCTACTTGGCATATTTGAGATAATTGCCACATTAATAGTGCTTACAGGCCCAAGAACAACTAAATTAAGGCTTGAGCAGGTTTCGGATTAATGCGGTGATTAATGTGAAGAGCGGTTATGTAGTCACTAGAGATGGTGTATCGATATATTATGAAGTTGATGGTATGGGGGAACCCTTGGTCTTAGTTGAGGGTTTAGGGTATGCTAATTGGATGTGGATTAAGCAAAGGTCGCTTGCTAATTATGTAAAATTAATAATTTATGATAATAGGGGTGCTGGTTTGTCCTCAAAGCCTGATAAACCATACACTATGGATGATTTTGCTAATGACCTTGAGGACTTACTGAACTACCTCTCAATAGATAGGGCGTTTATATGGGGCGTCTCGATGG
Source organism: Vulcanisaeta moutnovskia 768-28 (assembly GCF_000190315.1). NCBI lineage: Archaea > Thermoproteati > Thermoproteota > Thermoprotei > Thermoproteales > Thermoproteaceae > Vulcanisaeta > Vulcanisaeta moutnovskia. The sequence goes on from NC_015151.1 coordinate 25,654, forward strand.
GCGGCATGATAGCAATGTACTTCACATATAGGAACCCAGGTAGGGTTAAGGGCTTAATCCTTGGTGGGACTAATTTTGGTGTTAAATCGTTACCGCCAAGTAAGGAAGCACTTGAAGTTTTGTTAAAACCTCCTAATCCTAATCTTGATAGGAGGCAAATGCTTATTGAAAGGATGAGGGTTGCTTTCTCCAAGGATTTCTTTGAGAGACATAGGGATGAGGTTGAGCGTATTGTAGAGGTGAGGATGATGTTCGAGGAGGATCCAAAGGCATATAACAATCAATTAGCCGCTGTACTGACATTTGACTTTAAGGATAGACTGCCCAATATAGTGGTTCCAACATTAATAGTGACTGGTGATGAGGACTATGTAGTTAACCCTGAGAATTCCCGCATAATGAATCAATTAATGCCTAATAGTAAGCTTGTCATACTTAAGGGGGCTGGTCATTTGGCGATTATCGAGCGTGCTGATGATTATAATAGGTTAGTTCTTAATTTCATAAATGATGTTATCAATGGTACATTTAAGCCGTCGAAGGAAGCCATGGTGATTTAACATGCTTGAGAGCCTACTTAGGCATAGAGCTAGAATTGAGGACTCAATCGCTATTAAGGTTGGTAATGACTCATATACGTATTCACACCTTGAAGCTTTGTCTAATAGGATTGCGTATGCATTAAGTAATCTAGGTGTTAGATTTGGCGACAGGGTTATTACGCTTATAAGGTCGCCAATACATCACGTAACAACATTCTTTGCATTAAGGAAAATAGGAGCCACATTGGTACCTGTAAATCCTAGGCTTGGCATTGATTTTCTAAATTTCGTAATTAACGATGTTAGGCCATCCCTTATAATCGATGACTATTACGGAAAGGGTATAAGTATGGATAAGGTTATTGAAGATGCAAACCATGGATATAGTTATGAATATAGGATGAATCTTGATGAAATAGCCATGATTCTATATACAGGAGGCACTACGGGTCCTCCTAAGGGCGCTATGGTTCATGAAGGATCCATTCTTTGGAACGCAATAATAACGGTAATATCATGGGGGCTTACAAAGAATGACTGCACCATAGTATCATTACCTCTTTACCACACTGGTGGATGGAACGTATTATTAATGCCATTATTATTAGTCGGTGGTAAGGTCGTGCTCCCTGAAACCGATAAGTTTGACCCAGACTGGACAATACAAACATTGGTTAGGGAAGGCTGCACCGTGTATATGGGTGTACCAACAATGCTTGATTCAATAAGTAAGTCGCCATTATTTGAAAGCATGGATTTATCGCATGTTCTCTTCATTAATGGCGGTGGGCCGTTATTACCCAATGTTGCACAGCGTTTTATCAATAAAGGATACAGGATCTTTCAGGGGTATGGATTAACCGAGGCTGGTCCCAATAATTTCTATATCGCGCCAGAACGTTACAGAGATAAGGTGATGTCTGTCGGTAAACCCCTACTGTTCATTGAGATGAAATTATCAGAGGAGGGTGAGTTATTAATAAAGGGACCACATGTTTTTAAGGGATATTGGAATAGACCTGGTGAAAGGCCATTTACGGAGGACGGCTATTTAAGGACGGGTGACTTATTCGTTATTGATAGGGATGGGGACTTTTCATTCTTAGATAGAAAGAAGGATATGATAAAGACAGGTGGTGAGAATGTTTACTCAACTGAGGTTGAGGTAGCTCTTAAGCAATTGCCATACATAGATGACGCAGCTGTCTTCGGAGTTCCTGATGAGCATTGGGGCGAGGCTGTCGTTGCTGTTGTCGTTAAGAAGCCAGGTTTTAAGGTAACCGAGGATGACGTGAAGAAGGATCTTAAGAAGGTGTTGGCTTCGTTTAAGGTGCCCAAGCGTATAATATTCGTTAAGGAGATACCTAAGACCCAGATTGGTAAGATTTCAAAAAGAGAGTTGCGTGAGAGGTATATAAAGGATGGTTTTAAGGACGTACTAGATGAGGGTTGAGCATAGTTATGAGAAACGCATATATTGTTGATTATGAATTATACATACCAAACACATTCATTGATTATAAGACCCTGGCTATAGAAACGGGGTTACCTGATTGGGTGATTAAGGATAAGATGGGTATCGTTAGGAAACCAATTGAGAGATCACTATCAGTTTCTGATATGGCTAAGCTGGTCGCTAAGAAATTAATGAGTAAATACAATGTGAAGGTTGATCTCGTGGCCTATGCAGGTTCTGATTTTAAAGATAAATACGTCTGGGATGTTGCACCGGATGTAATTAATGAATTAGGTATAGAGGGGGCCTATGGCGTTGATTTATCAATGCAATGTGTCAGTAGTATTGTTGCACTTGATTTGTTAAAGTCGAAATTGCAGACTACGGGTAATGATTCACATGTATTAATGGTTATTGCCACGAAGCAGAGTATGATTGTTAATTATAAGGACAAGGCGTCTTCATTTATGTACGATTTTTCTGACGGGGCCGCAGCAGTTCTCTTAAGTAATGTTGATGGTAAGTACAGAATATTGGAGAGCTCTATAATAACTGATGGAAGGTTCTCAAATGTCGTTTATCAAAGATTAGGCGAGAGGTTTTATAGCGTTAATGACGCAAATCAAGACTATTTACTTCAGGTAAATAGAACAGACGAATTCAATAAAATCTTTGAAAGCGTATCATTTAACAACTTCATTAATGTAATAAAGAGTGCGGTGGAAAGGAGTGGATTAGCATTAAGAGATGTTGATTATTTAGCCATTCTACATATGAAACGTTCATTCCACGAGAAAATACTAAAGGAACTAGGTATACCTCCCGACAGGACAATATATCTAGAGAATTATGGGCATATGCAGGCAGTTGATCCATTCCTCTCATTATGGTTAGCCGAGCAATATGGTAAGATACGTAAAGGTAGTATCATAGTCTTAGTGGCAGCAGGTACTGGTTGGACATGGGGCGCTACAGTGCTTCAACGTATTAAGTAATTTCACTTTAAAAATTTAAACTACCTTTTTATTTACTATGGTAAAACCATGAAGTATTCTCCAAAAACAAAGAAAGGCGAGGAGTCCTTAAATAAGATTCTAAATGCAGCAATTGCAGTAATTGCCGAGAAGGGATTTAACGACGCGTCGATTGATGAAATAACATCAAGAGCTGGTGTATCACACGGTCTTTTTTACTTCTATTTTAATAATAAGGACGAATTACTAAACGAACTTGTTAAACGAATAAATAGGGATATGAGGCATTACCTAACGTTAAGTACTGCGGGACTCTCTGATAGAATATCAATAGAAAAACGAGGCTTTGAGGCATTCTTTGATTGGATGTATTATAATCAATACCTCTACAAAATCTTAATAGAGGCTGAATCAAATAATATCGAACTTTATAAGTGGCACTACATGAAATTATCCGAGAGATACTCCAGGAAATTATCAGAGGCTATGAATAGAGGTGAAATAGCGAGGTATGATCCGGAGGCTTTATCCTTCATATTAATGGGTATTGCTGATTTTATAGCTAAGCGATACATTTTATGGGTGAATAATAAAATACCTAGGTATGTAATTGATGAAGTAAATAAAATACTTGAAAGAATATTAAATCCTAGATGCAATTGTTGAGTGTATTTGTCTACCTATATAAAATATATTGTTATAACTCTTATAAAGCATAAATAAATAATAATTTGCATATGTCAAGAAATATTGGGGATAATATAGATGTGTATGGCTTTTTGTCTAATGTATATGGTATTAATATGTATGATGCTGATAAACCATTACAGAGAATCCTTCAGTATTTCACTGGTAAGATTCCTTCCCTTAGTGAATTAGGTATCTTTGCTGGTCGTGATTTGCTCGAAATTACAGATTATGTGGACAAGATCTCAAAGCCTAAACATATTATGTGGGATGTAAATGGTAATAGAGTTGATAGGGTTTGGTTAAATCCTGCTGAGAGATATGCAATTGAGAAATTAGTACTTGATTTTGGAATAAATAAACCTCCTTATCATGGTGGTAGTTGGCATGAGCATTATGCCATGGGCTACCTAATCTCGGACCCTGGTCTTTACTGCATAATCACCATAACTAACCAAACAGCATATGCTCTTCATAAGTATGGTAACGAAGAACTGAAGAGGTACGTACCAAAACTTATTGGTGATGATAAACCAATCAATTTCGGTGCTACATGGTTTACAGAGATACAGGGAGGTAGTGATCTTGGTGCTAATACTACGGTAGCTAAGGTAGATGGAGGTAAGTGGCGATTATACGGCGATAAGTACTTTGCCAGTGGTGTCGGGTTAGCAGACATTGCTTTAACCTCAGCAAGACCAGAGGGTGGTAAACCTGGCGCTAAGGGATTAGCTCTCTTTGCAGTACCTAGACTCGATTCGTCTGGCAACTTGAACTTCATGGTTAGAAGATTAAAAGATAAGAGCGGTACAAACTCCGTACCAACAGGCGAGGTCGAGTTCCACGGATCAGAGGCCTACTTAGTTGGTGATCAGAGTAATGGTATTTACTATATAATGGAAGACTTAATGGTATCAAGACTTGCAAATGCCATTGGCGCCGTTGGTGTTGCCAGGAAGGCCTATCTTGAGGCTTATGAGTATGCAAGTAGGAGGAGGGCCTTTGGCAAGTTGTTAATTGAGCATCCACTCGTCATTAGGGATTTAATGGATATGGAGGTAGCCCTTGAGGGCGCCACGGCGCTTGTGTTTAAGGCTGTTGATGAATTTGATAGGTCATGGCATGATAAGCCGCCTTATGGTGATCGTTATCATTATGCCAGGTTATTAACGCATATAGCTAAGAATGTGACCGCCGATGCTGCAGCATACATAACTAGGTTGGCAATGGAACTTTATGGTGGTATTGGGTTCTTAAGTGAATACCCAATCGAGAGGTGGCATAGGGAGGCATTGATAACGCCAATTTGGGAGGGCACAAGCAATATACAGGCATTGGATATGCTTGAGGCAATGAATAAGAAGAATGCCCATATTACTATGTTGAGTGAGATGGAAAACACTGTGGCAAGCATCAAATCTTATCACGAAATAGCTGAGGCAGCCATGAATGCGATGAGAAACACAATGCAGGTAATTTCTTCATTAAGTTCATTAGAAATAGAATTTAGGGCTAAGGACATATTATCCACAGTAGGTCACGCCATATCCATTATTGTATTAACCGATATTGCAGAGAAGCTGGGTATAGAGAGGTATGCCGTGATTGCTGAACTATATCTAGAGAGGCATCTGCAGGGTGGTTATAAGGTTGGTTCTTATGATCTAGGCAGGAAAATAATAGATATTGAGAACGAGGTGGTAACGTATGTCAGATAGCGGGATTGGGTTTACGGTGCATTACGTTATAAGGAGAGCTTCATTACTATGTCCTGATACTGAGGTTGTGACCGAAAATACTAGGCTTAAATATAGTGATGTTTATGGGCGCATCATATCATTAGCTAACTCATTACTATCTCTTGGTATTCATAAGGGTACTGTTATCGGTGTAGCTGATTGGAACACATTGCCCATGTTTGAGCTGCACTATGCAGCAGCCATGATAGGTGCTGTGATATATCCAGTAAATATAAGACTACCTCCTGATCAAATAGCGTATACCATGAAAGTGGCCGAGATCGAGTGGTTATTTTATTCTAATGATTTTAGGGCGCTTGCTACTCTCGTCAATAAGGATAAGCTTGTAAGCCTAGGCCCAACATGTGATGCTAAGTATTGTTATGATGATTTAATTAATAATAAGGAAGTTAAGGAGCCCGAGATAGAGGTCTCAGGTAATGACTATTTCTCTATTCTTTTTACATCAGGAACAACAGGGCTTCCAAAGGCGGTTAAATACACACATGAAAAGTTTGTGCATGGCGCACTAGCAATAGCTTATCAACTTGGATTTTACAATACACCAGCTAATCTTCATCAGGGTGATATAATAATGCCGTTTATACCATTTTATCATATTCATTCATGGGGTAGCTTCATACATGCACCGTATTTATGCAGTAAGTATGTGCTTATGGGTAGATTTACACCAGATAAGGCATTAATGTTGATAGAGAGGGAAAAGATTACGTGGATAAATGCCGTACCAACAATGATGTACATGCTGATTGATGCGGCCGAGAAAATGAATAAGTTACATGTATTACGTGGGCTTAAGGCATTGGTTGGTGGCATGCCAATAGCAAGCGGATTAGCTAAGAGGATGCATGAGTTAGGCATAGCTTTTTCGTCAATTTATGGAGGAACAGACATGCTCGCCACATCAATATCAATAGTGTCTAAGGATTTTAGTTCAGTCGATGAATTCCTTGATTATATTAGACTAACAACTCATCCTGTTCCATTCGTTGAAATTAGGATAGTTAACCCAGCGACAGGTAAGGATGTCGATAGGGGTCAAATAGGTGAGGTTTGGTTGAGAGCACCATGGTTGCCATACGAATACCATAAGGACCCTGAAAAGACCAGGGAGAGTTATGTAGGTGGTTGGTTTAGGACTGGTGATGTTGGTATAGTACTAAGTGATGGCGGCTTAAGAGTACTTGATAGGTTGAAGGATGTTATTAAGAGTGGTGGTGAATGGATACCAACGAGTATTCTAGAGGCTATTATTTCCAACATACCTGGAGTTGATTTGGTCGCAGTTATAGGTAAGCCTCATGAGAAGTGGGGTGAGAGACCAGTAGCTGTAGTGAAGTTAAGGGAGGGATATAACATAACTAAGGTGCAAATATATGAAGCATTGAATAAGGAGGTTAATTCTGGCAGGATACCCAAGTGGTGGTTACCTGACGATATAATCTTCGTTAAGGAGATACCGCTGACAAGTACAGGTTAGATAAGAAGGAATTAAGAAGAAACATATTTGGGTATGGCTGAATCGATATTTATTAAATAATATATTACTTATTTCTTAATTATATTGATATTTGTTATAATTCATTTGAATATAAGCTCAGTACATTTATAAAGTATTCGTTTAGTGCAGGCAATGTATCCTTAGCAGGTCTTATATTTTGTTTAATCATTCGTTGCCTTGATGAGTACTACCGTTGATAAAGTTCTTAGGAGAAAGGGAATAATAATTGATGAAGATAAACCCTTAAAGATCGCTATTGAGTTGATGACGAAGGAAAATACTGATTATTTAGTCGTAACTGGCAAAAATGGAAAGATACTAGGTATAGTCACAGCTAACGATATATTAAGGACAATAGTTAAGACAGGGCGTTTGGATGTTAACGTTGGTCAATGCTGCTCATATAATAAGCTGGTTACGATAAGGTTAAATGACAGTATCTATAAGGCTGCTCTAATTATGAGCGAGTATGGTGTTAGACATTTACTTGTAGTTGATGATTCAGGTAAACCATATGGTGTCTTAACATCAAACGATGTAATTTGTGAAGATAGGTTAATATCAAGAATGGCTGAGTTAGCGGTACCAAAGCCTGTTGAGGAGTACGATGGCGGTGCTGATTAGTACAATTAATAATCATCACCAAATAAGTACCTTTAAAATAGACATTATATTGTTACCATTTTATAACCAAGCCTAAGTGCCTTAATGTTCTTAGCTATTATGTCCTCGACATTCACCCTCCTACCAATTAATGACTCCTTAAAATAATCAGCCACAATTTTCTCAGCCAGACTTAAGGTTAATTTATCATTGGGTATTGACTTACTTTCGAAGAACCTTATCGCTGAGCCTAAGGCTATCATTGATGAGAACACATCACCGCCAAGCGCCTTAGCGTTTGCTACAATATCGAGCTCATGATGTCTTTTACTTTGGCATGTGCCTTGCCTATTTATGTACTTATCAACTATTAATGCACCATCCTCCCTTACGTACCTGCAGTACTTGTTATAGGCTTGCTGGCTTAGGATTAAGGCTAAGTCGAGGTATCTCGCCTTTGGGAAATCAATTTCCTCATCACTGATTATTACGTCTGATACCGCATCACCACCTCTTGTTTGAAATCCGTAGGATGGGCTATAGACCACGTAAATGCTTGGTTCAGCCTCAATAACCATTAACGCTAATAATCTACCCGCCGTGATTACGCCTTGTCCGCCAAACCCTGCAAACCTAATTTCATACCTCACCACCATCACCCCTAACAATTGTTATTGCAAAGTCCGGGCAGTACAATTCACAGATTTCGCATCCAATGCATTTATCGAGATGCTTGGCCTGCGGTATGAATACGCCATAATCACCAACTATGTCTGAGACCTCAAAGACCTTTGTTGGGCACTTATCAACGCATATATAGCATCCCTTGCAGAGGTACTTATCAATGTCTATCCTAATCACAGAGACCTTGGTAACCCTCTTCATGACTCGCCACCCTTACTAACCCTATTTATCATGCTCCAAATTATCTCCTCATACGTAGGCTTCTCATAGTCCACGAACTTACCAATGGTTATTTTATCGCCATACATGGGTTCCTTACCTAATACCGTTATTTTCAGGTGGTAATCCATTATTTTCGAGGGCCTATCAATACCAATCACATACCTACCCTGATAAACGGGACATTGGGATAAGCACTCCAGTAGTCCGAAACCTCTATGAAGCAGTAACTCCTTGATTGACTCTATACATTGCCTAGACAGGGCTACGGTCCACCTAGCCACATACGTAGCGCCGAGGGCCATGGCTAATCTACAGGCATCAATTGGTGGTTCTGGATTACCATACGGCGTAGTATGCGTTATCGCGTCCATGGGCGTTGTTGGTGCTACTTGTCCACCGGTCATCCCATAGAGCATGTTGTTGACTAAGATGACCTTAACACCAGCGTTCCTCCTAATAGTGTGAATGAAGTGATTACCACCGATAGATAGTAAATCGCCATCGCCAACAAAGGCTACGACCTCTGCATCAGGCCTAACAAGTTTAATGCCAGTGGCCACGGCCAATGCCCTGCCATGCAGCGCACGCACAATATTATACTTAAGGGGTACAGGGATGTTCCCAGAGCAGCCTATGCCTGTGACTATGTATAGTTTAGAGTCATCAAACCTACCCTCATGTTTCAACTCATCAATAGCCCTAACGAAGTAACCAAGTATTATGCCGTTGCCGCAGCCAGGGCAAAATATAGTCCTCCTCTTACCCTGTGCATATTCACTTCGGAGGTACTTCTGGATAAGGGGATTCATGGGAGGACACCCTTAACTGCACTGTATATCTCCTCGGGTGTTGGTATTTCACCACCTAACTTCGGTATTGGCACCACATTTAGGCCAAGCAACCTGAATTCATTGGCCATGTAGCCGGAATTCATTTCAGGGACAATAATGGTGTTGGCATTCCTTAATACACTCTTAATGGCATTTTCTGGAAATGGCCAGAGTGTTATAAGTCGTAGGAAACCAACCTTATGGCCGTCTTGCCGAAGCATCTTAACTGCGGCTAGTGCTGACCTTGCTGAGCATCCATAGGATGCTATGAAGATCTCGGGATTATCACCGGCGTACTTAACCTCAATCCTAGATATTTTATCTACATTGTCTCTAATCTTCCCTATTAAACGCCATAGCGCCTTAGCGGAGAGTTCAGGATCATTAGCCACGTTATAGCCCCTCTCATCATGAAGCTGGCTCTCGAGTAAGAATCCCTCATCACCGTGGGTTGGCGGTGTAACGTGAGGTAGCACCGGGTATTCTTCGGGATCTGGAACATGGATCTTTTCCCACAGATGCACAGTAACTTCCTCCGTAAGTAATATCACAGGCGTGCGGTATTGCTCGGACAAGTTAATGGCATCTATGGTTAGATAGAACAACTCCTGAACATTGCCTGGGCTCAGGACTATTATTTCGTAGGAACCATGAGAACCATACCTGGCCTGCATAACGTCTTGTTGGGATGGCATTGTGGGCTGTCCTGTTGATGGACCACCCCTCTGAACATCAACTATTAGCAGGGGTACCTCAGTATTAATGGCATGACCAACACCCTCCTGCATTAGGGAGAAACCTGGACCACTCGTAGCAACCATGGCCTTCCACCCAGCCACCGAGGCTCCAATTGCCATGTTTATTGCCGCCAACTCATCCTCTGTCTGTACGAAAATGCCGCCAGCCCTAGGCAATAATTGAGCCATGTACTCAGCAATCTCCGTGGCAGGCGTTATTGGATAACCAGCATAGAACCTAATACCAGCATAAATGGCGCCACGGACTAAGGCCTCACTACCCATCATTAATGAGTACCTACCCATTCAATGACACCCTTATTATGATTAAAAATAATATTAAAAATATTATACTACAGTGATCATGAAGTATATGGTAATGCTTTTTAATAAGTATATGTAATTAAATTTCACAATGCTTCTCGACATATATACGGACGTACTCGGGTACCTTTTCTGGATTTTATTTTTCATAGCAATGCTATCGCCATGGCTCTCAATGAGATCACTACAACATGCACGACTAAGGCTTATCGCATTCATGGAACGTAAGTATGGATCCAGGGTAATAACCATGATTCATAGACAGGAAAAGATTGGACTACTTGGTGTTCCGATTTATCGCTACATAGACATTGAGGATTCAGAGGCCATCGTAAGGGCTATCAGGACAACACCACCTAACACACCCATTATGCTCATCTTACACACCCCAGGAGGCCTTGTGCTTGCCGCCTCACAGATAGCCAAGGCACTCAAGGCACACCCAGCAAAGAAGGTTGTGGTTGTACCACACTATGCCATGAGCGGCGGTACACTGATCGCACTGGCAGCTGATGAAATAGTAATGGACCCAAATGCTGTACTTGGACCTCTTGATCCTCAGTTGGGCGGCCCTGGAGGAATTTACTTACCTGCACCGTCTATTCTAAAGGCGGTTGAGGTTAAGGGTAAGGACAAGGTTGATGATCAGACACTGATCCTCGCAGACATGGCCGAGAAGGCCATTAATCAAGTCAAGGAGTTAGTCATTGAGCTAATTAAGGATAAGGTTGGTGAGGAGAGGGCTGGGTATATTGCTGATAGGCTTGTGGGTGGTTATTATACTCATGATTATCCGATAACTGTGGAGCATCTTAAGGAGATGGGCCTTAAGGTATCAACAGAAGTACCCATGGAGGTCTATGACCTAATGACACTATACCCACAAGCCAGAACAAACAGACCCGGAATCGAATACCTACCATACCCCACAACACCAAGACCAACAACCAGAGAGGCAAGGAGCGAAATATTCCCTTCATGAACCACCAATGGAGAGAAAATAAAAAAAGGCTTTTTACTTAAAATCAAAGCCTTTATGCCATTATGACCTTGGCCTTCTTATTGCCAATATTATTACTGCAATCAGTACTACGATCACTATAATTATTGCTATTAATAGCATGTCTTGATTACCTGAAACTTTGCTTGACTCCGGTATCGATAATGTTATGTTTAATTGATTAGTAAAGTTCTCACTTGTTAGGTAGAAGGTGTATGCCCTAAACACCGCTGTCTTACCTATAGTTGCGTTAACCGTAATAGTGATCACATCCTCCTTACCAGGCAATGGAGGCGGTGGTTGCGGAATTAATGCAATCCCCTCATTGTTTGTTGTAGCCGTACCGTATGCATGAAGCATTTGTGTGGTATATGACTGAACAAACTCCATGTATGTTATAGTCGCATTACTTAATGGACCTACCCCCTGAACAACCACATTTACCTGCGTTGTGTTTTGTGATGCTACTATTACCATGGCCATTACAGCGATTATTGAGATTAGGGATATTACCACATACTTAATGTGTGTTTTGTTGATCACGGTTTCGAATGAGACAAAGGCAAGGTATATAAGCATTACGAAATCTAACAGGCATACCGTTCAGCAAGCACGTAATATTCATGCAAAAATCTAGGAAATATTCACAATGATAAAGCCAGGACCATGACTAGAGCAAGCCAATCAATGACCAAGAGATCTAAATAATCTATAGGCTGGGTACCAAGAATCAATAAATTCCATACGCAATACTTTAATCCAACAGGTAAATAGGGAGGTGTGTCATCAATGTATGAATCGATCTCGAGGAAGGTTGATGAACTACGTAATGAAATAATCAACACACTAACCCACCTAATAAGCATACCAGCGGTAAACCCAAGCTACGGGGGAGAAGGAGAGTTGGAAAAGGCAAATGCACTACTCGAGATAATAAGGGGTTGGCCCTTCGACGAAGTAAAACGCATAGACGCACCAGACAGGAGGGCCAAGGGTGGCGTTAGACCAAACATACTAGCCATATACAGGGGCAAGGACGAGAGTGCAGGCAAGCTCTGGATAGTGACCCACCTAGACGTTGTACCACCCGGCGACCTAAGCGCATGGACTGTTACAAAACCCTTTGAGCCAAAGATCGTAGGCGATAAAATCTATGGCAGAGGTACAGAGGACAATGGACAATCACTGGTGGCATCACTATACGCGGTCAAGGCATTGATGGAACTCGGCATTAGGCCTAGGAGGACCGTGGTACTGGCCTTCGTAAGCGACGAGGAGGCGGGCTCGGACTACGGCATAAAATACCTAATGAGCAAACACCCAGAGCTCTTTGACAAGAAGGACCAAGCCCTAGTACCAGACGCCGGTAATTCGGATGGTAGTTTCATAGAGGTTGCCGAGAAATCAATACTATGGCTAAAGTTCAAGGTGTATGGTAAGCAGACCCACGGTAGTACGCCACACAAGGGGTTAAATGCACATGAGGTAGCCATAACCCTAGCCAACCTACTAAAGAACCTACTGATCACAAAATACAGCATTAGGGACGCGCTATATGAACCGCCTGAGTCAACCTTCGAAATAACAATGGTAAGCGGGACAGCAACCTCACCGAACATCGTACCTGGATACCATGAATTCGTAATGGACAGTAGGGTACTACCACAATACAGCCTAGACGAAGTACTCAGGGACATAGGCAACGCAATAAACCTAGTCAAGGCCATGTACCATAGGAAGATAGAGAACGAGGAGGTACCAAGGATAGAGGTAGAGACAATACAGAGGCTAGACGCACCAAAACCAACACCCACAGACGCAGAGATAGTAAAGGCACTGGTAAAGGTACTGAGGGAGACAAGAGGAATAGAACCAAAAATAGGAGGAATAGGAGGAGGAACATTCGCAGCATACTTCAGAATGCTCGAAATACCAGCCGTAGTATGGTCAACAATAGACGAAGTAGCACACCAACCAAACGAATACACAAAAATAACAAACCTAATAAACGACACAAAAACAATAGCCACACTAATAACCACAATATAATAGTATTGTCATTCGCATTCTATTTCTGCATGTTAAATTAATATAGTACTGCAAAGCTTGGATTTTAATGGGATTAGATAATTGGTTTATTTATAGACCGCCCTTTGATAAATTTGGCGATTTAAAGGAGATTATTCAATGGATTAAAACAAAGAAGGAGCCACCATATATTTGTGTATTTCCTGGTAATGCCGAGCATTGGTTTTGGTCCCTTAAGTACTCTGTTAAGGGTGAGGTTGGTTATGCTCTTTGGGGTGATAGAGCTAGTGGGCCCGTAAGTATTAAAGGCCTTAGTGAGAATACTGGTTTTCCATTTAAGGGTCTCGTTGATAGGTACATTAATGCCTTATTTAGAATTGAGAAAAAGGACGGTAATGCTAGACTGTTATTGAGGAGGGATCTTAACGATGCAATGCCTATTATTGCTCTTTTTCACGTAATTGATGTTGGGGTTGTCGGGATTGGTTTGGTGACTGACATTACCCTTGATGCTTTTAGGAACTTTAGGCATTGGAGGGAGGACCAGGGTCATTGGATTATTAGGTGGAGGATGAGGGTTCTATGGCTTGACCCTGGCGTTAGGGCCCTTCTTATGGATCCTGGCTTTGGATGGAGAAATGAGGAGGAATTGATTAAGGTGCTAAAGGATAGAATTACTAATAGGATTGAAATTAATGTGCCAAGGCAGGGAAATACGTGTTTTACAAATGAGAGTTTGCGTAAAGAGGTTTGGCAGAAGATAAGTGATATATTTCATAATGATGATGAGGTTAAATCCATGATTAAATTTTACGGGCATACGCAATTCCCTGCATTATCTAAGCAGGTTCTCGTCGGTATTTCTGAATTTAATATTAATGAAATCGTTAAGAGGATATCTGAGGATTTTTACTATGATGAGAGTTTCATTCGTAGGTTCATTAGTGCTGTGCAGTTTGGCAATGTTCTTCTTGTTGGTCCTCCTGGCGTTGGTAAGACTAGCCTTGCAATTACTGCAGCAAGATTATTGGGTGGTGATAATGGCTATATGGTTAGAGTTGCAAATGCTCTTTGGTTTAGGAGAGATGTGATTGGTGGTGAAACTCTTGAGGAGGGCTCTATTAAATGGAGGGCTGGTATGTTAGTTCAGGCTTATAATAATGTTGCCGAAAGAATTAAAAATGGTGATAATCGTCCTTACTTTGTAGTTATTGACGAATTTAATAGGGCAGATGTAGATAAGGCCTTTGGTGATTTCTTTGCAATATTTAGATCGCCAAATCCTGAAGATTGGGAAATACCGGTGGATTTAATACGTGAAATTGAAAGTTATAATGAGCATATTGATAATCAAGCTAAATTATTTATTAAGAATTATAGTAACTTTAAAGATGAACCGTTAAAGTTAATTAGAGTTATTGGTACTATGAATGTTATTGATATTAGGAACCTATTCATGGTTGGTGAGGCTACATTAAGGAGATTCGTAATAATAGAACTTAAGTGCCCTACAGATACATATGACGTTGAAATGTTCCTTAAAGAATTAACTACCTTAGATAATCCAATTAAGGACCTAATTAAGGAGTTTATAGGTAGATTACGTAAGGATCTTAGTAATAAGCAACTCTGTATATCTCCAGGTAGTGTTAAGAATGCTATACGGTTATTGTCTAATACGTTAGATAAAAAATTGCTCGATGCTAACGATAAGGCTAAAGTTCTGAATTATTTTGCAGATTACCTTAAGTCATCATTAGGTATAATTGTTGGTACCTCAGCCAAAAAACTCGAGGATACTATTAATAGAGTCAAGAGTGAGCTTATAAGTCCTAGTGAGATGTAATTACTATGAGTAGTAGGTACTTAAGAAGGCTGAGAAATTTATCTGTCCTCGTTGGAAGATATTACGTTAGGCATTACGGTTTACGTAAATCATCAAGAATACTTCGTGTTCTCCTTGGTCATTTACCTGAAGATGCGCATGTACCTATCGATAATTTGACTAGGAATTACTTATTCGTGACTATGGGTATGATAATTACTAAAGATCTAATTAGAGCAATTAATGATGCAATACATGATTACATTAGATATAGGGAGTTTAAAGTTGTTTTTGATAATCAGACATGGGGTGCCCTTGATGTAACACGTACAGTAATAACATATCCCAGCGGACTTTATGCATTTATGACATACCTACCAACAAGTAAATCACCAGAATACTTATTACTTAGGGAAATAGCCTCTCGAGCATTAATAAACACAAGACATATAATTAATTGGGTTGAAGATATAATACGTAATAGCGATCAAGAGAATAAAGTTATTCATGAATTAAGATATGAGACTAATAACTTAAAGAAGATGGTTGCAAGGCTAAAGCGAAAAATAAATAAGCTACCAGCATCGACCATTAAGTATGCTCATCGAGATATAATAACCGAGATTGAAAGATTGGCACCTTATGCACCTGCATGGTTATTAGATGCCTATGACGCATACTTATTAAGTCGTTTCTTAGGCAGGAAAGTTTATGTTACAACCAGGCGCAAAGTTGGTACTCATGATTTAATAATGCTCGGTTGGAGACTTTATGAAATATTCATATATATGCTTATACTAGAAATATTTGAAAGCGTGGGTTATAAAATCGAATCGAAAAAGTCGAGAATATTGAGGTTATCTAAAAATGAGAAGATAATCAATATAGTATTTAATAGACCATTAAGTAATTCTATAATTATGTCTGCAGATTCTAGTAAAGATTTAGCTAAAAGAGTAAGAGGTAGACCTGATGTCTCAATTGTAGGAAATGAACATACAATAGTAATTGAATGCAAATTCTCAGAAACACCTACATATATAACCGCTGGTAGGTATAAGGTCATGGCTTACATGTACGAATATAATGCCGACCTAGGAATTTTGGTGCTTCCAGGGTTAAATATAAAGATCGTATATGATGAAGAGGATAAGGCAACGGCAAAACTTTGGAGTATAATTAAAAAATATGGTTATGCAAAAATCTCATTAAACAATAATAAAAATATATATTTAGTAAGGATTGACCCAGGAGAATTCGATGACATTCATAATGTATTAAAAACAGCCAAAGAGAGATTATTTAGCATTCTTAACGATATAATTTAGCCCTAAATTAATTTAGATAATAATGTTTAGAACTTAAGGGAAGTAAGTCAATATTTTAATTGAGCTACTATTAAAGGTTCTTGTCTAGAATGAAAGTGATAAGAATTTATTAAAGAAAGATTAATGAATAATGCATTAAGAAAAATAAGGTAACTATTTAAGTATTTCTATTTTTCTTTCCATTTGTTTATTAGTTCGTTTATTTTCTTTGCCATTTCTATGTCGAGTTGCGTTATTCCTCCTTCGTCGTGCGTTGTTAGTCTTAGTGTTAGGTGTTTCCAGGTTATGATCATGTCTGGGTGGTGTTCCTCCGCCTCGGCTATTTGGGCTAGTTCGTTTATGAATCCTATGCAGTCCATGAATGTTTTGAATTCTATTTCTCTTGTTAGGTAGTTGTCTTCTAGTTTCCATCCTTCCGGTATTGATTTCATTATTTTTCTTTGGTGAGTGTTGGCATTGTTGTTTTGTTTGTTTTCTCTATATAAATCGTTGTTTTTGTTTGATTTGTTTTAGTAGTGGGTTTTGTGGTGTTATTTATGGATGGTTATTTTGTTCGTGGTTTCTTGTTGGTTGTTGTGATTGGTGTTAATCGCTATTGCAAGCGGATTCCTTGATTATTTTGTTAAATAGTTCGTAGTCTTTGATGGCCATTTCCATGAGTTCGCCGTTTAGGATTTTTCTTGATGTTTGCATTTCGTGAATTCTGTATTTTGTTAGGATGATTGGTTCATGAAGTACGATAAAGCATTGGCTAAGTATGAGTATGAAGAGTATTGCGTCTGAGTATAGGTTAACGCTTTCAATTATGTCGAGTCTCTTAATTAATGGATCTCGTAGTGCTAATAGGCTTGATGTATTGTAGAATAGTTGCCAATAATCGGCATGTAGCCATTCATTGATGTCTAGGCGTATGTACTTATTGGTATTGTCCTTGGTGATGATTTTCTTATTAAGGATCACTGAGCAATAGTAGGTGGGTAGTTCGTTGCAGTGGATTTCGTTGCCATTGATGTCGATGAATTGAAATAGATTGTGGTAAAGACCTAGATCGGTGGTGTTTTTGAATACCTTCTCTATATGGCTAAGTTTGTTTTGTAGCCATTCATCATCGTCGTCGAGGAATGCGATAATGTCGCCGCTTGATTCCTTAATGCCTCTGGCCCACATGGGGCCTACCTTATTGCTTGTATGGTGAATTACAAAGCCGTATGGGTTGACTAGTTCCTTAATCTCGTTATTAGTGTATGACGAGACGATAATTAGTTCGTCAGGCTTCCTGGATTGATTTATTACTGAGGAAATGGCTTGCTTTAGTAGTGGTGCTCTTGCTCTTGTGGTGCTGATGATTATGGTCGTTATTTTCACGCTAATTATTCCGTTTATACCTAATTTAATACTTCCAGTTATGTTGATAATCCATAAAAATATCCCTAACCTGGATTTTAGTACGTGACATTGTCATTTCCCCAGGACTTTAGGTTTGGTTGGTCTCAGGCTGGTTTTCAGCATGAGATGGGTATTCCTGGAGATGAGGATCCTAATAGTGATTGGTGGGTTTGGGTTCATGATAGGGATAATATAGCGTCAGGGCTCGTTAGTGGTGACTTGCCTGAGAACGGCCCTGGCTATTGGAGTCTATACAGGGTTTTCCACGATAATGCCGTTAGGATGGGTCTTGATATTGCGAGGATTAATGTTGAGTGGTCCAGGGTATTCCCAAAACCAATGCCCGAGCCGCCTAGTGGTAATGTTGAGGTTGTTGGTGATAATGTCATTAAGGTTGATGTTGATGAGCGTGACCTAAGGAGACTCGATGAGGCTGCCAATAAGGCTGCTGTTGAGCATTATAGGGTGATGTTTAATGATTTGAAGAATAGGAATATTTTCTTCATACTCAACCTGTATCACTGGCCGTTGCCACTATGGATTCATGACCCGATTAGGGTTAGGCGTGGTGACCTTTCTGGGCCCACTGGTTGGCTTGATGTTAAAACTGTCATTAACTTCGCTAGGTTTGCTGCGTATGTGGCTTGGAGGTTTGATGACTTGGTCGATATGTACTCCACAATGAATGAGCCCAATGTGGTTGCCTACGCCGGTTACGCCAATGTTAAGAGCGGTTTCCCACCGGGCTACCTAAACCCTGGCCTTGCCAGGAGGGCGTTGATTAACCTGATTCAGGCCCATGCCAGGGCTTATGATGCGATTAAGGCCATTAGTAGGAAACCGGTCGGCATTATCTACGCAAACAACGCCTATACACCACTGACAGAGAAGGATGCTGGGGCCGTCGAGTTGGCGGAGCAGGATGCCAGGTGGTCCTTCTTTGATGCTATAATTCATGGTAATTTATATGGTGAGGTTAGGGATGATCTCAGGGGTAGGCTTGATTGGATTGGTGTTAATTACTATTCAAGGCTTGTGGTTAGGCTAACCGGTGAGAATTCCTACTCCGTAGTTCCAGGCTATGGTCACGCCTGCGAAAGGAATTCTGTGAGTCCCGATAACAAGCCATGCAGCGACTTTGGCTGGGAATTCTATCCCGAGGGACTTTATGACGTTTTAATGAAGTACTGGAGGCGTTATCGCTTGCCTATGTATGTTACGGAGAATGGAATAGCCGATGCGGCCGATTACCTAAGGCCTTACTATCTCGTTAGTCACGTATACCAGGTACATAGGGCGTTGGGCGATGGTGCTGACGTTAGGGGTTACCTGCATTGGTCGTTAACGGATAATTACGAGTGGGCCTCAGGCTTTAGCATGAGGTTTGGCCTGCTCTACGTTGATTATTCCAGCAAGAAGCAGTACTGGAGACCATCGGCCTATATCTATAGGGAGATAGCGATGAATAAGGCGATTCCTGATGAGTTAATGCACTTGAATGCAGTACCACCCATAAGGCCGTTAAGGAGGTAACGCCTACAATAGCATTATCACATTTATACCTAACATTCTCGCAATCTCTCCCTGCTTAACATTAAGCGTTAAAAGGGGGTAGCCCTTTACTCATTGCAAGCGCTATATGGAGCGAGTCGTAAATTGGTAATTTATTATCAATTGCTATCATGAACGCCCTATCAACATACTTCTCCTCAGGCTCTAAAACGACATTCTTACCAATTAAGGACATTAGTATATCACGAAGTTTAAACGCGTACTCCCTGCTAACAATCCCTTTGACCTGAGCCTTCCATATAGCGTTCATAACCTCCTTAACGATATGATCGATAGAGATGGAATTAGTGACGTACGTAATTAATGATTGCCAACCAGGTTCCTTAAGTATGAAGGCTGTTAGTGCCGATGTGTCAATTACTATCACGGTCCTCCCTCACTGAGTTTGCTGAAAAGCCCTTAGGTGCACTTATTGGTATTTTCTCAAGCTCCTCAACGACACGCTTAATATTCTCCTCAGCCTCCAACTCCCTAATCCTCTCCTCAACAAACCTCCCTAATTCCTCAGCCCAATTAACCCTATCCCTATACCTCTCCATCTTCTCCTTAACCTCCTTCCTAACCTTAAAGCTAACGACGCTAGACATTGAGATCGCTTAGGTACGCCATTAACAAAACCTTTGGTATACCATTATGAAATACCTTCAATTACCTTAACACTACGATGAGAAACGCAGTGTCATAAAGTCAATTAAATACTTCGTGAGTTAGCTTTTTAATCATTATAGATATCGGTTTTCGTGCTCAGGAATATCGGCAGCGTTAGACTTAGTTCCGAGGCATGGAGATACTTAGCTGTCCTCGCCTCAATATCTATAATTGCTATGTACGTTGAGATGGTTGTCACGCCATCCTTACCAACAATTGAAAAGCAATATGGCGTGACAAAGTCTGAGGTTCCATGGGCCCTCTCCTCAGAAACCCTTATTGACTTAACCCCACCCCTTAATTAGGGCTGCTTGATCGCCCATAGGATCGGCACCAAGTCTCTATCTGCCTTAAATCCGCACTTTGAACAGATCATTATCCTTCCAGGTAGCTGGGTTAATTCACTGCCACATATTGGGCATGTTGTGCTTGGTAGGCGTTTGAACTCGTAGGGAATACCGTACCACCTCAGCTGGTTAGTCAGTAATTTTACGAACCTCCTTAAATAGAGCATGTACACTTTAGCTAATCCATTTAACGGCTTCTCCTCCATCAATTCACGCCTAGATTCCTCAATTATGTCGTCAATAATTACCTTAGCCCTAAGATTAAGGGCCTGCTTAACGAGTATGCTTACGGCCTTCTGAGCATAGTCCCTCAGGTAGGCGTATAGCCTACGCTTAGTAGCCTTGATTTCGCGCCAAAGCCTCCTACCGTATGGCGTTTTATGAAGGCCGAGCCTCCTCAAGGCGCCGTACTTTCGCTCAAGCTTGGTGACGTGGTTGTACAGTCTCTCAAGGTTCCTTGTCGAATCCTTAACAATTGCATAAACAATGCCGTTTTTCCAGGAATTCACGTCAATGACAAGCCTATAATTGCTCGGCGTGATTTGCTCGGCATCACGCTCGAAAGTTATGGCTATGAATAAATGCTCATCATCGACCCAGGCCCTGGCTAGTTTAGGCTTGCCACCCTCGCTAAGTCTATCACGAATATACTTAGCCTCACTTTCCGTGAGGCTGATAACAATGGCCCTCCTCTTAATAACCCACCTAAGCCTTAGGGCATTCCTGGTCAAGTCAATGAAGACGCCTTGACCCATATCACGCTCGTTATCGAGCCTAACGCCGACATTGAATATTGCATGAACCCTAGCCAACCACCTCTTAACATTAACAAGCCTTAACTCACTCTTAAAGTAATTGAATTTATCCGCAAACCTCGAGTCTAGGCCTATCGGCCATACCTCAAACCCCCTTGCCCATAGGTTGCCCAATGCGTCAGCCCTGGTAAGGACTTTAACCAATGCCTCACGCTCCTCATTGGTGAATGTCCTTAATGGCCTCTTGATTAGTAGTGTACGGTGTGCCAGCATTCAATCACCTATCCTGCACTCCTCTGGCGTGTAGATGACTATACACACCCTCCTCCCACTATACTTCTCCAACTCGGGCACGTTGCCCAGGTAAATCCCCATCCACCTGTACCTCCCCTCCTTCGAACTCCTAACCTCAACAGTCCCCCTCAAAACCAGAGGCATATAACCCATTTAACAGACTGCTTTATAAAGTTTTCTACAGAGAAAGGTTTATAGATTGTTGAAAAAGCCAAAACAGAGCCAGCCGGTTACCTGACCAGTGATGGGCCGGCTGGCCCCCAGCCCCGTGGGAAACTGACCACTGATGCCCCCAAGGATGGGACAATGCCGACAGGAGCCGAGGAGTGAGGAGGGTCATTAGGATGCAGGGAAACGGGGCATCTCGTAGATTTGCTGATGGACATTAAGGGGATTAGGGACAGGATTCTCAATAACATGGACTATTACCTGGGCAGGATTAGAGACGTGGTGCTTAGGCTTGACCCAAGTGCTGAGTTAATGCTCATTGGTAGCTACGTGTGCGGTGACTTCAGGTCGGATAGTGATGCTGATGTTCTGATAATATCAGATGCCTATGGTGATGACCCTCATAAATACGTGGAATTAGTCATGAGCATTATTAGGGAGGTTGGTGAGGACGTGCTCATGGTACTCGAGTTCCACGTGGTTAGTAGGAGGACGTATAATGAGTGGTACAGTGAATTTATAGACGTTTATAAGGTCATTTAATACCCAGGTAATCGCATGTATGAATTTCGAGCCCTAAATTATCCTTGAGTACGTTAATGAGTTCGTTGCCAGTACCGTGAGGGAGTACCAGGGAGAACACCCTATCTCCATACTTAATCCTGAACTTATCATAATACAAATATACAAATGGGTCAGGGACATTCAACCCTGCAATACAAACAATGGCATCATTAAGTGGTATATCCAACTCCTCCCTCGATGCAGTCCTAATGTGGATATGGTCATTAAAGACGAGAATATCCCTAACCTCATTCCTCCTAGTCCTACTCGCCCTCCTAATATCCCTCACTCTACCCTTCATGATTAGAACATATGGTATGAATAGGATTAGGAACGCTATGAACAATCCAAGAACATCACTAGAGCCCTTAATAAACTCCCAAATAACTACCGATATCATGAATAAATTGATAATTGAATAGGCAATAAACCAGGACTTTATTGACCTGACTGATGTAACGAAGGCATTTGGAAAGCCCCATAAAGCCCCACTATTCCTCACAAACTCCTCCCTCTTCACCTCTGCCCTATGCCCACGATAACTCCATGTTAAACTCCCAATCCCCGGAGCTAGGAATATCCATGAGTATTTATAAATTAACGTGTAATTCCTGTATAGGAAGCCAAGGAGCATGATTAGGAGCCCAATGAGGACCAAAAACAATCCCAGTGCGAAGAGCGTTCGTGGTCTCCCACCACCGGGGGCTGGTCCTATTACAATCGCGCTCATGTTCATCATCCCTAGCAGGCTAGGCCAGGTCTCTCAATCCTGCCAAGCTTGCCCATGTCCTTCACAACCCTCCCACCGCACCAGTCAATCCTGGGCTTCCCAAAGTCCGTATTTAGGATTTGATTAAGCCTTCTACATTGCTCAGTATCAATGAGGAGTATGTAATCCTCACCATAATGATTAATCCTAATCCAAACCTTTCCTGGAAAATATAATGATCCCCACTGTGGAGAGTATGATCGCACCGGCGGTGCGTAATCAACTACGCATGGGTTGAATTCTCCAATTGGGATTGTCACTTCCTTATCATTCTTAGTCAAGAACCAGGCGTAATCCCTATATAGGGCAAAATCCTTTATGAACTTGCCCCTCCTCTTAATGTCCCTGTATAAGCTGTAGATTGCCAATATGAAAAACAATCCAAAGAAAAGTTGGAGTCCAATTGTTACTGAGAGTGATGCATTCATTTTTAATGGTAATAGGTAGCCAATGAGGAACCACATTGCAATGATAACTCCAAATGGAAGAATGTACCCAGTTATTTGGCTTTTTTCCTGGATTGGTCGAAGCCTTAGTATGGGCTCACTCATTATTAAATTGAAAGTAAAACAGGTATTTAAACGTATCTGTTCAATTTCTAATAAAACAACCCATAGATCATATACATTATTCAAGAACGTCTATGCTCATATTATCCTCATACGATATTATGGTTATCAACTCCAAATCCTCATTACCAATATTCATTATTGAATGTGGCGTGTTCGGTTTTACGAATATGCACATGCCAGGCTTAACATCAATTGTGTTATTTTCTACGGTCATTTTCCCAATCCCCTTTAATATTATGAACGTTTCTGCATAGGCATGCTTATGTAGTGGTGCCCTACCACCCGGCTTAACCACTTGTCTCCTTACTGCGTATTTTGAACCATCGTCCTTGCCCACAAGCCATTGGGTGCGCACGCCCACAGCGCCCTTAATACTTAATGGTTCCTCACGTACCTTAGTTATGTCATTAATTACCTTGTAATTTGGCATGAAAACCTTAATTCACGCATACTTATACGTATTTCGCGCGCATAACCACATAATCTCATGATTTAACCTTTACCAACCTACTAGTCTCCTCCACAATTCTCTGAACATAAGGCAACCTGGCCATTATATCTTCAGCGTCGAATTTCGCTTCATGAAAACCCCAGACATGTAACGCCCACGCCCTATCCCAAGCTTCCCCAAACCAATTGCCAAGCCTCTTCGATACTTCCAATACGGTTTTCTCGAGCTCCGTCACTGTCCACCTACCTTTCTCACTGACTCTTACAAGTATGTCCTTTAAATCGTAGTATTGAGCTAAGGCCTTCACACACTCCTCAGCAGCCTTGTACAATTTCTCACTCGCCTGTACTGGGTCCTTATTAACTAGTTCCTTACCCAAGTATTTATTTGCGAGATTTACCCTGGCTTCAATTACCACATCTGGGTCCAGATTTGCTGTTCTCACTAATGCATCGAGAATCACGTCTTCAGGATCAAGATCTTTCTTCCTGAGTTCCTCGATGAGTACGCTTGGTATTATGATCATCTCTTCACTCATTCTACCTTATGACATGTTCAGGGAAAATATATACCTTCGCACTCATTATTAATCCATGAGAAATACTTAAAACTGGGTATGATTATCAAGGTCCCGTGAATTTCGGGATCTTCTTCGCAGCATTTGGCATAAGTCTGCTGGAGCTTTCGGAGGCTGGTGCCGTCACGGCAATCTATCAGGGGATTTACAGGGGGTTCAAGCCAGTGCTTTATGCAATAGCTGGGGTCCTCCTAGTCCTAGTACCAACATTTACAGTTGGTCGTTACATTATCTACCTACCCCTCGACTACGTGTTGGCCGTATCCGCAGCAATACTATTCTACTTCGGCTATAGATTGATAAGGAGCGCGCGTAGATACTTCAGGAGGGTTGGGAAGGGTAAGGGTAGTGAGGAGGAGCGTGGCGACTTGGCGGTGGTTTTCACGGTATCTGCAATAGAGGCCTTTGAGGCTGCCTTGGTGCTCATTGCCTTGATACCAAGGAGTTACTCGTCAGCCCTAATTGGTACGTTGTTAGCGGCCGCAATAGTGGTGGTGCTTACAGCGTTAATTAAGGATCAAATAGCTAGGATTAGGCTGCCGCACCTCAAGTACGTACTCTCAGCCCTACTCTTTAGTCTAGGTACGTTGTGGGCCATGGAGGCCGCGGGACTCGACATAACGGACCTTGTGCTAATCCCTCTCTTCTTTGCGTATCTAGGTGTTAATTATCTAGCCATAAAGGTGTGAAACCGTGTAGTACATAGACACACTAGAATGCCTATTGTGCCTCCCCGAATCCAGGTACTCGGAATCAAGAAATCTAGGGATTAATGACAGGCATTTATACTCGACTTGGGGAGTACATAATGAGGAATGCGAATAGAGGTAGAGCTGCTGTATTTGTTGAGTTCGCATAATTGGATAAGGCATGAATTGAATAGTGAGGCTAGCGCATATACGGCGCTATTTAATAAAGAGCTATGAAGCGAAATGAGGATGCACGACGCATTGTTTCTGAAGGGCTTAGATGGCTTTGAGACGTACCTTGAGCTGGATCCTCCATTAAAAATGCCGTATTTCTATTTAGAGCCAAGTGCCCATTAATAGCGCAGATCCTAAACGTAACTACCAACAGTCCTATAATTGCAACCCTAGTCTACGTCAGAGATAAAAATAGATGTGCCGTTAATTAAGCATTTGCAGCGCATGGACCTTCATTAATCGATCTCCCTTGGTTCTAGGCCCTCCTCAAGTTTACCGTTTATAAACGCGTCCAGTGCATCCTCAATCGGTATTAGACCTCTTCTTGGTGGGTAATAATAAATCCTAATGTTTGCTTCCTTAAGGAATCTAAAGGCTCCAGGACCAACCTCCAGCGCTATTACGGCCTCTGCTCCCTTACTAATTATTAAATCAGCAATTGCACGTCCACGACCACCGCCCTCAATACTCGGAGGAACTGGATTATTCACTACATCTACGATATTGAACTCCTTACCTTTAACCTCAATAAATGCGTATTTAGGTGCCTTACCAAAGTGTGGAGAAAGGTAATACTTACCGTTACTCTCCACAACAGGTATTACAATGATCATAACATTACCCCAATACTATGACCCATTTTAAGTTTTATGTAATACATTGGTCTGTTTTAATTACATTACTATTCAGTACCAAGGTACTTATTGACTATCCTATCCATTACCCTAATTACCTCATTTGTTAAGGCATCATCAGCACCATCGTTAGATCTTAGTATTATCTCGCCATTAGGTTCATCAATACTATAATTGGCTATATACAGAGCGTTAGCAATCCACGTGGCATACTCAATCGCCCTATTTTCACCAAATACCTTTACAGCATCCTCATGAACCACTACTTCGAGTGGCTTAGCCCTTACTGTGATTAATGGCTTACAACTACCCATTCTCTCAAGGCATAACTCAATATGCTTATTTTCGCTTAGGGACCTTAGTACTAGGTTTTGACCGCCAACATTACCGTATGATTTAACCACATGGGCTGTTAAGGCTACTGAGGAGGCTTGCTGAGGAATGCTTAATGTTGCTTGCGACTTCTGCTGCGTCTCCTGAGCTGTTTGTGTAATTACTGGTTGCGTAATTATGCCAAGTGTCGATAACACCTCGTTAAATGCATTAATTACCATATTCATATTCTGACCAACCCACTCTGAGTAGTGCCTCGGCATCTTCTTTATTCTTAATTCAATATCTCCACGCTCAATGGCCTCGTAATCCTCAATACCCAATGCCCTGGCCAGCTTAGCCGCAGCTATCCTGGCGGTATCTACGCCAAAGAGCTCCATGAATTTCCTCGTCACCCTTATCATGGTATTGTAATGACGACAACCAGTACTTAACTCAATAAGTATTTCAGGAACTTTGCCCTGGCTAAGTATTGATAGGTTTATGAAACACGGCAGATTATCAAACCTAACCTCCTCAAGCACTAATTCGTTGTTATTAAACATTCCATAGCTTTTTAGGACTTCGTGACTCATAACCCCTCATTAACCTCCACTAATCTCAAAGCCGCTGGATTGCTCTGAACCACCTTGCTGGGACTGCCCTTTGGATTGTTGCTGTGTCTGAGTCGGCGGCACCATTAATTGCTGTAGGTTTGTTGGCATGCCTGCCGTTGGTAATATGTATATTGGGTAGTATGGTACGCCAAGCATCATATTCGTGGCCGCCGGATCACTCCTCTGAGCCATTATCTCAGATAATCTAGCTCTAATTGCAGTATTTACATCGAGACCAAGGGCCATGAACTGAACAACCCTCCTCATTGTTTCATCCTCCGGCTCAAGCCTAACTATCCTGCACGTTATTAAATGAACACCAACCTCATCAAGGAATGTTCTTAGACTAGCCGTTACAGCATCCGTGACCTTATGCAGATTTGCGTAAACCTCATTGAGAGAGACGAGGTTTAGGACTTGACTAACTGATTGGTCAACGATTGGTGATACGTAGTTCTTGAAATCCTCAACTGTATACTTAAAACCACTGAATTGTACGGAGTTTATGAACTTGACGGGATCGGTAATCATGAAGTAATAAGCCACTTGATATCTCATTGGTACGAGTTCCTTCGTCTGCGTAATTCCCTCGCTTCTTGCCTCGTGCCTTGCCGTACTTGCAAACAGTACCTCGACTTCCCACGGTATGTTACCAGCGTACTGGAATTTGGCAAAGAATTGTGATATTGGGTTAGCGGGCGTTTGAAGGTCATGGGCACCTGGATCAAAGACCCCCTGTATTTGCCCCTGTATCCTAACCACTGCCTTTTGGTTTGAGTAAACAATGAGCCTTGACCTAGTCCTAACATCGACCGAGTGATACTTCACTATCAAGTCATCAGGACCCATCTGATCTATTCCCTTCTCATCTATCGTGGATATTACTTGAGCCCTTATCGACATATTAATACCAATATTGTTAGATTGATTTATAAGGTTTATTTATCAATTGAAAATAATGTCCACACGTGAGACCAGGTATAATGCAGTGGCTGGTGTTGGTTACGCATTCTTCGTATCGGTGGTCACCCTAGTACTCGAGGCCGTAGCCAACATATTTTACCCAACGCCGCTTGTCCTCAGCCCAATATGGGCATTAATTAGGGGTTACTTGCTATCCTTCATACTAATACTGATTCTTTATGGATTGCTCATACTATTTACTAAGCCGTATAGGTCTGAGGAGATGATGAGTTATAACATATACTTTAGGCCTGCCCAGAGGACTGTTATTTATGTCATAATAGCTGTTGCGATACTAGGTATATTATTTGATGTATATCCAGGGCCACTCTGGAGTAGGACTAAGATTGGCATATTCATCGCCGTTAACATACTCGCCGGTGTAATAGGTGGTTACTTGGCTGCTAGGTTTGGTTGAGGCAATTAATTATTTTCAATGAAGAGTAGGATTTATTAATGATTAATTATTTATTAGTAATTGAATGATAATAAACATTAGGCTTTATATGATTGAAGACAGAGATGATAAGTACCTGGAAATAATTAAGGAGGTGATTAAGGAAGCCACTAACGAATTAAGACTAGGTAAAAATGCTATTAGGTTTGTTACCATTAAGATAAGTAGAGATTACCTGGACATAATAATCAGCATGCTATTGGGTGGTGAGGGACCCGCCGAATTTATGCCAATAATTAATGAATTAAGGGAATATAACGTATTTGATTTACCTGCATTAATTATTAATGGTAGAAAGATAATCGAAGGAAGGAGACTAAGCCCTACTGAGGTAAGACACATTATCCTAAGGAAGATCAGTGAGCTATTACATGAATAATTAATCTTGGTAAAAGTTCATAATTAATGATTCACTTAAATCAAGATAAATGATAAAATTTAAAAGACAGCAAATATTTTGACAAATATGCTAAGCTCTGGGAATGAACAGAGCGGGCAAAGTGTTGGCTTACGTAAAGAGTTAAGTCTACTTGAGTTAACGATAATAGGTCTTGTTGGTGCTGTTGGTACTGGTATCCTGTTCTCTGCGCCCCAGATGATGGTTATGAGCGGACCAGCTGTAATTCTTGAGTGGATACTTGGTGGTATTTTCTACTTCATAATTAGTTTAACGTACATGGAAATGGGCACGTTATACCCAGAGGCTGGTGGCCCTGCCCGCTATGCCTACTACACACATGGGCCTGTAACAAACCTGTTGAATGCCTGGGCTAGTATGGTTTGGTACCTATTCATACCACCGGCTGAGGCCATAGCAGTGGTTTACGGAATAAATTATTTCACGCATAATCTATTAACGCCAAGTGGTATCCCTACATGGCTTGGCGCCGGTGTTGCTGCCTTGCTTATTCTTCTTATGGTACCGTTTAATTACTTTGGTGTTAAATTCTTCGGTCAATCAACGACAGGCATCGGTATAATAAAGTTAATACTATACCTGATAATTCCTGTTGGGCTCCTTGCTGCTGTGTTCATACCACAGAACGTATCTAGCTTACCTGGTGGTTTTGTACCTTACGGATGGGCTGCAGTATTCTCTGCAATACCCCTCGGTATGTTTGCCTTCGGTGGTACTAGAGTTATACCCGATTATGCCGAAGAAATGAAGAATCCGCAGAGGGATATACCAATTGCCATCCTACTTGTGGTTATTGGACAAACATTGATATACGTGTTGTTTGCCGCTACGTACGTATTATCAATTAAGTGGAGTGCGTTTAATGTAAAGCCTGGTGATTGGGCTGACCTAACATCAATCACATCATCATATAATCCAGTAATGTACATAGCTGGTACATACGGTATTAACTGGTTATTGGCGATAGCTACAATAGTTGGTATTATTGGTCCCTTCGTGGTCGGCTATATCTATCTCGGTGGTGGAACAAGGGTCTTCTTCTCGATGTATAGGTCTAAATATGTTAGCCAAAGGGTTGGTGAGATCCATGAGAAGTACGCAATACCTTATTGGGCATTGATAATCTTTGGTATTGTAGGGTTAGTACTAGCTCTTCTCTCACCAATACCGACTGTCTATACAATAATTGAGGAGGCTGTTGTGGCTGGATACCTAGGCTTCTCGGTAGTGCCGGTGTCATTGGTGGTTTCGAGAAGGCAGGGATTAAGTGGAACATACAAGGTGCCTGCAGCGGCCGTTATTGGCGCACTCGCCTTCATATTTGCTACTTGGATTGTTTATTGGAGTGGTTGGCCTGCAACACCATATGGTGTTTTGCTCGTGTTTGTTTTATCGATTATTTTCGCAGCCATTTATAAGGTTAGGGGTGCCTTTAGAAATTCCACTTGGTACATTGTTTATATGCTCGCCATGGTCCTAATGACGTACATCGGCCAAACAGCAGGAGGACCAGTGCCAATACTTAAGTTCCCGTGGGACATGGTAACGGTCACCATACTAGCCATAGCCTTCTACACATGGGGAGTATTCTCAGGACTACCAAAACCATACGAAGCACAACCAACGAAATCGTAAAAAGCCACCTGAGGGTATAGCATTTTAAAATAACCGTGAATTACTAATGCAGTATGTCTGGTGCAACGCCAATTGGCAGTAATTGGGTACTGTCTAGCTTGAATGTTGTTCCTGAGTTTAGGGTTGATGAGGGAAAGGTAATTGTTAGGTTAACAGGTTGTGTTGAGGAACCTATTGTTAAGATGGTGTGTCACACTGTCAATATTGAGTTATCACTAAAGACAAAACCGGAGGATGTTAGGGAAATACTTAGGAAGGCTTATTACGAATTACTTGAGACCTTGGATACGAAGATTAAGGCAGCCAGAATTCTAACCCATTTGTATAGGGAGTTGCTTGGTTCATGTAAGGATGTTATTGGGATTGAATGCTAACCCATCCCTAGTTAGCTAGGCTAGTGTTTATAAAATTGAGCATAAATTAATAATTAAT
Organism: Vulcanisaeta moutnovskia 768-28; assembly: GCF_000190315.1. NCBI lineage: Archaea > Thermoproteati > Thermoproteota > Thermoprotei > Thermoproteales > Thermoproteaceae > Vulcanisaeta > Vulcanisaeta moutnovskia. The sequence continues at coordinate 56,650 of NC_015151.1, forward strand.
GTCTTCAGACAATGCTAAACCGCCTATTTCTGAGTCGCCACTCAGCCCATTGGAGAGACTCCAATTACTAGTGCCGGGTTTCAGAGGCTATAAGGTTAAGGACTTGATTAGGCAGGACGATTTCCTCGTTAGGAAGACCGCAGCTTCAATGCTTGAGGAGGCTCTTGGCTTTATTGAAAGGATTGAGGAAGAGATAGCCCGTAATAACCCCTTTGATTCATTGATACAGCAATACGAGACCGTGCTCAGTGACTTAAGGAGTTTAATTGCTGAGGTTTGGGGATCACCAACAGGCGATGCTGGAATGCATGATAGGTTTAAGGTATTTCCCGAGAACCTGGAGAAGCTTGTTGAGTATGATCTAAAGCTTGTCGATACGTCCAAGACAATACTCGACTTAGCTAAGGCTAGGGCTAACCCACAGGTTATTGATTCAATGATTAGGGATGTCAGGACATACGTCATTGAGAGACAGAAATTACTAATACCCGAGAAGCTTAGCGAGAAGGGTAATCATTAATTTCAAAGGTAATTACTCATTGATATCCTGCATTCATTATCTAATTCATTAATTGATGCTTTACTCATTAATTTCCCAATAATTCTCTTCTTCAGATTATTAGCCATATTATGCGAGTGTAGTATTGGTATTGGCATCTGTGAACCAACACATAGTCTCTTAACGAGATCAACGGCACTCCTCAGTGATAAACCATAACCAACACTAACATAGGTTGGCTTACTTGGCGCGCATTGTATTGCCCAACCAATAACCTCGTCAGTACTTATATCAAGTATCGGGCCCTCAACTCTATCCACCCTACCATACAATAACGACTTAGCGACACCAATAGTTGGTATGTGCATACATACACCGAAGTGGCTAGCAATACCGAGTCTATACGGGTGTGCTCTGCCATGACCATCAATGAGGATTACCTGGGACTTAGTCCTTAACCTAAGGTATGCATTTACCACAGGCTTCAACTCCCTGAAGGAGAGTAGGGTTGGTACATAGGGAAAGTATATTGGACCAATCCAACAACTCCACTCAATAATCAACGACTTACTTATGGAATACGTACTAGCTACTGAAACTCCAATTTCCGTACTTCCGCGGTTAATATATGCAACATCAATACCTGTTACTAAGTCAACACTATCAATACTGATTAAATCATCCTCAATAACCCTACCAGCCAACGCTGTCTGTATCTTTCTAGCAATCTCAAGATGAAATCCCTTAGGCACCTTGGACCTCACGTAGCCTTCACTAGGTCCTCTCGATATTCTCATAGTAACCTCCTTAATCTGTTAATATCTATGGAGAATGCCTTGAAACCCAACCTCCTAAGCTCAAGTGCACCCCACCTACTGCTCAAACCCTTACTGCAGTATAGTACGTACAACCTGTCCCTACCCAGTGATTCTACCGTACTTACTAACTTATCAACACTGGCATTTATAGCACCTGGGTAATGCCACGTCTCGTACTCACTCCTGCTCCTTAGGTCAATGACCACGGCGTTCTCGGGCACGTGATTAATCTCCACATCGCTAGTACTCATCATTAACTCATTAATGACCTTCTTAGCCGAACTAACTCTCAACACCACAGCACCACTCACCAGGTTATTAATGAGACCTTGATCAAGCTTTCTCAACTCATTATTTAACTCATCGACTGTAACCTTTGTCCTGGGCTTCTCTGAGAATATGGCGCAGAACTCCTCAGTCCTCATGGACTCCTCATAAGTCCCTATCCTCCTCGCGTAATTCATTATGTCATCCTTATCAAGTCCGATTAATGGCCTATATACAGGTAAGTCAATGCCATGCTCAATAGCCATTAGATTATGGAGAGTCTGTGATGATACCTGCCCCAGGGACTCACCGGTCACGAGACCTAGCGCACCTATCGACTTAGCAATCTTAGACGCAATCTCATAGAGTATCCTCTTAAACAATACACTCCATATGTGTGGATTTGCCTTAGCCCTAAACTCGCTAATTAATGACGAGCAATCAATTATGAAGAGCCTCGGATCATAACCAATGGACCACCTACTAAATAATGCATGTGAAACCCTGAGAAAATTAATCACATCAATTGGATAGGCCAATGAGCAGAATAATGCGTTGACATAGGAACCCCTCCTCATCATGAACCAGGCAGCCACGGGTGAATCAAAACCACCAGATATTAACGCCAGTAACTTACCCTCAGAGCCAAGCGGTAAACCACCAGGGCCATTAATCACCTCAGTGAAGAGGTATGCCTTGTCATTCCTAATTTCGATAAATAATTCAATATTCGGACTCTTAAGATCAACACCGGCACTAAACGGTTTCAAGGCAGCACCAATGGCCTTAGCCACATCCATTGAGTTGAAGTTATGTGAACCAACCCTATGAACCCTAACAGCAAATCTCCTACCCCTAATCAATTCGCTCCACTCCTTAACGGTGGCATTAACAATATCATTTAATTCCTTAAATTCATAAGCCTTAACTGGAGATAATGACCTAACACCAAAAACTCTACTAATTACGTCAATACTATCCTTAATCTTATCATCGGGAACCTCAACAAACAACCTACCCTGAGACCTAGTGACCCTGGCATCAATACTAATACTCCTCAATCCACTAAGTATGTGATGCATGAGTAATCTCTCCATTAACGACCTAGTGCCGGACCTCTTAATCGCAACTTCACCATACCTAACCAGTATTAATGCCATACAACAACTAACAATTATGAGTAGGCATTATGAAATAAAAATCTACCTCATCATTAATCAATGACCTCCAATACCTTAATCCTTCAATATAATTACTACTTACGTTGCAAATCATCAATAACATAAAACGGTTGATGAAAGACGATGGGCCTTTAGGGTAAGGGAATCAGCAAAGACCAATTTCATCAACCCTCAGTCCCGTGGAGGCACATCACTAAGTAAGTTGTATGAAGGTGGTTCTTAAGTCTTCATGAAAAAGGAACTCTGATAATCATTACGAAAACCAAAAGGGCTAAATTCCTTAGGTAATGTATTTACCCAGCCCCGCTGGCGTGGGCCGACCGAGTTGGGATTAACCCACCGATGAGGCTGTGCTCCTCCAACGCGGGGCACATTTGGTTTTATAACCGTAACGGCTGTAGTGGTATTGTTTCCTCGGTTGAGCCATTACCCGTTATTGTCAGTATGTCAATGCCATCCCCAGAGACTGGGTCCCTGGATATACTTTGGTTTATTGCCTTAATGGCTAAATCCCTGGCCTCCTTAATACTCATTCCTGGCTTATAATTACTCTCGAGTATTGCGATTGCCAGTTTTGTCCCTGTGCCAACGGCTGCATAGTCATCCTCAATCAATGAACCAAGCGCATCCATTATGAAGAGGTGTGGCCCCTCATCATCGATACCACCAACGAGAACCTCCACGAAGTATGGTAATATCCTATTAGAGAATAGTACGTATGATAAGAGTTTAGCCGCAGATCTAATGCTGGGTCTTGTCTTTGTGTCTAGGGAATAGAGCGACATGTACGCCTTAGCTATCTTAGTGAGCACTTGCATATCAGCCAGTATTCCTATTGAGGCCATGCCAATATTGTCATTAACCTTAAACACCTTCTTACCAGACCTACTGAACATCGTGAATCCATAGGCAACCCTCTTCTCGGCAGCCAGCACAACGCCGTCACTTGCCTTAATCCCAACCGCAGTTCCCGTTATTAATTCCTCAATTGATGACATCAAAACAATTATTGGGCGTTCCCTTTAAAAAGTTATACCTAGTGGCATTTACTGTGAGCACACTCGTTAGGGATGAGGATGACATTCACGTGGAGTGCGATATGGACTATAGTAAGTACGTGATTAATGGGATTAACTACGTACCATGCATAATAAGGGTTAACGAACTTAGTAAAATCATGGATGTACTAATGAATTATGTAAAGGGCGACCACGTACTTAACCAATTAATGATCAGGGTTGTTAATGATAATGAGTTAAGGATTGATATGCCGATCACGATAATGAATAGCGGTAAGTCCCTTGGTGAGGTAATTAATGAATTAATATACTTAATAATTGGTATTAGGCATTGCCTACATTTCATTGAGGTAAAGCATTAAAGAATTATCGTTATTACATTCATTAATTATTCATGAAACGCGAATTAATAGTTAAGCCAGTAATTGGATTGATAACGTACATAGTCAGCATGTTTGAGTTGATCTATGTTTGGCTACAATTATTTAATGGGGGTGGTTATTACTACGGGCTTGGGGAGTTGATCCTGAAGTCACTGGGATTATTGAGTATTGACGCTAAAGACCTTGGTCAAAGCCTATTACTTGGCCCATTAGTAATGAGTGGTTATTTACCGATCTTCATAGCACTCCTCATAGTAATCACAAACTCACTAATCGCAATTTACACGTATAGACTCAGTAGGGCCAGGGGTTTGGAAATGAGCTTCATCCTCCTTCTAGTCCTTGCATCAATAATTAATGCCTCACTCATCAATTTGATGACTAATCTCTGGCTCCCGCAGGTGATATCAACGGCATTAGCCATAGCCATGTACTACCACATTGATAGGGATAATAGGCTTGTTAGCGTCACCCTCTCGGCATTGATGGCATTCCTAAGCCCAGTCACTAATTTGCTCAATGTGCTGGTCCCAATAACCCACTGGTTCATTAAGAGGGAGTTTAATGAATCAAGCCAGTACGTAGCGACCATAGGCCTGGCAGCATTCACCTACTACTGGATAGCCGGCGCCTACGCCATTACCCACCACGTGACTGCGCAGAGAATACTTAACCAACTCATTTACCTACTCTCAACAACCTCCTTCATGCAATTAGCCACCCTGGGCACAGCCATACCAGCCCTAATAACCACCACACTCGGCGGCCTTGGCTATGCCGTGGTGGTCCCCGCAATACTCATAATAACGCTCATAGAGGCGCTTGGTAAGTTGCGTGAACATAAATTAGCCGTTTTAGCGTTATCCATGGCCCTAATAATCACGGTACTGACAACGCCAATATCACCAATGTGGCCTCCATACCAGGGAACCGGCCCCATAAACATCAACTGGGAACCACTGGGTAGGGGTTATGCCCATGTCTATAGCCTCACTTCACTGGCACCCGCAGGCTACATAGAGAGCTCCGTGGTCCCAACGTACTCGCTAATCACCATAAATCCGGGGAGACAGGCCATGGGCTATGTAATACCCGTTAAGCCAATGAACGGTACATACGCGATATGCGGTGATTACCAACTAATCCTTAAGAACTATACAGGTCTTCCAATAATAAATGATTTTGAGAAATCCATAACCCAATTAATGACCAACGCCACGAGTTATATAGAGGATGACTCATTGACCATACCAGGTGGTTTATACCAAAGCGCCATTGAGGTAAGCACCAATGAGTTAGCAATACCTCCCGGCATGTACGTGGTGACCACGGCAATAAGAGTAATACCCATAACGCCCTACGTGAACACATCAATACCCCAGGTTATGTCAACACCATTAACAAGCACGGTACTACCGATAAGCGCAGACTCCGTAATGACCTTCGACCTAAGGCTTAACTTCACGGGAACTATTAATAAGGTAGTTATCTATGGAGTATCGTACTCAGAACAACCAGCAACTCTTTCACTCACAATACTCAGGAATGGGCAGGTAATCGTAAGAACCTCCGATGAAGCCCCATCAATAACGCAGGGAATGAAGCCATACCCAATCAGCTTTAACATAAACGCAAACATCACGCCGGGGACTTACGAACTAAGTATATACACGGACCAGCCACTCCTCATCTATGTTAGTACGGGCACGGGAATGAAAATAATAAGCAATAACTCAACACTTAATTATCCCGGTGAGATCCCCGCGTACTCCATAATATACACAATCACCAAAGCCGTACCTGTGAAATTCACGTGGTTAAGGGTTTCATTAAGCGCCATTAATCAAGTAACCATGATGAACATAACAAGTGGTGGTACCTATGAGTTGAGGGACGTAATTACCGTAACTCATTGGGTCAACTCATCAATAAGTCTCTTAATAACCGTGAATGAGCCGGTACTACTCACGAACATAACCATAGGCCCAATATCAATAAAGCCCCTAGAGCCAACGCACTGTCCAGCACCAATGATCATTAGGGCGCTCGAGGATCCAGGCAGATCATTACTGATAAGCCTAGCCGCATTACCCATAGCAGCGGCGCTACCATTAATGCCAAGCCTAAGGCCTAGACGGAGGATGAGGAAGGCATTACTCATCCTTGGACTAGCCCTAATGCTCCTATTCTACGTAGTGTGGGCCCTGGGCTTCACAAACCTGGCACCACAACTATATAGCCCAGGCGTGTTGAGGATATTCGGTATACTTTTTATAATAGGACTAGTGATTGTGCTGGTGATGTCGTTTATGGTTAAGCGTTTCCCCGCTCACGATGCTTCTAGTGGATTTTAATTGCTTTTATCTCCGTGGGCGGGGTTGGTCCTTGGTTCGGCGTCATTAGCTTCAGCCGAACTTCATGGGGCCCTGTCGAGGCCAACGCCATTGGGCTCCCACCTGTGGATAGGTATTTCAGCCCGATGTTTATGGCTCCAATGACGTCCCTATCTAGGACTAACCCGTTGCCCAGTCTGGTAAGTCTAAGGGCGATTTTGACTACCCTTATTCTCCTGACCCCTCTCACCGCAGTGCGGATCACGGAGGGGTTGAAGGACTTGATGCGGTTGCCGGTGAATGGGTCTGTGCTTGAGGAGTAGGCCTCGGAAACCTCCACAACGTGGATGGGCTTCCCACCCAAGACCCTCACTAGCGTTGCAACGCTCCACTGGTGTATCCTATGCGTTAACCTCTTATTGCCACTCTCATTGATAAGCCTCCTCTTGCCCCTATGGACGTTCCCAACAACCACAACTGCGTTGTTCGCAAGAGCCAACTCCTCAATAATCCTCGCTGTCTTGTAGATAATATCCATCTTCCTCTCCCTCTCCCTCAACTTCCTGAGTGCCTTCCTCACTTCCCTATCCCTGGTCGACCTACCCTTCGTAATCCTCTTCCTCCTCTCAGAGTAGGCAATAACTATCCTACCTAGGTTAGTTTCAATCCTGTAAACATCGCTGAGGCCGCCATCCTTGAATACCGCCAGCGTGACGTTGTTCTCATTAACATCAACAGCAATGACGTTGTTAGGGTTGTAGGTAACCTCGAAGTCCCTCTTGAAAGTAAGGTAGAGCAGCACCCTCTTCCCATCAAGCTTTATCTTGAGTTCATCAGTGAGCCTCCACCCACCGTAGAGGTATCTGTGGAGTTGCCTGTTGCTTCTGTAGTGTATCTTCACCCACCCCCTGTGCGTCCTCAGCTCGCTTGCATATACAGTTTATTAGGTAATATACCTGGGTGGAAGTTCACGGCATATGCATCTATTTCCTTCGGCTTTATCCCATACTTGTTCTTTAGGAATTTAAAGGCTTGCTTTAATGCGTTTATTGGTGGTTCACCCGGCGAGTGCTTATGCCTTGTCCACCTCTCCTCCTCACTGGCAAAGACCAACTCACCATCAACAATAACAGCAACCGAGTGATCATGCTCCACAGGCCAATTAAAACCAACAACAGTCATTAATTTATGAAAAATGATAAACTTAAAAAGAATTACCTATTACTAATTGATAATAAACGCTATGAAGGTACTTATTGGTGTTCCTACATATAATAATTCGAGGTTTGGTTATTCTATTAGGCGTACTCTCGAGTCTTTGGCTAGTCAGTCTTTTCGTGATTTTCGTGTTTTAGTTGTTTATAAGCCGAGCCCTGGTGATAGGACTTTAGATGTTGTTGACGAGTTTAGGGACAAACTCGACATAGAAGTCAAGATACAAAGCGACGGCTACTTCGAGGAAGCCCTAAACATCATTTACGAAGTCGCAAGAGACTACGACATAACACTAACAACAGACGACGACGCAATACCATTAAAGACCTGGGTAGAGGAACACATAACAATGCACAAAAACCATGAAAAAATAGGAGTATTCACAGAACTAATAAATGATTTATTTATCGACAAGTGTAACACTAATTTTCCAACAATTCGACACTTGCTTAAATATTATAAACCGTTGCTTAATGAGTTCAATGATTATCAATATTATATAAACGATGTGGGTTTATTGGCGTGTAATGATAACATTTTTGATATAGTTTATAGAAAAAACATGCTGATGTACTATAAGGGACCCATTGGTGTTAATATGAGCTTTAAATCAAAATTCATTGATGATTTCAAATTACCTGGGGCAACAATACGTGGCTTACATAACGAGCAATTATTAATGCTACATTATCTTACAAAATATAAAATGCACTCGGTCGTATTTAAAGGTGCAAACGTAAATCATGCGGAGAGAGACTCATTAGCTAGACCTAAAGATCTTAATGCAATGATTATTCTTAACATAGAGAATGCATTATTGCCATATATGGTAACTCAGTATTCAATTAATATTAATGTAAGAAAATTAGAATATTATAGTAATTTAGTAAATATATATTCAATTATTAGAAAAGATATTATAATTAAAGCCTATAATTTTGGTCTTAAATTAGCTATAGAAGCAATTAAGAAACAATTAAGGCCTAAAGATGTAAGAACAAGACTTATAGATAATTTTAGTATTAAAAATCTCCATGGTAATTAGGAATCATGATGGTCTTATGAATATACTTGCCATTATTGACGGGTCACCTGGTGGTGCACGTAGACATGGTGTTGAGGTATTAAAAATATTGAGTAAGTACGGTCACAATATCCTCGTTTTTGAGGAGCCATTTCACTTTAATCTTGAGTCATTACATGAAATAAGGGGCCAGGGATTATTAATTCATGATATTAATTATGAGTTCCAGGAAATATGTGTTAAGTATAATAGTAATAATATTTTAGGGATATTAAAAGGGCTTTATAATTTTTTAATTAATAATAATAATATTTATTGTGAATCTTTAATTAATGAATTAATTAATGATTTAATATCACGTGGTATTAAATTCGACGTAATACTTGATATTCATGAAAGTGGTACGTCACTTATATATGCGTTATATCTTGCTAAGAGATTAAAAGCGCCGATTGTAAAGGTTTTGCATAATGAGCCGTTTAGGGCTCTCAGGTGGTTTGGGAGAGGCTATAGGTACGTTGATGGTGTTTACGGTTTGCTTGAGGATTCATATGTATTTATAGAACATAGACTTACCAAGGCTGTTTATGAAATGGCGATGAAAAGTGGCTTATTACGCGGCATAGCCTCCGTTTCGCAAGTACCTATTTATTATTCCAGCGTAGATAAGTTAGCTATTAAATATGGAGTTAGATTAAGAGTTTACCGCTATGGTAATGCTTATGATAAGGATTTAATTTATAAATACCGTAATATTCATGATAAGGAGAATTACGTGATATTTTATGGGCGAATAACTCCGGCTAAGGGTATATGGGATATAATTAAGGTAGCTAGGCATTTAAATGATATTGACATAGTGATTTTTGGCCCAGTATCTGATAGAATAAAAAATAAATTCTTACGGAATTTGCCTAATAATATTAAATATATGGGATATAGACCTAGTGATGAGCTATATAGCAGTGTTGCAAAGGCAAAGGTTCTCATATATCCTTCTCACATTGACTCATTTCCACTGGTTGTTTTAGAGACATTAGCGTTAGGTACATCGGTTGTAGCCTATGATATACCAGCAATAAGGTTAATATACGGCAGGTTAAAGCCTGTGCATATTGTTCCTGAACATAACATAAAGGGCTTAGTTAATGAAGCAAAGAAAATAATGAATATGAACCTAAATGAGTACGCTAAAGAACATGAGGATGCATACACTAAAAGATTTCTTGAGGAGCATAGTTCGTGGGAAAATGTTGCCAAGGAAACTATGGACTTTATTTATGAGGTTTTAGGTGAAAGGTCTCAAGAACATCCTTAAAGTTCGTAGCACATTTTTTATACTTGTACCTATAAAGTATGAGGTACTGAAAGACTTTATGTCCAGGTAAATTCCACGTATACGTCTCGGTTAATGACTCAACAATACTCGGATTATTTAGACATAAATAACTAATAATACCATCACTCTCATAGACCTCTCGGGAAATATCAATCAATACTTTCTGATATCTGTTGGGAATATTCATAAATACTTTAAATAGATTCATGAAATAAAGAAACCACATATCAGTATCTCTTAATTGGAATAAGCTTATTGCCTTATAATACGTAAGTATTAAGATGGCATTAAATATATTGATAATATTCGTATTCATATAATAGATCCTTCTTCGGAATGATCTGATTAATAAGTTATTAAGTAAATATGGATATCTTGAAAATAACTCTATCACCATATACCTACTATAATTAGGCATTAATGCATTAAGTTTGCCCACCATATGTAGTATGTATTCATCATCCGGAAGCTTAGACCTTTGACCTAATACCTCTGGATTTTCATGAATTATTCCTCTAAACAATATTTTCTTTCGTTTAAATAATCGTAACTGCTTTGTCACAATTTTAAGCGCTACCTCATATCTATTAATTACGTACCCATCGTACTCATCATGATACCGTAATTTTTCAATAAGTTTCGTGTTGGGTATCTCATCAGTATCAAGGAGTAATATATAGTCAGTATTTACCTTACTTAATCCATACATCCTAAGTGGATCCGCATAACCTAATGGTATGGCTCTAAATATTACTGCCCTCTTTAAATTACGCTTTGTCAATTTATCCATTAGTCTCTTATACTCAGGTGGGTCTGATGAATCTATAATTACGATTTCATCTACGGCATCATTAAGTAACTTAGTTAAGCGAAGTACGCCATTTACATCATTCCTATTAAATATTAGTAGTCCGTAAGTTAGCACAGTCACTATGAATACTAATATATAAATAATGTTTTTAACTTATAATCTCTGATTACTGAAGAATACGTTAATGAAGGTTCCGTAGTTTACACAATCAATTACTTTAAACCCTAGCTTATTTAACTCATTAATTACCCATAGTGTGCTTGACCTTAGCTCTATCATTAAGTACCTAGTTATTCTTAAGGTTTCGTTCATTCCATGTATTGCCTCAGCCTCGGCACCCTCAATATCGATCTTAAGGAAGTCGATATGGTCAATCCCTAATTCCTTCATCACATTATCAAGGGTATCGGATTCCACGATTATATTACCACTAGGGTCTATTGCCGACTCTTCCTCATTGAACTTAACTACCTTCATTGAAACCCTACCCTTTTCTTTCCATATTGCCTTCTTTACTATTATTACATTATTACAACCATTAAGCTCTATGTTATTACGAAGCAGAAATGCGGCATCCTCCAAGGGCTCTATGGCAATTACACGCCTCGCCCTCCTGCACGCCCTTACTGTATAACCACCTATATATGCGCCAACATCAACGATGACAGCATTTTTGGTAGTATTAAGTACTGAAGCTAACCAATTATTTAGTTCGTGATGTTCTCCTAATATATCGTAAAAATCCCCACTTCTTGGTCTAATTATGAATATTACGTCATAGTTCTCATCGTGATATCGTACCCGTACTGGATTACTTCCTGGTATGTAATATGATAAATTATAAACGTTATCCTTAAGTTTTATGAACCTAAATAATATGTTAAGCAAAAATATTAATGCTGCTATCAGAAGACGGAATTCATCCTGAAGTGTTACGCCTCTAACATTAATAAGGAACCTAATTCCTCTTTTAAATAAACCTTCAGGATCGCCTATACAATCAATTGTAATATTCATTATATTTAGCCTGGATTAATAATATAATAAGCTTTATGATTTCATCATGATTTTATCTTATGCAATAAAATAACGAGAATAAGAAGTAGGTACACCGGTATTAGTCCTATTGTTGGTATTGAATACCATAATGTCGGTGGTTCCTTAATGCCTTGTGTTGTAATTTTTAATTTTATGATTAATTGCGTGTTGGGTTCTACGCCGGATGAATTTATTGCAAGCACAAGATTTGCTATGTTCTTGGTCTCCACTTGCATCGTTATTTCCTGGTTCCCATGTACTTCAATGTTGTTGCCTAATATATTTATTGTGGCGTTTATTTGTGGTGTGGCTTCGATGATGTTTTGTGCGTTTAGTGTTATTATTGTTCCTAGGGTGCATGGTAGTTGCCTTATTACCTGCCCTGTTGTTGAGTTTATGAGTAGTGCCTTTGGTGCGTTTAGTATTTGTTCGCATATTGTTTGCCCCTGTACTGGGAATGTGAGTATTATGTAGTATGTCCCTGGCTTTAGGGTTATGCCTGGGTTCGCTGTTATTGGTGTTGCCCAGGAATGCGGTGAGCACCACCATGGTGTTCCAAAGGTGTATGTGTAGATTGTGTTTTCTTGGTTGGGTATTGGTGATGATGTTATTGCCAGTTCTGCCGTGGCTAGGTTCGTTATGTAGGATGCGAATATCGTTATTGTGTTTATCCTCGTGACCTCACCTATAGTTATTGGTTGTGCTATGTAGGTGTTTCCCGGTATCTCTATTTCCCCTGGCCCTATTCCGCACGCTATTCCCTGGGGTTGCTGTAATTGTGTTTTTAAGAGTGTTGTGTTTATTAGTGTTATTGCCTGTTGTGGTTTTACCTCGGTCTTTATTTGTATTGTTATGTTTGTTGGTGGTATTTGGGCTATTGGGTATTGCCAGGTCCCTGGTAGTATTGGGTTTATTACGTATGTATTCTCATAGTAAAAACCATTGATTATCTTTATTGGTCCTGTGTAATTAGCCTTTAGTAGCCATGCACCGTCATCGAAAATGTACGGTCTATACTCAGTGCTTCCTATACTGAATGGGTATCCCGTTGGTATGAGCGGTGAGTAAACTACGTACTCGGTATCACCGCTTGGCCCAAGGAATGGTACTCCGTGTTCGTTCCATCCATATCTTGTTATTGAGTACCAGGGTACTGCCGTGGCTGGTACGGCCACAGATGCGTTCCATGGTATGTAATTAGCCAGTTGTATCATGGCTAGGTCGTACTGATTCGTCACCGGCGCGTTCCAGTTCGGTATTGCGTTTCCGTAGTATAACCCGGAGAGTGGTGTTAGTGGTCCCATGAGTAGTCCGGCTATTGTGTTTATCACCAGTAATGCCGTTAGCGCCTTTTTCCTTGTTTCGACCCCTAGTTTTCTCAGTATCCATATTGTTGCTGGTAATGCGACTGCGCTGATTAGGATTGTGTAGTATACGTTGGGTATGTAGTATGGTGTGAAGTTCGTTAGTAATGCCGCTAGCCAGGGCATTAGCAGTATTGTCTGTGGTTCTAGGAAGTTCATGAAGGCTAACGGTCCAAACACCTCTATTAAGTATTGAACTTTCACGTTGTACTGCGAAACGGCTTGTTGGACAATACCACTCAGTATACTGGCCATGTTTACATCGCCATGCGACTGCGGGTCAATTACTATTGCCTTCGCCTTAAGGCTTAGTAGTTTATTCGTTATGCTTGTTAGTAATGAGCTTAGTGCTGCCCCATATAGGTTTGAGAATATGTTGTGAGTCCAGCCGCTGAAATACATCACTAGGTAGTAGTCGGCGATTAACCATGCCATTGAATAGGCGAGTGTTAGTATGGCTAGTTTTCTAAATTCCCTCGTTAGTGCCTGGTATATACTTAGTCCAATGCCGAATAATGGTACGTACTCCACCGACGCCATTGCCAGGGTTAGTGATACCCAGTAGGCCCTCTTGTCGTTTAAGTACATTGCTATTAGTGCCATCGCCATGAACGAGCCCGCTAGAGTGACTACTTCGAACGGTGCATATGCCGTTGTTATCCATGGGTATAGTATGTATAGGAGTGCTGTGGCTAATGCGTGTTTTTGGTTGTTGAATATTTTCATGCCTAATTTGTACATTAGTGGCATTGGTAGCATTAGTATTGCTACTTGTATTGTCATTAGTGTGAATATTGATGGGTATACCTCGTATATTGGGTATATCAGGAGTAGTATTGGTGATGCATGCACACCAAAGAATGGTCCTACGAAGCTTTCCAGGAACTTCCTGTAGTATGTTAGTGATGCGAATGATTGTAGGTATGTTGCCGTGTCTAGGCTTGCGCCTAGGCTTAGTCCGTAGTATGGTGGTACTGTGGCTAGGTAGGTTAGTTCATAGGTTATTGCTAGGAATATTAGTAGTGTTGCTGCGTAGTACTTATCATTGATTGCCTGCCTTATTTGGTTGAGTATTATTGGGGATAAGGGTAGGAGTAGCCCTATTGTGAATATTATTGCCAATGCGTGTATTACGGCATAGTTATATAGTTGTGGTGCTATGTTTAGGTACCCCAGCGCCCAAATTATGTAGAATTGTATGATTAACGGTATGCCCAGTACTGCTAATGCTTTTTCATTCACCTTTATCCTCATTTCACGTGATTCTTTAAGTAATATATTTAGATTTTAATGGTTTACCCTCGCTATATCCACTCCATGGGTTCCGCGTTGGTCCTTACCTTATCCTCATCAGCTAGCCTCCATAGGCCTTTCTTTACGTCTAGGAGCACTATGCCTAACAGGCTCGTGACGTAATCACTCATTGACACCTCGTATATGCTAGGGTTCACTATAACATTGACCCTTACGGGCTTCGTCTGTCTATCCTCTAGGGCTAATTCCAGGTCAGCGGTATCTCTATAGAAGTATGCCTCTACCTCACCACCACTTGTCTCCACACTTATTAATTCGCCGAACCTCGGCGGCCATAGGTTGACTAATCTATAGTTTAATGGGTATTGCTATGTCTGGTGTGTCTGTTTCAAAGCCGCTATTTATTAACACCGCCGTTACAGACTCATTCGCGCCCCTCCTCAGCCTTACCCTCACCACCATGCCCCTCCACCGGGACTAACCTAGCCAGCACAGCCCTCTTCTTCATGTAGCCAAGCTTCCTCATGGACCTCCTCCTAGCCTTAATCAACTCGCGGAAGTATTCCTCATCCATCATGTTTAATCTCTCTTAATGCATTAAAAACCCTCTTATTTGACATACTCCTTCTCAATCACGCTTATTAATGCGTTAAGCCTTGCCCTGAAGTTTGTTGGGCTGTATCTTTCCCTGTTTTTGTGTATCCTTTCTCTGCTTATTAGTTGTTCAGCTTTGTCTATTAATTCTGGTATTTCCTCGATCTTGCTGTAGCCCAGTCCGTATTTTCCCTCCTCCGCTATGTCTATCCAGGGTCCTCCTGTCCTTGGTACTATTGGTATTGTTGCTGTGGCTATTGCGTCTAGTACTGATATTCCGAAGTGCTCGTTTGGTTTTAGGTGTAGGTATATCGATGCGTGTTTGTAGTATTCCTCCTTTGTTTTCTCGTCCGCGTCTGGCACCACATCTATATTGCTTATTGCCTTAAGCCTCCTGATCACTTCCTTGGATTCCCTCGTGTCTGTTCTGCCTATGATTATTATCCTCCTCCTTATCCTCGGTGCTATGCTTATTAGTTCCCTGAATCCCTTGTTCCACTCTAGTCTGCCTACGGTGAGTACGTAGTCCTCCTTCTGTGGTATCTCTTCCGTGCTTATTGTGTAGTGTGGGCTTAGTACGTATTCGTTATTTGGCTCTATCCCCATTCTTGGTAATAATTTCTTGGCTAGGTTCATTGTGTACCTAGAGTTGTAGATCATGAATGAACCATCGTACATCTTGTAAATCCGGGACAGTACCCAGAATAGTAGGTCATTCTTCACGTTGCCCCACTCGTCTATTATGAAGTCTATGAAGGATAGCCCATGGAGCACTATTGGCCCTTTACTATACGGTATGAAGTTTGGATGATTATTTATCACTATGTCGCAGTCCTCAACGTACTTGCCAATTAACCTCCTTAACTTCCTGAAGTTGAGGTAGTCAATGAGTAGTGAGTGCGGGTCGTAGGATGCCTTAAAGCTTGTTTCAACGTGTCTAATTGGGTACCCTGGGTCGACCTTAACGTCACTAGTAACTACGAACTCTACTGAGTGCCCAAGCTCGGTTAACGCCTTGGCTAGTTGCATGGCGTAGACCTGACCACCGCCAAGCCTCGTGAATTCCTCGAGTATGCACACCCTCATTTTTGGCCCCTTAATCCCTCATGAGTTAATAAACATTGACTTAAATCGAAGCATTGATCGAGCTCAGAGAATGAGCATGAATCACCATTGGTTCGGTTTTCTCATTCCACTTTAGCACCGAGCTCCCTCTTTAAAGCCTTGAACGCGTTTTCAAGCTCCTCATCCCACTTGACCCTTTCCTTTATTGCTTCCACATATTTAACCACACCACTTATTAATTTAGTTACATCATAGGCGGCCTCATCCCTACCTCTATACTTGCTCATTACCATGTCCGGGTCCGGCCCGTTGTACTGGTAATCATGCAAGTCTAATGCTTTATCTGTCCATAGTGATGCATCGACATAGCCCACGGACTCCAGTAATTGGGACAATGCCTTCATCCTACTCGTTGGTACCCTTGGTACTGCCCTTTCCCTGAGCCATTTCCTCTCCTCGTCGGTCTTGGCTATCTGAAGTAGTTTATCTAACTCAAGCCTGAGTAGGGCAGCCAACAAGGCACGCCAAGCCTGGAATGCCTTACTCGCGGCATTCCTAACGAGGCCGTCCTTTAGGAACCTAATCGCCAGTGAAGCCTCAACCAAAGCCTCCAGTAACCTAGCACTGACATAATCCTCCGTGGTCGGCTTAGGCAAAGGTCTCTCAAGGGCTTCAGTATTCACATCCTAAGATTAGTTTGGACCCTTAAATACCTACCTTGAATATTGGGATTGTTAAGGCAATTAGCAATCCCCTTTCTAGGCACATTTATTTATTAATTACTCTATGCATATGGGCATTTCGCCGAATAGGAAAGTACGGTAATTAGCATCATCATGAAGTTATGAGAGAATTAGCGCCAGACTTAGTGCATTGTCATTTCTGTTGCTGTCTCAGTTTTGGGTGGTATAAATACTCGTAACTATTGCGTAGTACCTCAACTTCCATGATTATTCAACCAAGTCCCTCATCTCTTCTTCGAAACCCTCCCTCTCTATTAAATCGGCAATTTCGTTCATTTGCTCAATATCAGCCATTGTGTAATTATTCGGGTCCTTATCAAGTAACTGCCTAAGCCCCCATAAACCTCCCACGTATAGTACCTAGTCCCTGGAATAGACAACAAAACCCTAACCATACCCTTAAACGCTGCTGCCTCCGTGGCCGTGAAAGCACCCTTAACCTCAAGCGTGGAAATAAGAACCTCGGAAAACTGCATAAACGCATTCTCAAGTCTCCCAATCCTACCCTTTAATTCCACTACTTCAGACCCTAGGCTTGCTAACCTACCCTTAACCTGGCTAATCTTAGCCTCTATACTCGTTATCCTACCCTCCATGCTCGTAACTCTAGCCTCAATGCTCCCAAACCTAGCATCGATTTCCGTAAACTTCCTCCCAAGCCAGTAGGCTAGTGACGCCGTCGAAGTGGCCACACTAACTATCACAGTTATTATCGTCAAAAAATCAACCAAAACAAACAACCACCACAAAGATCACCAACCCAAATAAATACCTTACGCGATGGGATTGTTGAGGAAGTAATTTTATTTTCAATTATAGCACTCCGTTAAATCCACTGGGAATTAATGAGAAATTGGGGGACCTAAAAATAAAACGGAAGTAATGAAATCCAATCAATGCCCAGAACTTTGCCGGCCACCCTTTAGTAATTCAACAGACGATCAATGGAAATTAATTATGGCATGCCTATGTAACCTCTGTGTAAATCTCAATGCCAAGCTCCCTGGCAAGCTCCATAGCCCTATCATCAACATAAGGCGAAACAATGACAAGCCTAGGTTTAACACCATTAACCCTCTCGTAAAGTCTACCAATTCTCCAAAATTCAGCAACATCATCCCTTGATACGCTAGACTTAACCTCAACCAATATGTGGCTGCCATCCTTCACCACAATATCTACATCGATCATGGCAGGGTGACCGTAGACCTCACCATTAACGTCATTATAACTCCACTTCTCAACCTTAGCAACCCCAAGAATTCTCTCAACAACACCTCTCATACCCTCCCTAAACGCCTCTTCAGAAATTAACCCCCACCTAGCACCCAACGCATCCAACCTCCTATTAACGGCCATTATAGACTTGTTAAAGTCCTCCCGTAAATTCCTCAACTCGGTCTCAATCGCCTCAAACCTTTTATACGTCTCCTCCCATCTTTTTTCGTTTTCTTGCCATCTTTTCTCCTGCTCCTCCCTGAAGGTTTTTAGTTCCTGCCATAGCTTCTCGATTTCCTTCCAGGTCTTGTCCTGATTCTCACGCAAAGCCTTGACCTCCTGCCACAGCCTCTCCTGATTTTCCCTCAATGCCTTCACCTCTTGCCATATCTTGTTGTTTTCCTCCCATAACTTGTTCTGGCTCTCGCGTAGTGCCTTAACCTCCTCCCACAGTTTGTTTTGGTTTTCCCAAAGCTTCTCGATGTTCTCGAGGATCTTGCTCAAGACATCCATCACCACAGACTGACTCCTAACCAAACCACCCACAGCATCAACCAATCGCCCAAGAGCCGACTGAACGTCCGAGATGCCCAGGTAAGCCATAACCAAAAGCCTAAACTCCTCATCCTCTCTCAACAAACGCAAAAACTCATCCTTAATACTCACATTAAAACGATAACAATCTTAAATAAAAACTTACTGCAGGAGGGATTTAATAGTATGCATTGATATTAATAAATAATAGTAATTGAATACAGCGTTTTTCAGGTGAGTCAAGGTTGTTAAGCAGTATTGTAGTAGCAATCATGGGCTTAGTACCATGTTTTATTAAGGCAGTATTTTTAGGGTGTTTTACTACGACTTTACTTTTGTTGCTGTCGTTGTGCTTGTTGTTTTGTCTCTTCCTCGAGCTTCTTTAGTTCCTCTATCTCCTTCTCGATTTCCTCGATTGGCTTTGGTGGTGTTGTGGCTAGTGCGTAGCCTACCCAAGCTAGTATTCCGAATATTACGGCTATGGCTATTACACCCGTCAGCCTTAGTAGGAATAGGCTGTAGGGTGTTGCGAACATTATGTAGGCGTAAGCGAGTATGATAACTATCGATATTACAAGCAACGCTATACCCACTGCCTTATCCCCTATTCGTCGGGTTATGAAAATGAACTAGAGTTATTAAGTGTTCCTATTATTTACTTTTAATGATGTTCATGTGCTGTATAGGTTAAGTTTTATTTATTGAGTGTTTAGTTAGGTTGATGGGTCGATACAGGATTCTGGTTACTGGTGGTGCTGGATTTATCGGTAGTAATTTTGTTAGATTTTCACGGTATTTAGGTAATGATATCACGGTCTATGATGCTTTTACGTATGCTGGTCGTTATGAGAATTTACCTAGGGATGTTGAGGTGATAAAGGGTGACATTACTGATTATGATAGGTTGAAGGATGTCGTACAGAGAATTCATCCTGAGATCATCGTTAATTTCGCCGCGGAGACACATGTCGATAGGAGTATAGTGAACCCTGAACCCTTTATTAGGACGAATGTATATGGGGTATATACAATACTAAAGATTGTGAAGGAATTCGGGACTAGGCTTATCCATATATCTACGGATGAGGTTTACGGTGACATGGAGGGTAAGGAACCTGCTGATGAGAATACGGTATTGAGACCAAGTAATCCTTACGCAGCCACAAAGGCCGCCGGTGATGCCTTAATAATGGCATTTCACAGAACCTACGGTGTTGACGCTATTATAATACGTCCATCTAACAATTACGGTCCTTACCAATACCCTGAAAAGTTAATACCAAGAACCGTGATTAGAGCTCTTAACGATATCCCAGTCGTTGTCCATGGTGACGGGTCACAGAGGAGAGATTGGCTTTATGTTGAGGATACCTGCAGGGCAGTCCTAACGATTATCGAGAAGGGAGTATCCGGCGAAATCTATAATGTGCCGGGCTTTAATGAAAAAAGCATTCTTCAGGTTGTTGAGGATGCACTACGGGTACTTAATAAGCCGAAGGCGTTGATACGTTTCGTTAGTGATAGACCTGGCCAAGATAGAAGATACATCATGAAGGGAGATAAGATTTTGTCCTTGGGCTGGAGACCATTGGTTATTTGGGAAGATGGATTGAAGAAGACAATTAAGTGGTACTTAGAAAATGAGTGGTGGTGGAGACCGCTCCTTAGTGATGAATTCTTTAGGAAAGACACACCGTGGTGATGAACATTACATACTTTCTATCACATTACCTTCACCAATTATTAACCTGCTAATACCATTAGTTAGCCTTATCCTCGAGTTCGGTCCAATTATGCTATCTATTATCCTAGCCCTACCAAGCTCCAGCCTTGCGTTGTCAAGTACAATACTCCTGCTCACACTACCACCATTTATGCTGGCATTCGTCTCAACATCGACATAGTGCTCGATCACGGTCTCCCTACCAATGACCGAACCCTTACCTATGTAGGCCGGTCCATGCACAAAGCCCTCAACCATGGCGCCCTTCTCAATAATAACCCTGCCATTCACCTCACCCCTAACCTCACCCTCAATCCTCGACTTAATCTCATCGAGCATTAGGTATAGTAGGTCGAGTATGTCCTGATGTGTCCCCATGTCCTTCCACCAACTATTGGTTATTGCATAACCAACCCTGTGTCCATTATTAATAAACCACTGGATTAGGTCCGTTATCTCGTACTCACCCCTAGCTGATGGCTTCAACGTACTGAAGGCTCTCTCCACATCCCTTGAATCCTTGAACATGTATATGCCAGTCACCACATAACTATTGGGCGGGACTTCCCTGGGCTTCTCTATGAGCTTCACGACCTTGCCATCACTAATAATGGCATTACCAAACCTGGTCGGGTCTTTATGCCTCGTTAATACTATAAATACGTCATAATCACCCTCCATAAACTCCCTAATGAAGCTGTTAATGCCCTCACCGAAGTAATTATCACCAAGATGAACAACTAGTTGCCCGTTGGCGCCTTCCTCAATAGCCCTATGTATCGCATGGGCAATACCAAGCCTCTCCCTCTGCTCAACATACTTAATGCTAACATTAAGCTCAGAACCATCACCGAGCAACTGTCTAAAGAGGAAACCAAGGTGCCCAACAACCACATAGAAACTACTTAAACCTACATCCCGCAATCCCTCAATCAACCTAACGACGAGTGGTTTACCCATTATTGGTATTAACGGTTTCGGCAATGTATACGTTAATGGCCTAAGCCTAGTACCCTCGCCCGCCACTAATATGATGCTTGTTAATGCCATTGGAAATAATCAAAAAATGCAGGCTTTAAAGCATTAAAGTTTCCATTAAGGCCATAAACCTCATTACTAGAGAAACCTCATCGACCCTTGTCAGTAAATATTTAATAATATTAATTAACCATTGCGTTGAATGAAGAGAGAAAGTGCCATTGCCGGTGTTGTATTGAATTATTTACCGACAGCTACTAATTATGCATTGGCAATAGCTTATATAGTTGTTTTAACAAGGTACATACCATTGACGCAATATGGTTATTATAATGCGCTTTTTGCTATTGTCAATGCCATAGGTTCGTTGATACCAATACCAGGAATATCGGGTGCTATCGCTAGGGAAGGTGCTATTGAGTACATTAGGGGTGGTAATATTAGGCCTTACTTTGCGGCCTTGGTATTTATGTCATTAATAATGGCTATCATATATGCCGCAGTACTCGTGATTGCCATACCGATTTATTTAATTAATGGCATTCCGCATTGGTTGCTAGGTACTGTCTACATATACCTGGGCACCGTGGTTGCTCAGTCGCTGGCTGGTGCCTTAGGCCTGTACCTGTGGCTTATGGGTAGGGTTGTAACCCAGGGTGCTGGTTCTACGGTTAACATGCTTCTCATGAGGTTTCTCGAGGTTTTGCTTATTGTGGTTATGCGTAATGTTTATGCAATAGCCATCTCGACCCTTATTGGGTCGGTAGCGCAATTACTGTATTACTTAGGTAATATAAAGGACCTTGTTAGTCCTATCCTTGGTATTGGAATAATCACCTCTAGGGTCAAGTACATCCTTGAGTTTGGTTTTCAGTCCTGGATCCTTGGTTACATGGGTATACTAAGCTTTAGTTTATTCACGTACTTGGTGTACAGGTATTTAGGTCCCGACGCGACGGGTATTTACGGACTTGCCGCGGCAATGGTCAACGCAGTCATAGCCCTCGGGCCTGCGGTGTCCACAGTCCTCAATAGTAGGGTTTCTCACGGCCTTGGGCTTGGTATTGATGTCAGGAGCATTTTTAGGGATTTTGCAATCCCAACCTTCATAGCCTCAGCCATCATGGTACAATTAATAGTCCTTGCATTACCCATATTGCCCAGGCTTGGTATTATAAATGGTGATTATGTACGCTCAATACCATACGCATCAGCCCTATTCGCCTCCGCACCCTTTGCCGTTGCCGTCACCGTTTATACATCGTATTACTGGGTCATTGGTAAAGGCTGGTACGCGTTGGTGGCTAACTTGGTTGGGCTTGGCATTGGACTTGCAATGTATGTGCTTCTACATATCCTGGGGCTTTATATGGCTGTTGTCAGTAATTATGTAATGTACATAGTCATATTAACCTTCTTCTGGGTCTTAGAGAAATGGAACATTATGAACAGTACCGTTAGCATCATTGGCTTATCCACATTCCTAACCCTGATATCCTCATGGACCCTACCACTTAATGACCCACCGATTACCTGGCCCGCCATGCAACTAATAACCATTACCATAACCATTATATCACTATACATTGTTAAACCCCTGCCTAAGTCATTGCTTGATCAATTACCTAGGTTCGCAAGACCATTATTAATACCATTTACAAAGTAATAAAGATAATATTATCAATACTGAGGCTTATAACTCCTCCTAACCCTATTACCTAAGTCACTACGTAATCTCTATAAGCCCTCCCTAAAGTCTTCAACTATGAGTCCAAGAAGTCCTGCTAAATAATCACTGATCAGTACTTCGCGTTCCACATCTGAGATGATCACGTCCGATAATACGGGCTCTGTCGCCGTACATCCTCAAATACCGAGACATACACGGATGAAGGCAGGACATAAAGCCTAGTGGGGCCAGCGACAGTTCCAAAACTTGCGCACTACCCTCAACTATGACCCTATCCCATAGGTTAAGTCTTTTGGCTAGGTTTATCGGAAGTAGTATCTGTGGCGTCTCACTCTCAAATCCACTATTAAGGAGTGCTACCGTGACCTCCTCCCTCCCTTCTCTCGTCCTTAATTTCAATCTTATTCTCACCACCAAGGTTCACCAATCACGGATGCAACTTAGCGGGATACAGCCTATCAATCCTACCTATGGTCTTAATCTCACCGTAAACCCTATACAGCCTGCCAATTCTACTCATCAAGTATTGTATCAACGTTAATTAATAAAAACCTAGCCAAGGCTAAACAATCATTTCCCACCCATTAAGGCTCTTAATGTCTCCGGGATCTCAATCTGCCACCTCCTAAATGAGTCCTCAATGCTTACTAACCTACAGTCGTCGGTGCCGTACAAGTCCTTCAACTTATCAATGCCCCTGCAGTAGTCTGGGTGTAGCCTTGGTAGGTTTTCCCAAATCCACCTGGCAGTTATTGGGAATTTGTCAATCAGTGTAGTGAACATTAGCCATGTAATCAGCCTAATCTCATGAAAGGCCCCAAGCCCGGTTCTGAGCGGTATGAAGTTTAGGAAGAACTCCCTGGCATTCATCTGAACCCAAACCCTACTGGCCATTGCATTAGGTAGTAAATACCTGGCATCCTCGGGTGCGAAGCCCTCCCTAGCCTTTATGTAGGCCTGTGATACATTATCAAGATGACTAGTCCAATCACTGGCTAGGTTTGGCGGCAGTACGTAGCGTAGCTGCCCCTTTGTGTAGTCCACGTACCTCTGACTCTCCTGCCAGTAACTAGCCACCCTATGCCTAACAAGCTCATGTGTGAACGCCCTACTACCCTCGATGAGCCAGCTCGCACCCATGAACTCAAGCACACTGTGATGCCCATCCCAAAGGAAACTAATTATCCTCCTAGTCACGAGTTCGGGCTTCTCCTTAACTTTCCTCATGGCATCCTCGATTGTGTGTGCCCTATAGATAACATCGGTCATTGCCGCTATTAGCTCCTCATTACCCCAAGTAAGCACAAGCTCAACCCTTGGTTTAATTATGTTAACCACATTTATTTTTACCTCCTGCACATTTATAAGCTAGCATTGAATTAAAACTAAGTAGGGAATAAATTAAGAGGTATTATTATTGCTGATATAGCCAGCAGGCGACCTGCCTATTATTAACATTAATTAGCGGTGGCTCCTTTTCCTTACACACACTCATTATATATGGGCACCTCGGGTGGAATCTACAACCAGGTGGTGGATTTACTAGGCTTGGGACCTCACCAGTCGGCGGCTCAAGCTCTTTCCTACCTATTGTCGGTACTGACTTCATTAGTAACTGCGTATATGGATGCATTGGCTTCTTGAACACCTCATCGACATTACCCATCTCCACGATCTTGCCTGCATACATTATGGCCACCCTGTCGGATATGTAGTAGGCTATGGCTATGTTATGTGTTATGAAGAGGTAGGTCAGTCCCAACTGTTCCTTAAGATCCATTAATAGGTTAAGCACCTGGGCCTGTAATGACGCGTCCAGCGCAGACGTAGGTTCATCGAGTACTATAAACCTAGGCCTCTTAACAATGGCCCTCGCAACGGCAACCCTCTGAACCTGACCACCAGATAATTCCCTAGGTCTCTTATTACTATGCTCCCTATAGTTGAGCCCAACCATTTCCATTGCCTCCCTAACCCTGTCCTCATCAAAATGCCCGAGTGGTTCTGAGATTATTTCCTTAACCGTGAGTCTCGGATTGAGTGAACTATATGGGTTTTGGAATACCATGGCAACCTGCTGCCTAACCCAAGGTATCTTATCCTCAGTAACCTTTTCGCCCATGAAGTAGTACTCACCGCCGTCGGGTCTCTCGAGCGTGACTAATAACTTACCTAGTGTTGTCTTTCCAGAACCGCTCTCACCAATTAGTCCCAGGGTCTCGCCCTCCTCAATCTCAATATTCACATTATCCACAGCCCTAACCCAGGCAGGCTTCTTACCAAATAACCTATCCAATAACCCCATCTTATAGGCTAGGTAATACTTCCTGAGATTTACAGTCTTAACTATTGGGGGCATGCCCATCACCCACCATAAAGCCAACACCTAACTATCCTATTATTAACCCTTGTTAATTTTGGCTCCTGAACCTTACATATATCCTTAACGTATGGACACCTTGGATGGAACTTACAGCCGCTTGGTAGGTCTAGGAATGATGGTGGGTTCCCAGGTATTGACTGTAGCTTAATCTTGCCACTAACGAATTTAGATAGATCGGGGACGCCGGCTATTAATCCCTGGGTGTATGGGTGCATTGGCTCCCTAATCACGGATTCTATGTCCCCATCCTCCATTATACGTCCTGCGTAGAGAACCACAAGCCTCGTGGATATTACGTATGCTAGGCTTATATCGTGGGTTATGAATAGGATTGCTGTCTCCATCTCCTTACTCAACTGCTTGAATAGGTTTATTACCTGTGCCTGTATCGTGACGTCTAAAGCCGACGTTGGCTCATCGGCAATGAGTATCTTTGGCCTCAGTATTAATGACATTGCAAGCACAACCCTCTGGATCTGACCACCGGATAATTGATGCGGGTACCTAAGCATTATTATTTCTGGGTCTGGGAACCTAAGGTCCTTAAGGGCTTGTATCGCCATCTCATAAGCCCTATCCTCACTATACTTCTCACCACTCCTTTCCATCCTGATCCGGGCAGCCTCCATGAGTTGATAACCAACTGTCTTAACGGGATTAAGACTTGTGAATGGGTTCTGTAGAATCATGAATACCGTAGTGCCCCTATAATTCTCCATTTCCTTCTCACTAAGCTCCAACAGATTAACACCATCAACCATTATACTCCCAGAGGCAATGGCATTGCCTGGTAATACCCTAGCAATTGCTTGACCAAGTGTTGACTTACCAGAGCCACTCTCACCAACAATACCCACTATCTCGCCCTTATTAATTTCGAGGTTTACATCATCAAGCACATGCAGTGTTCCCATGATAGTCCTATAACCAACAAATAGGTCTTTAATTGATAATAATGCCATAACATATCACCTCAGTACACTGCCCTACCGCCTATTATGTCCTGCAATCTATCACCAAGTAGTACGAAACCGAGCGCAATTATTAATATTACTATGCTTGGGAATATAGCCCACCACCAGTACTTCGGGAATCCCCAACTAACACCGTCAGATGCCATCTCACCTAGTATTGGTAGTCCAGGCTGTAGACCAACACCTATGAAGTTCAGTATTGACGCGGCTAATATCACATTACCAAAGTCTAGCATTGCATAAGCTATTATTGGATCAATTGCGTTAATGAATAGGTACTTAAAGAAGAGCTTAATTGGTGAAACACCGTAGAGTTGCGCAGCCGCTATGTAATCCATGGCCTTAACCCTAAGTGTCTCAGCCCTGAAGAGCCTTGCGTATATTGGCCACCAAACAATTATGAAAGAGTAAATCATACCTATGAAACTTGCCTTGAGTAGTACTGAGACGACTATGGCAAGTATTATTGCTGGCACTGATAGGAAGGCATCGGTTATCCTCATGAGTATTTCATCCCACCAACCACCTAGGTAACCAGCACTAATGCCTAGGGCAGCACCAATTAGTATTGCCGAGAGCACAACGAGAAAAGCTGGGTAAGCCGCACTATAGGGTATTGAATATAGTATCCTGGCCAGTATGTCCTGGCCCATGTAATTAGTACCCATTAGATGCATCCATGATGGTGGTTGAAACGCAGCTGCTAAGTTCTGAGCAAATGGATTACCCGGGAGCAATACCCAACCAAGCCTTGGGTACCTGAGGTATGTAGCTAGTAATTCAAGTACGCCCTGTATTATTGACCAAATGACGAAGGCAGCCACAATAATGAGACCAACAAGACCTGCCGGATCCCTAGATATTAATTTAATCCAAGACCAAATACCCGCTGCAAGTCCACCAGCCCTCCTTTTTTCAGTTACCTGCTCTGTCATGCTATCCTCACCCTTGGATCAAGCATACCATAGAGTATATCTGCAATGAAGTTCGCAATTATAACCGATACACCAACGAAAAGTGTTATGTCATAAACCATTAATGGGTCGACACTCGTAATGGCTACCGTGGTTATGTACCCCATGCCGTGGTAATCAAACACGTCCTCAGCAACGTAAGCCCCAGTCCATGATAAGGCGAAGGTTAATACCATAAGCGTAACCAGTGGTATTAAGGCATTCCTAAGGCCAACACCATAAACCACAACCCTCCTGGAAAGCCCCTTAACATAGGCTAGCCTCACATAGTCGCTCTCGAGGACATCAAGCATCGTGTTCCTAGCCATCCTCGTGTAAACGCCGAAACTATAGAGAACAACTGCAAACATGGGAAGTAACATGTGGATTAGGTAACTCTCTGCGTAGGCCCAGTCATGCTCTATTAAGGCATCAATTAAGGGCCAACCAGTTACTGCCTTTGGCTTAAGTAGTAGTGGATTCACGTAACCACTGGTTGGTAGATGAGTCCACGGTCCAAGCCATATGGCGAATATTAATAGTAGGAGTAGGGCTATGAAGTATGGTGGTGAGGACCAGGTAAATATGTAAAAGGCCCTAATGATATAATCAGCCCACTTATTCCTATTAGCCGACGCAATAGCGCCTAGGTAGGTCCCGAGGAGCACCGTTATTATCACTGCCGGTATCATGAAAGTCAGTGTTATGGGTAGGTAATGCATTATTATATAGGCCTCGGGCTCCTTATATATCGGGTCATAACCAAGATTACCAGTAAATACACCCACCAAGTAGTTAATAAATTGGACATAGAGAGGAGCATCGAGGTGATACTCCTTAACTATAGTCTCCAGCTGCGCCATTGTTGGGTGAGGGCCCGCGTAAAGCCTGGCCAGTGCCAATGGTGTTGTGTAAATTGCATGAACCAGAATGAACATGAGCAGGAGCAATAGTAATAGTGTTATTATGGCATTAATAAATCTCCTTACTACGAATATTGCGAAGTCACGACCAGCCATACAAACATCAAAGTAATCGTTCCTTTAAAAAGCTTACCCACAGGTACATAGTCCTAAAAATATCTAAGATTATAAATTGGTATGTATTGAATATAAAAATAATAATATAAATTTTTAATTAATTATAGAGAATATTTATTTTAGTTATTAGCTTACCTGAACAACCTTAGTGCCATTTGAGTACGTAACCACCGTTATTGTCACTGGCTTGTAGTACATAGTGTTGTAGTAGTACCCTGTCCATGTTACTATGACACCATGAACATATGGCTGCTGTAGGAAGTATGGTACCGGATCTGGTATCCACACGTACGGTGCTTGATTATAAACAATACTATAGACCTGCTTGGCTATTTGTATTTGTTCGGTTAGGTTTGTTGTGAAGGCTGCCTCATAGAGTAGGTTTGTGACGTTCGGGTTGTTGTACCATGCATAGTCACCAGTTGGTAATGAACCAGTTAGTATTGATATTGCTATTTGCATTATTGGGTCTGGCCAATCAGCACACCAACCAACACCATAGATCAACCTACCACTGAACTGATGGTGATGTCCAACTATCGTACTCCGATGTCGTTACGTAACTCACGGCGGTTGGTATACCTATTTGATTCAAGTCCTGGGATACAATCTCAAGCTGCTCCTCTAACTGCGGAGTTACTGGCGGAATTACGTAAATCGGTATTGAAGGTAGTTTTTGCCCGTTGGGATTACCGATTACTGTGCCATTAGGCAATACTGTGTAGAAGTCGCCCTCCCAACCTGACTCGTTGAGGTATTCAATGGCTAGGTTCGGGTTATAGCTGTAGAATGGTAGGTTGTCCGGGTTATATAGTGATGGGTTGATTGGTGTGAATGGACCTAGGTAGTATGTTGCAAGTGTTGTATTCAACAATGGTGAGTAATAGGTATATAGTAAAGCCGTGTAATTAATTGCATACTCAATGGCCAGCCTAAAGTCCGTTATGTTGGTCGGCCACCTCTGCGTATTCATTGAAAACATCATTATACACTCAGGAGTTAATTCTGGGTTCTCATGAACAATGGCTGTTGGTGGTAAGTACTGGTTATATGGTGACCATGCACTATATACCTGACTTAGGAATGGTGAACTTACGTATGAGAACTGTGCCTGGTTCTCTGCGAATAACTCTACCCTGTTTGTATGTGACTCACTTATCTTCAGGTCGATTATTTGTATGTGGGCTGGTTGGTCAAGCACTGGTAATGAACCAGACGGGTAATTATTACCCCAGTAGTTGGGATTGATCTTTAGGACTATTTCCGTGAACTCACCTGGTGTTCCCGTGACACTCTGGATCTCGTATGGACCTGTGCCCGGCATTCCGTACTGGCATAGGTAGCTGTTTGGTGTGTTTGGTTGTACTCCGCCATGAGCATCTACGTAGGCTGGTGGAACCACAGCACCCCACCATGAAGCTATATCAAGTAGGAAGTACATGTATGGATGTATCAGGTTAAACTCAACCTCATATGGGCTAAGAACAACAATGGCTTGGTTTGGATAGCTCATCATTTTCTGTATCGTGGCATTGTTAACGTTGAAGTTGCTTAGTACGTTGGCTAGTGCGTAGGCGCACAGTGTGGCATTACTTATGTAGGCATTGTTACCAGTTGCGTAGGCGAGTGCATGGCATGCACCCCATGGTATGGCATAACCAGTCTGACTATAAACACTCATGTGGAATAGTAATGAACCATAATTACTTACTCCTGGTCCTTGTCCCATGATTATTGTCCTATAGAAGCTGAACCATACCACGGTTGCGTTGAATGGTTCACCATCAGTGAAGTAAACGCCCTGCCTCAAGGTAAAAATGTAATGCTTGTAGTCGGGGCTAACAGTCCAATTAGTGGCGAGCATGGGAACGGCATGGAAGTAATCACTGCCATTCCATGTTACTAATTCCTGGTAAACAACGTTGAATATCGGCTCATCCATGGTCCAAAAGCCCGTGGCTGGGTCTAGACAGTCTGGAGACGCTACGTCAGTTAAATCAATGAGTTCGTTTGGGTTTGGTGGTGCTAATGTGATTGTTTGGTTCGAGACCACGGTGACTGTTGGCTTCGTAACGTTAGTAGTTGTAGGTGGTGGAGAAGGCGCAGTGGGCTTAGGATGATAAGTAACAGCAAAATAAGCACCAACAGCAACTACCACAACCACAACAACGATTACACCTATTAACACGGCCTTTGATATACCCTTCCTATTATGCGATGTCGGCATAAAAACAAAGGCAATTAATCACTCTTAAAAGTTTTACTCACTCATATAATTTAATATATAATTTAAATGATTATTTAAGTTTTAGGAATTATGAATATAAGTATATAAAAATTGATTGAATAGCTAAATATATTATTACGGCATGACTATGTCACTCCAGTTAAATCATGGCATTACTTGCCAATTGATTATTCATTATTAACAACTTACTTACTGAGTCTCTCTAATTCCGTCTTAAACTCTTCATATGCCTTCTTAACCTCCTCAACACTTGCCTCGTCCTCAAGTGTCGTCACATCACCCAATGATTGGCCAGTAACCACGGCCCTAACAAGCCTCCTCATTATCTTACCACTCCTTGTCTTTGGGAGCTTCGTTACAAAGAAGACATTAGATAACGTGGCTATTGGACCCACAAACTCCCTAACCGTGTTATTTAACTCAGCCCTCAATTGCTCAGAGGGTTGGTAACCCTGCTTTAGGACAACGTAGGCCACGGGAACCTCACCCCTAACAGGGTCTGGAACACCAACGACAGCTGCTTCAGCCACAGCTGGGTGCTGTATCAGCGCTGACTCGAGTTCATACGTACCGAGCCTATGGCCAGCCACCTTAATAACCTCGTCAGCCCTACCAAGTATCCAGAAGTAGCCGTCCTCATCCTTAACTGCGTAATCACCGGCGTAAAACATCCCAGGGAACTTACTCCAGTATGTCCTGACATACCTATCGGGATCTTTCCAAATCGTCAATAGCATTCCTGGCCATGGCCTCCTAATCACTAGGTAACCTCTTTGCCCAGGTTGTATTGGATTACCATTATCATCAACAACATCAGCATCAATACCAAGCAATGGTGGTCCGTTAGTACCTGGCTTAAGCGGTACCAGGGCAAGGCCTGGCGCATGGGATATCAGTATGCCTCCTGTCTCTGTCATCCACCAAGTGGAGCCGAAGGGTACCTTCTTCCTACCAGCTAATTTCCAAAGCCACCTCCAGGCCTCTGGGTTTATTGGCTCGCCGACTGAGTGCATGAGCCTTATTGTGCTTAGGTCATGTTTTCTAACCCAATCATCGCCAAACCTCATCAGTGTTCTTATACCCGTTGGACTTGTATAGAATATGGTAACTCCGTACCTCTCCACAATTGCCCACCAACGGTCTGGGTTGGGATAATCAGGTGCACCTTCATATAGTATTGTGGTCATGCCTTCAAGGAGCGGGCCAAAGACGATGTAACTATGCCCAGTGACCCAGCCAATGTCTGCTGTGCAGAAGTGAATATCATCCTCCCTAGCATCGAATACCCACTTCATTGTTGCATGGAGTAACACCATGTAGCCGCCAGTATCGTGAACAATGCCCTTGGGCTTACCCGTAGTTCCTGATGTGTACAGTATATATAATGGGTGCTCACTCTCCACAGGTTCTGGCTCAACGTATGTATTCGCTGGTACGTCACTCATTAATTCATGCCACCAGTAATCCCTGCCCTTAACCATGCTAACGTCATTAAGGCCGACCCTCCTATAGACAACTACGTTCTTAACAGTTGGTGATTGCTCAAGGGCCTTGTCAACAATTTCCTTAAGCCTAATTACCCTGCCGCGTCTATAACCACCATCGGTTGTTATCACGAGCTTTGTCTCCGCATCATTAAGCCTATCGGCTAGGGCCTGTGCCGTGAATCCGCTGAAGACCACGGTGAATATCACGCCGAGTCTAGCGGCCGCTAACATTGCTATTGGGAGCTCAGGTATCATGGGCATATAGATACCTATGGTATCGCCCTTCCTAAGGCCAAGCTTATTCTTAAGCACGTAGGCGAATCTATTGACCTCGCGCCATAAGTCATAGTATGTGAGTTTACGAACCTCAACAGGATTACCACTCTGATCAGCTGGTTCGCCCTCCCAAATAATGGCAACCTTATTCTTCCTACCGCCCTTAACATGCCTATCAAGGGTTAGGTACGATGCGTTTAACCTACCGCCAACAAACCACTTATAAAATGGTGGCTGTGGATCGGCAACCAGGGCCTTATCCCAGGGCTTGAACCACTCGAGTTCCCTAGCAATATTAGACCAGAAGGCCTCTATGTCCTTAAGGCTCTCCTCATGAATCCTCTTATACTCCTCAGGATCAATAGCTCTTTCTCTACCAATTTCAGGAATTATTTTCTCCTTAAAGGGTAGAGCCCATGTAACTGACATACAAATAAATTCATTAATATAGAAATCTAAAAGTTTTATCTACATTTTATTTATTAATGATAATAAATAATGATTACATGATAATGCCAGTGGGCGCCGCTTTAAAGACGCAAAATGACTATGACTAATTTCAAATAGGCTTCTTATCGCTGAGTACATGCTCAACTTGCCTTTCTAGGTGATTCACAGTTAATCTAACTGCACTAAACTTCTCATCAATCTCTCTAATCCTAGGCTTAATTTCCTCATTATAAATCCTCCAAGCCCTAGGTTGGAGAATACGCACCAACTGTGTGGTTCTATACATGGCAATTATCTCGGTCGGTCTTAATTCCCAGGGAAGTCTCAACTCCTCAAGCCTCCTAACCCTAACGTACTTAGCCTTACCCATCTCCACGGCATGCACATGATGAGCAAAGAGGTGAAGGAGCGTATTCATGTCAATCCTATAATTAATGAGTATTATTGACTCTTCCGCAAAGTACTTACCCATGACCATTTGGCATTGTTGATCCTTATCAACATGCTCAGTGCATTCGTTCGTGGGATTAATAGTGGCTACCACCTTGGGCTTCTCAATATTCATACCCTCAGCTAAACTCTCAAGAATTCCCTCAGCACTACTCTCAATGTCCTCAAGGGGTTTAAGAATTGAATTCTCAATCTCCATAATTACTTGATTAACGAAATCTCTACCTGCGGACATGAACCTAAAGTAATTATTAACCCTGTGGTTTATAAATTCTCCTTAAGGTTGTTACCCAATGTTTGTATTTATCCTCTAACAATAACTTATGCAAAAAATGCATAGTGCATTATACCTAAAGTACCGCTGCATATTCATTAATAGCCCGTGAGGGCTAGTGAGTTAACAGTTGATTTAAGAGGCATTGGTTGTCCATACGGTAGTACATTAGCTATACAGCACTTCCGTGATGCACCTGTTGGTACAATAATAACGTTTATACTCGATGATGAGGAATGCTACTTAACGTTAAAGAGGTTATTTCCATTACTTGGACAGAGGATCACCAAGATAGAGGAACAGAATAGGGTGTATAAACTCTCGATTCTTAAGGTAAGGTTCTTCTAATGCTGGGTAATGCATATTAATTTCGTTTAATGCCATATTACGTGTCATTTGATAGGGCTGGTTACTTGATCGGTAGGAATTTTGTATACCCTGATTATAGGCTTCAATTCCCCAAGTACTACGGCTATACCCTAAGGCACTTAAGGGCTCAAATACGGATTAAGGTAAATGAAAAAGCAATAGAGGGATTAAGTGAATACAATATCGATATACCACCTGGCAAGAACTTCATTGAACTTAATGCGGCTGAGATGAGGATAGTATCGGTCAAGGTTGACGGTCAGGACACTAAGTTTGAGTATGATGGTAGGACGCTCAGGATATATGTTAATTCAGGAAGTCACGTTGCGCAAGTCAGCTATGAAGCTAAGCCTAGGAAGGGACTTTACTTTGTGCTTCCTGATGAGCATTATAGGGATAGGGTACCCATGGTCTGGACCCAAGGCGAGAGCGAGGATAATCACTACTGGCTACCAATGCCCGATTACCCAAATGCTAAGTTCACGAGTGAATTATTAATAATAGTTCCAAAGCCCTGGACAGCAGTATCCAACGGTATCCTAGTGGAGACCAAGGACTTAGGCAATGAATTACTGTGGCACTGGAGACTGGATAAGCCTCACTCGGCATACCTAGTGGCTCTCGCAGCAGGCGAGTTTGAGGTCGTTAAGGAAGATTGTGATGGGATTACGATTGAGCATTACGTACCCAGGGGACACAGTAATAGGGCTAGGTTCAGTTTCTACAGGACATGCGACATGATTAAATTCTATAGCGAATACACGGGTGTTAAGTATCCATGGCCTAATTATAAGCATGTTGCCGTTAGTGAATTCATTTATGGCGGTATGGAGAATACCACAATAACCATAGTCACAGATACTACACTACACGATGAGCATGCCCACTGCCCAGGCTCTAAATTCCCATGCCCAGGAATGGAAGACTTCACATCAGATGGTTTGGTGGCTCATGAACTTGCCCATCAATGGTTTGGTGACTACGTAACGACTAAGGACTGGGCGAACATCTGGCTTAATGAGGCATTCGCCACGTACTTCGAGGCACTATACATGGAGTATGCCAAAGGACGTGATGAATTTCTATATGAACTATACCAGAACCTTAGGAGTTACCTCAATGAATATGGCAATAGGTACGCGAGACCCATAGTCACTAGACTATATAAAGATCCCGAGGAGATGTTTGATAGGCATACGTACGAGAAGGGAAGCTTGGTCCTACATGCGCTCCGTAACTTACTTGGCGATGAAGCCTTTAGGAAGGGCATAAACCTATACTTAACCAGGCATGCACATAGTAATGCTGACACGGAGGACTTGAGAAAGGCCCTTGAGGAGGTTTCTGGACAACCGCTTGATTGGTTCTTCACTCAGTTTGTCTACTCATCTGGACATCCCGTTATTAAGTATTCCTGGAGCTATGACCCAGGTAATAAATTCATTAAATTAAGTGTTAGCCAGACCCAGGGAGATGACTCATACCCAATCTATAGACTGCCCCTTGAGTTTGAGATTAAGTACCCAAGCGGTAAGGTCGATATATTCAGGTTCGAGTTGAATGAAAGGGAGGTCGCAATATACATACCAACCAGCGAAAGACCTCAATACATATGCCTGGATCCACAGTTCAAGCTAGGTGTTAAATCCGTAAGTAGTGATAAGGGCTTTGAGGAAGCCATTGCGGAATTAAGCAGTGATAACTTAATGTGTAGACTTGAGGCCATTGACGCATTGGCTAAGGATGGTAGTGCCAGGTCCGTTGATGGACTAAGTAAGGCGTTAATGGGTGATACATTCTGGGGCGTCAGAGCTGAGGCTGCCAGGGCGCTCGGTAGGGTTGGTACGGAGGACGCACTTAAGGCGCTACTTAATGTGTTAAGTAATGAGATACATCCAAGGGTTAGGCAGGCTATTGTGGAAGCCCTGGGTAACTTTAAGGGTAATGAAAACGTGGCTAAGGTTCTTGTATCGGTCCTGGAAAATACGTCTGAGAGTTACTACGTAAGGTCCAGGGTAGCGCAATCACTCGGTAAGTTGGGAATACCCGACTACAGCAGGTACCTCATTAAGGCCCTTGATTACCCAAGCCATAATTACGTAATAACCCAGGGCGCACTGCAGGGGTTATCAGAGCTGGGTACGGATGAGGCAATCGATACGTTGATTAAGTATACAGAGCTTGGTAAGCCTACGCTAGTTAGGATGATTGCGACACAGTCTCTGGGTAAGTTCATAGGCATTAGGAGAGTATACGATAGAGTTAGGGAGTTACTTAGGGACCAATATTACAGAGTCAGGTACGCGGCCGTGTCCGCTGCAGAGAGTTCCCTAGATCCTAGGTTCCTGGACATACTTGATGATCTAGCCAGTAAGGACTTAGATGGTAGGATTAGGCGTTATGCCAGGGATGTTGCCAGGAAGATT
This sequence comes from Vulcanisaeta moutnovskia 768-28, assembly GCF_000190315.1. Classification (NCBI taxonomy): domain Archaea; kingdom Thermoproteati; phylum Thermoproteota; class Thermoprotei; order Thermoproteales; family Thermoproteaceae; genus Vulcanisaeta; species Vulcanisaeta moutnovskia. Next base: position 93,070 of record NC_015151.1, read on the forward strand.
AGAGAGCATATGCAGAGGGGCGTTGAATACGCTAGGTTGAGGGAGGAGATTGAGAGGATCAGGGAGGAGCAGAGGAGGATTATGGATAGGATGGATAGGATGGAGGCGAAGGGCTAACTCATGATCTTGGCTACGTAAGCTAAGTAATTACCTGACTTAGCCAGTCTCTCCACAATGTCATAATTACTATATAGGATCTCCTCAAACCTTGATCTTAATTTCTTTGGCACAACGATTTGCAGTAGGCCACCGGGCTTTAGGTGGTCCTTGGCCCCAATTATTAATCTTTTATTTACATCGAGACCTGCCGTTATTGGCGGATTTGAAATTATCGTATTAAACATCTCACCCTGAACCGCACTATATAGGTCACTTAATCGAACCTCGGCATTACTTACCCTATTAATCTTAATGTTAATGGCCGTTAACTTAACTGCGAGCTTATTTATGTCGACCATGACCACCTTACCTCTTGGCGCTAACTTGGCAGCTACAATGCCGAGAACACCATAGCCACAGCCCATGTCGAGTATGTCCCAGTCGTTCATTATTACCATGTTCTCAGCCAATAACCTAGTGCCGGCATCCACGTATTCGCTTGAAAAGACGCCAGGAGCTAACACGAAGGTTAGTGGAAATCCCCTAATCACGGTATTAATCCTCCTAATCTTCATCTCCTTAAAGGCAGGTTCTTTATCGTAGTAATGCATTAATACCTAACGTAATTTAAGGGTCTGCCTTTTATCCCTTTCATTAATCATTAAGTAGAACGGTTTTTAAGATAAGTGATATACCTGTCAACGATGATGAGGAAGACAATATTCATTAGTTATTTATTGATTTATGTGTTCTCAGCATCGTTTAATTACTTCTTTGTTAAATTCGGTCTTAGGTACTCACCGCCATTGGGTTATATGGCAATTAGATATGCGGTGGCTGGATTAATATTGGCGGTAATTGCTGTAATAATTAATAGAAAGTACCATTTCATACTAAATAAGGACCTAGCCCTACTGAGCCTTTTCTCCTCATTAAGCACGGCATTGTGGGCCTACGGACTTCTTTACATTGATCCAGGTTCCTCAGCCATATTCGGCTACACGATGCCCCTCTTTGCAATACCATTATCAGTATTGATAATTCATGAAAAACCAAGGACCTTGAACGTGATTGGCGCTCTTACTGGATTTGTTGGTGTTATTATTTACGGCGTGTCCTCAATAATTAGGGGAGTATCGCTAATGGGTTCAGTACTCACAGTGATAAATGCCATATTTTGGGCCTTATATAGCATATACTTCAGGAAGTTGGGTAATAATGATGGCTTAATTGTCGTGTCTAACATGTTCATAATTGGTTCGTTAATGCTTGTAATCATGGGAATAATGATTGATGGATTAAACACATTTATGAGAATTGAGTGGGTGCCTGGGTTTATCGGTAATTTACTGGGTACATCAGTCATTGGTGGTGCCGTATTATTCCTAACCTGGTACTTGCTTGTTAATGCCATTGGTGTTGCTAATTCAACACCATACATATTCACAGTACCAGCACTAACATTAGCGCTTAATTACTTAATCATGGGCATTCAGCCCACCATACCTGAGATAATTGGTTCCGCAATAATGTTTTTGGGAATTTACCTAGCCTCGATTTAATTTCATGCCTTATAAGAATATTAAAATTTTTAAGTAATTAACTTAGCGGGTTTAATTGCATGGTCGCATTAACAAAGTCGAAACAACCAAGGAAACAGAGGAGGGCGCTATATAATGCACCACTTCATGCTAGGCGTAGGTTATTGACGGCTAGATTAAGCGAGGATCTGCAGAGACAGTATGGCATTAAGAGGTTACCTGTTAGGAAGGGTGACACCGTGTTAATACTAAGGGGTGACTTCAAGGGCGTTAGGGGTAAGGTAATGGAGGTTGATCTAAGGAAGATGAGGATTCACGTGGAGAACGCAACACTGAAGAAGCCCGGTGGTGAGACTGTTTATTACCCAATACATCCGTCAAAGGTAATGATTGTTGAGCTGGACACAAGTGATAAGAAGAGACTTGAAGCCATTGAGAGGGTCAGGAAACAGCGTGAAGAGTACCTTAGAAAGCTTGAGGAGGTTAAGGAGACCAAGGCGCTGAGAAAACCTGAAGTCATTGTTGTTGGACAAGGCGGTAGTAATGAATCGAAACAATAGTAAGCCTTTAAATAGGGTTTACTCACGGTGATAGGCAATGCCTAGAAGACATCTTAGGCGTTATCAAGCACCTGAATGGTGGCCAGTATCAACTAAGGAAGCCACTTGGGTTGTTAGGCCAAGCCCTGGACCTCACCCATTGGCTAAGTCATTACCATTAGCGATACTGGTAAGGGACGTGCTTAGATATACGAAAAACCTTAGGGAGGCTAGGTACGTAATTGGTAATGGATTGATAAAGGTTGATGGAAAAATTAGGAGAGATTATAAATACCCAGTTGGATTGATGGATGTTATTGAGATTATACCAACGAACGAGACCTATAGGTTAGTTCCTCATCCAACTAAATTTCTATGGCCAGTACCAATAAGTCAGGAGGAGGCGAGGTATAAGCTTTGTAGAATTGAGAACAAGACGATGGTTAAGGGAGGACAAATACAACTTAATCTACATGATGGTAAAAACCTACAATTACCTTATGAAGAGGGGAGTAAGTACGAAACGCTTGACTCAGTATTAATAGACATAAGCGGGAATAAGATCCTAGACCACGTAAAACTGGAACTAGGCTCCCTGGGGCTCATAGTTGATGGTAAGAACGTGGGCTATTACGGCAAGATAATTGAAATAATACAAACATACAGGAAGAGGGGGTCTACGGCGAAGATTATGACAAGTGATGGCAAGGAAGTTAGGACAATAATTGATTATTTGTTTGCAGTGGGTAAGGAAAAGCCCTTAGTAACAATAGCCCAGTTACAGGAGACACCAACAACGCAGTGATTAAAGTAGTTTAATCACGGTATTACCCTTAGCCTTTTGTAAGACTCTATTAATTAACGCCTTAGCTATTTCTAGCTTCGCTCTTTTTATCTCATCATTCCTCTTCACAACTTTACTTGGATTGAACCCATAAATTCTAATTTCCCTAGCACCCATATAATATGCAAGGTAAATGGCCCTATCACCGTCAGTAAATCCAGGAATTAATAATGAGCAACCTCTCGGCCATACCTGAACTGTGGGTAGCAACTTCCTAACCCTGGATGCGTATTTAGGATAGTAATTAATATTATCACCATGCGCATGACCAAGCACTAGACAATCACAATTAATTACCTCCTCAGGATTAAAGTCAAAGTCCGTAATAACAATACCAGGACTTAAACCCCAATCATGAAGTAACTTAACGGAGTAACCCTCAACAGCGATTAATAAGCCATCATCACTGGGCTTTATCTCGATTGGCGGCATCACAATATTAACAATATCCCACTTAAACTCCTTTAAATCACCATCATAATTACAGAAGCTAGGCGCCAATTCAGCCGCTAGGTAATCACCCTCAAAGTTTAATTGAGGAAGCAGTGCCGTATAATAACTCCTGACTATTAACCACTCCATTGGATCAAGCACAATACCACCGTGCATAGGGACTCCCTTTAACTACATAAGGTCTTAGTTATTTGATGAACCATCACTTACATTAACATACTTATATTGAAATCAATACCAACATCCCTTGGCGTTAAGCCATACTTAACCTGCGTAAACTCCCTTCTAAACTCCATCACTTCCTTCCTAACATTACTTGGATCCTCCCTCTTTATGAGAACACGAGCCATAAATTCCGCGATAATTCTCATTTCATCCTTACCCATGCCAAACCTAGTCATTTCTTGAACACCAAGCCTAAGCCCACTTGGGTCCCTAAATCCTCTATCCCAGGGAAGCGCATTCTTATTCACTATGATGTTAGCCTCCTCGAGCAAAACAGCGGATTTCGTGCCACCACCAACCCTCGAAACATCAACAAGAACCTGGTGAGTCCTCGTGAACCCCTTATTCTCAGCCACAATATTAAATCCAAGGGCATGTAATTCCTCAGCTAGTGCCCGTGCATTATTAACGACTTGTTCGGCATATGCCTTACCGAACTTCATCATTTCTATTGCAGTCACGGCAGTTGCGGCATACCTATGATGATGATAATTAGATGTTAGGCCGGGAAATACGGTCTTTTGAATGCTCTTAAATAAATCCTCCCTATTTGTGAAGATCACACCACCCTGAGGACCGGGAAATGTCTTATGCGTTGATGACGTCATGACATCGGCGCCTAGATCAAGTGGATTTGGAAATACTCCACCAGCTATTAATCCAAGTACATGAGCTGAGTCATGGAGTAATACGGCATTCACCTCATGAATAGCATCAAGAAGTTCCTTAATAGGATGTGGGAATAAGTATACAGAACCTCCTAAAATCACGAGTTTTGGTTTAACCTCCTTAATCAACTTAATACTCTTGCCAACATCAACATTGAATTCGTCATTGTCCCACGGCAAATCCACAACCTTCAATCTAAAAATTCCTGGCGCGCCCGTTGTTTTATGGCTTATATGCCCACCTGAATTAAGCGGGACAGACATTATAGTGACATCAGGCTGTGTAAGTGCCGCATAAACCGCAGCATTGGCTATAGTGCCTGAAATAGGTCTAACCTCAACGAACCTTGCGTGGAATAACTGTCCCATTAAGCCCGCAAGAAGCCCCTCAAGCCTATCAATATACTTAGTCCCTTGATAGTACCTACTACCTAATGTGCCCTCCGCATACCTTCCCTCCATATCATTTAAATACACGTATTCCGCCAATGGTGACATTACGTTTTCACTGGGTATGAGGTTTATTGCCTCTAACCTACGCCATTTATTATGCGTCTTCACTATATCTAATACCTCATTTAATACTGAATCTGGATCCATCGACATTTACTGAGATCTAACGACTTATCTATTAAAGTTTTAATTCTCTGCCTATCTAGCCTATTCTTTGGGTATTACGAAGCGGTGGATTAATTAACCTCCTAATAGAGTGTTGTAATCGCTATGTCTAGCGGTAATGATATTAAATTCATCGATGTTGTGAGAGTTCTTGAGAGTATTGAGGCAACTACTCAAAGGACTGTCATGGCCAAGTTACTATCATCTCTCCTAAAGAAGACGCCACCGGATGTTATTGATAAGGTTATTTACTTCATACTTGGTCAGTTAAGGCCTGATTGGGAGGGTGTGGAGCTTGGTGTCGCTGAAAAGTTCACCTTTAGGGCTATTGCCAATGCCACTGGGGCCTCTGTTAAGCAAGTCGAAGATTTATATAAAAAGATTGGCGATATTGGCGAAACCGCGAAGAGGATAATGAGTAGTAAACCTCAGCAGGGTGGCGGTAAGTCAATACTTGAGTTCTTTGGTGGTGGGGGTATTGAGGAATTGACAATGGGTAAGGTCTACGATACGTTAATGTCAATAGCCAAGGCAAGCGGTGAGGGTGCCCAAGATACTAAGGTTAAGCTCCTAATATACCTATTCTCAAGGGCTAAGCCTGAGGAGGCTAAGTACATTGCTAGGTTCGTGATTGGTAGGTTAAGGCTTGGTGTTGCTGACATGACCATACTGGATGCCCTGTCTGATGCTTATAAGGTGTCTAGGGACGCCCTTGAGAGAGCCTACCACATTTACCCAGACCTTGGTTATATAGCAAAGATGGTTGCCCAGGAGGGTCAGAACGCCTTAAGTAAGATCCATGTGACGCCGGGTGTACCCATCCAGCCAATGCTTGCGGAAAGATTGAGTACAGCAGCTGAGATACTGGCTAAGCTAGGTGGTACTGCAATGGTTGAGTATAAGTATGATGGCGAAAGGGCTCAGGTGCATAGGACTAGGGATGGCGAGGTTAGGATCTTCAGTAGGAGACTTGAGAACATCACGTATGCTTATCCAGACGTTGCTGAGTATGTTAAGGAGGCCATTGATGCCAAGGAGTACATAGTGGAGGGTGAGATAATAGCTATTGATCCGGACACGGGTGAGTTTAGGCCCTTCCAGGAGTTAATGCATAGGAAGAGGAAGCATGATGTCAAGGAGGCGATGAAGGAGTACCCAGTCAACATATTCCTGTTTGATGTTATGTATGTCGATGGACAGGACCTAACGAATTTACCACTGATTGATAGGAAGAGAAGGCTGCTCGAAATTCTCAAACCAAGTGAGTATGTCCATCTAGCGACTTGGAGGGTAATTAATGATGCTGAGGAACTTGATAAGTTCTTCCATGAGGCCATAAGTGATGGTTGTGAGGGAGTCATGTGTAAGTCCATTAAAGCTGACTCCATTTATGAAATGGGCGCCAGGGGCTGGCTCTGGATTAAGTATAAGCGTGACTATAGGAGTGAATTGACGGATACCCTGGACTTAGTCGTTGTTGGCGCCTTCTGGGGCCGTGGTAAGAGAGCTGGCACGTATGGTGCATTGCTTATTGCTGCCTATGACCCTAAGACTGACCAATTCTACACAGTGAGTAAGGTGGGTAGTGGATTTACCGATGAGGACTTAGTAAAGCTTAAGCAGATGCTTGACCCGTATAGGATACCGCATAGGCATCCAAGGGTTGTCTCTAAGATGGAGCCTGATGTTTGGTTTGTACCTGCCGTCGTCCTTGAAATAATCGGCGCTGAAATAACCTTAAGTCCACTCCACACTTGTTGCGTGGGTAGCGTAAGATCCGATGTTGGACTGGCCATTAGATTCCCAAGATTCACGGGACGCTATAGAACCGATAAATCACCAGAACAAGCAACAACAGTGGATGAAATCCTCGAGATGTATAAGGAGCAGAAGAAGGTCAAGGTTGAGGAAGGCCCTAACCCATGATTATCTTATTCCCCACCCTCCTCCTTCAATATCCTTTCTAGTGTCCATCTCAGGGCCCTAATGATCTCCCTGAGCCTCTCATCGCTCCTATAATTCTTAATGATTACACTGACCACATTATCCCCATCAAGCTTAATCTCATAGCTAAAGGCCTCCTCACGTCTTAATTGGCCGTCCTTGACCAACTTGTCATCCTCCTGCTTAAAGCCCTCGAGTATCTTATCCCTAAAGAACCTCCTAAATGCCGTATTATCCTTATTGAATGGCTTTATCGGTTTAATATTCACACCGTTCTCGTAAACCTCAACGGTACCCAGTAATTCATTACCAATCCTAGATCTAATCTCCCTTGTCTCCACCAACTTGCCTAGGTCCTGAGGTCTACTCACGAGTTCAGTGGCTGGTACTATTGATTGAGACTTTATTATGTCATCAAGGACGCTCTTAACTTCATTCAGTAAATTAAGCTCCTCCTGAAGCTCCTTAATCCTACTATCCAGCCTATCCCTAAGCTCAAGCAACCTCTTTACATCTATTGTATTATCCACGGTTAAGAATTAATAAGCCCAGTTAATAAAGCTACTCGTGAACAAAAGAACGATAGTACTCTCAATGGGTAACCTAAACCTAGATATTTACGTTAAGACCGATGCTATACCAAGACCCGATGAGTCGGTTGACGCATATGAGACCTATATGGGTGGTGGAGGTTCTGCTGCTAATTTCTCCGTTGCAGTGGCAAGGCTTGGGCTTGGCTCTAGGTTCCTTGGGTCCGTGGGTAATGACCAATTCGGCGACATGCTGATTAAGGAATTGGAATCCGAGGGTGTTGATACAAAGTTCATAAAGCGCATTAGCCATGAAAAGACTGGAACAGTGATTGTGATTGTGGGTCTCGATGGCTCTAAACGAATGATTAGGTATTCAGGGGCTAACCTGGGATTAACACCCAACGATATTACTAATGATGTCATGAATGGTGTATCACACGTCCACGTGGCCCTCGGTAGAACCGAGATTATCGAGGTAGCAAAGCGCATTGCCAAATCCATGGGGCTAACCGTCTCTGTTGATGGAGGTACACCATTGGCTAAAAAGGGGCTTGATGTGATTAAGGATATAATGAACGATGTTGATATTTGGTTCATGAACAGCTTTGAGGCCAGAGAACTAGGTCATTCAGAAAATGTTGTTAAGGCCGCCGAGAATATAGTGAGTAGGGTTAGGGTTAGGGAGTTAATAGTTACGCTTGGCCCCCGCGGGGCATTGTTGCTTAGAGATGGTGAGGTTAAGTATTCAGATGCATTTAAGGTTCCTCCAATAGATACGACCGGTGCTGGTGACACATTTGCTGCGGCTTACACTGTTGCTTCCGTACTAGACCTGGACCCAATAGATAAACTTGTTTTTGCTAATGCAACCGCATCACTTAAGGTTACTAAGAGGGGGGCTAGGTCGTCACCTAAGTTAAATGAAGTACTTGATTTCCTGAATTCTCTTGGTTATGCTAAGTTGACCAATGAAATATTGACTCAACTCGGGCAGTTCTAATTTAGTAATGGAAAAAACTTATATATGTAAGGTGTGTATTGGGTATTAAGAGCTAGGGGATTACCGTGTCCAAGGCTAATGTCCAGGTTAAGGTTAAGTACTGTGATGGTACCTGGTGTAACTTCCAATACTTCAGGTGCGCCAAGAAGGCTTTGAAGATCGTTAGGCAGGGTAATAAGGTAGTAACTCAATGTACATTATTTGGAGGACCTTGCATTGGGTATAAGTGCCAGTACGCAGTCTGTGAGGCTCATGCAATGGCACCTGATGGCAGGTGTTTGCTTGACCTTAGGAATATGGAGAGTAAGGAGAGGGATATTATTGAGGAGGCTAAGAAGCTCGATAAGCAAGCCTCGGTAATTAATAGGCATTTAAAGAAGCTTGGTCTTAAGGACTACATGTAGGTCTACAATGTTAAAAATAATTATCTTAACTGCAGGTTTAGGGGAGAGATTAAGACCACTCACTTACTTGGTTCCTAAGCCATACTTACCACTTCGTGATGGATTAATAATTGAGCATATACTGAGTTGGATTAAATCACAGGATTTGCATTATGATGACCTCATCATAGTGACAGCATACATGACGGATAAGATACTTTCGTTATTGGGTAATGCCATGCGCAATATTAGATTTGTTACAGCAGACCAATTACTTGGTACTGCTGGGCAGTTATGGTACGTGAGAGAATTAGTTAATGATAATGATGATGTTATCATAATAAATGGCGATGTATTAACTGATGCATCTCTTATAAAAGCCCTTGAATACCATAAGTCAAATAATGCAGATATAACGATAATCTCAATAAATTATAAGCTAACTGCTAGGTATGGAGTACTTGATATTGGTCCTAATGGCGAGTTCAGAGGATGGCTTGAGAAACCCACCATTACATTACCAATAGTCACTGGCATATACATATTGAGAGGTTCATTGATTAAAAGATTGAATAAAGAAAGACTCGACATGAATAAGTACATCGAGACCTTACGGCAGATGGGCTTGAAAATAATTGTTTATTTAATGGATGGTAATTATATAGACCTTGGAGTGCCTCAGGATTATTTGAATTCATTAGTAACATGACCATGGATCGTTAGATCATTGAACGCAACATATTTAAGCAATTAAAATACAGGGATTATTAATAATGTCTAGGGCTGTTTGTCCAGGACTTGAAAGGACAGCGAGTGGGTACGTATGTACATATGCACAGAGACCAATTAACCCATTCCAGTGGTACTGCTTTGGTGATTATTTTGAGTGCCCAATATACGTACAATACACAAAGACCAAGGGCGCGCAGGTCAAAGCCGAGACCAAGCCTTCACAAACTGTTCAACCGCTACAACAGCAGACCCAGCAACAGTCACAGCAACAAGTAGTTACGGTCCCCGTCACCGCAACAACCACGCGTGTTGAGTCCATGGGAGATGCTGAGGATGAGTTAATTAAGAACAGTGAATCAATAATATCCAAGTTTGAAGGAAGTGCTAAGACTCTTAATGATAAGTGGAAGGATTATGAAGGCTCTGTACAATCAACTAGACAGAATTGGGAGACTGAGAAGGCAAAGCTTAAGAGGTATATGGTTATTCTTGAGAGGATTCGTAATAAGTATAGCGAGGATCTTAAGGAGGTTGAGCTTAGGAGGGGTATGGGCTTGATAAACGATGAAACCTATAATAAACTTAAGGATAATATTCAGAAGAAGCTTGATAGGATTAGTGATAAGCTTAAGGAATTGAATGCTAGATATCAAGATGTTGAATCAACAATAAATCAGCATTATAAGAGGTTGTTAATGACTACAGTGACGCCTGAGATCAGTAAGCTTAAGCTCTCCCTAGCGAAGCTTGAGGAGATGTATAGGGATGGTAAGATCAGTAAGGAGATTTATGAGAAGCTGAAGGCTGAGATTGAGGGGGTGATATCATGAGTGAGGATATGCTGAAAATATACGAGGAGCTACTTAAGCAAATTAATAGGACCTATGACGGCTACACTGAGCAAATAAAGCGTTTAAACAGCATGTGGTCTGATTATAAAACCGCCGTTGGTAGCGTTAAGAGAAATTGGGACGTTGATAACATATTATTAGCACTTAGGATTAATGAGCTTAAGGCTAGTATTGACTCAATACGTGAGGAACTCGACATGCTTAAGGTTAAGAAGGAGCTTGGGCTCATTGATGATGAGGAGTACTCAAGATCATCTACGGAATTAACAGATACACTCACAAAGTTAACTAATATGTATGATGATGCTAAGTCTAAGATTGACGAGATTGACAGGGGTATTAAGGAACATTGGTTTAGGTCAATGGATGTCACAACACTAACCACTGACCAAGTTGATAGCATGATAAAGGAGCTTGAGGATAATAGGGCTAAGGGTGAAATACCTGATGATGTATACACTAGGGTTAAGGCCGACTTAGAACTTGTGAAAAGAGTCGTTCAGGCATTAGCGCTAATAAAGACTGAATCTAAGACCTAATAAGTGTTATTACGAAAATAGATTTTAAATCATGCATTATTGGTTGTTGATGAATTAATTCTGTGGATTTTAACGGCCTCCCTATATGACCTAATAATGCCGTATAATCCAATTATACCCACTACCGAGATAACAAGTAGAAAGCCTATATCTATTGCATCGAGGTTTGGTATTGGTATTCCAGTACTTATTGCCCACGCATCAATTTGTGGTAAGAAGATGATCAGTAGACCAACCAGGGCGAACACAATACCTCCATAATAAAGCGTAATACCCGCCGTCTTCCTACCAACGTACTTAACCTCCTCTTCCGTGAACTTCTTAGCCCTCAATAATCCACCAAAGACCGCACCAAGTACTATCTGCATTATCATAGTGCCTATTCCAAACATTAATCCGGGTAATGGTGCGTACCATATGCTTGGCATTTCTGGGGCGAGTACGAATGTTATTATTGAAGCGTAAGCACCAAAACCAAAACCTGCTATTAATCCATGGATAATTGTCATCTTTATCGGTACTTCCCTAGGATGCGCCTCATGAAGTGGTATTCTTCTGGCTTCATTTGTATGGTGCTGATGACCACCAAGTAACACATCAATTGGTATGTGTATGTACTTACCCCTCAATATGTATGAACCAGCTATTGCCATAACCAGGCCAACCACGAAGTAAACCGGCCCATCAAGGTTATACTTCATGTAGAAGTAGGCAAGCCCTATGTAACCCAATGTCGTTAACAAGGCCCTCTGTATCGTAAAACCTAGCGAGAATAGGAAACCTGCCCTCATACCTCCCTTTGTACTGTACTCACCAACTGCGTAGCTGAAGGTTATTGGCCATGTATGCTCATCAGGCGTTATTCCATGAAGCATTCCCAGAAATAGAGATACTATTAGTATTTCAGTCACAGTTAATTGCCTCGATGGATGAAGTAGGAAGTTTAGGTTAAATGCCCCAAGTCCAAGTAATACTGCCACAGTTGTTAGTAATGCCAGGTTGCTTATCATTGTTAGACCATTTCGTGAGACCATATTCATTAGGGCTACCCTAAAGTTAGGGTTAATAAATCTTTCTTGAGCAGTTAGTTTTATTAATTTGATATCGGATTTGCTATCGAATTAGAGCATGACTGAAGATAGGTTAATTAATGAATCCCAGGATAAAGAAGTAGGAATGAGAAGTTTATCTATGTATATGAAGAACGAGAAGACTAGGGTAGCCCTCCTTTCATTATTAGCTTCATTATCGATAACCATAATGAATATTACTGCATGGCTCCTCACAAACTCCTTGGCCGTGCTTGCCGAGACAATGCATACATTCTTAGATATCTTAGTGACGACAATAACACTGGTCGCAGTTAGCGTTGGTTCTAAGCCACCTGATAGGGAACATCCCTTTGGCCATGGTAAGGCCGAGAGCATTGGTGGACTCTTTGGTTCCTTATTCATAATCATTGCTGGCATACTCATTGGCTATGAAAGTGCAGAACGTATAATAATGAGGATACCATTCAGCCCGGATATTATTGCAATCATTGTTATGTCCATGGCAATAATAATCGATGTAAATAGGTCAAGGGCATTAAGAAGAGTGGCAATAAAATGGAACAGTAGAGCTCTCGAGGCTGATTCCTATCACTTCATGAGTGATATTGCAATCTCTGCGTTGGTTGTGGTTCTCATGTCTGTTGGCCTAGTAATGGAAAGACTGAACGTTGGCTTGTTTGATAGGTGGGGTACCTTGCTTGATGCCATGGTTGCCTTTGGAATTGTCATTTACTTTTCAATAATTGGTATTCGCCTAATGAGGACATCAATAGATGAATTAATGGATAGGTCATCTGAGGAACTCATTGGGAGGATTACTAACATTACTAAGTCTGTACCTGGCGTTATATCCGTAAAGAATGTTAGGGCCAGGAGGGCAGGTTCCATGGCTCATATAGAGGTAACAATAGGCGTCTCTGATCACTTAAGTATTTCTAAGGCCCATGACATTGCTGATAATGTAGAATCCGCCATAAAACATGAAATCGGTTCATCAATTGTTATGGTTCATGTAGAACCTGAACTTCGTGAAAAGGTGGAAAAGGTGCTTGCTGGTGTTAGGGATCCATTAATAATTAATATTCATGAACTAAATATAATAGATTCTCCAAATAATGATGCTATAGTTAGTATGCACGTAGTTATTAAAAGTAATGCTAAGTTAAGCGATATTAGTAAGGTTATAAGTGAAATAGAGAGTAAGGTAAGGCAGGTAATACCCAATGCCAAGGTTTGGATTCACTTAGAGCCTGATAAGAAAATCATTAACATCAATGAAATAAGGAAGGTGGCTGAAAATATTAGTTCTAAGTATGGTGGTCGTGTAGGTGATGTTCGCATTATCGATATTGAGGGCGTAAGCATTATGCAGATACTTGTATATTTACCGCAGAGCATGAGCATCGTTGAGGCGCATGATGTGGCCACTGAGATAGAGGAAGAAATAGCTAAGATCTATAGTATGCCTCACCACGTTACTGTTTCGGTGCTGCCCGATACCAAAGCCTTATAACCCATTAGTTCCACAATGATTGTGATCAATAGTGCGCAGGGAATTAGTATTCACGTTTAATAATATAAATGAGGCATTAACATTCATGGAGATGATTACAAATAAGATTAAGAGCAAAGAGGTGCTTATTCGCTATGATACTGGTAGTGGGATTAGGGTCTGGGTCTCAATACAGGGCGAGCCCCATGAAGTTGAGCTTTATATCATGGAGATCAAGAGACTATATAATGATATTAAGTTAATGAGGGGTAAATTTGGTGTTCGCACTTATGATATATCCTTCATACTCAGTAAGGCAAGGCTTAGTGCTGCCATACCCATTGACCTAATCATTGATTTACTCCATATTAAGGGTATAAATGCGGAAATTGAGGGTTCTAGGATAAAGGTTGTGGGTGATGTCAAGCTTGAGAATTTAATTAGTACTGCTGAGGGAATCTCTAGGATTTATGATGAAATGATTGATATGGAAATATCAGCACAGGCAAAGAGAGTGATTGCACTTTACTCAATGCTATTGGGTAAGGATGTTAAGGACAGTATTAAGGAGTTACTTAATAATGGGTTATTATCTAAGTATGGAGACACAGAAATGCTTGTACTATCAATGGACTATAAACATGCCTTATCCAAACTCCAGGAAATGATAGAGAATGAGAGAAACACAAATTAAGGGTCTTATTTAATACTGGCATTACATAATGAGCGGTAATGAGTATTTCGAGGTTAAGGAACTGACTAAGCAAATAATTCAGCAGTACGTGATGAATCAATATCCCTGGGGAATAATAACAAGGCCATTAACACCAGTAGCATTAATGATATTATCAATAACATACATAATAACAATAACGACACTTATACTAAGCTTCATACAAATAGTAGTATTAGTGAGATATAGCATGGCGAGTTTAAGGTATGTTAAGACCTATAGAAGGAACAATTTAAGTATCAAAAATATACCAGTGCACAAATTACCCTTTGTATCTATATTAATACCTATAAAGAACGAGAACGTATTAACAATAAAAAGAAACCTAGAGAACATAGCATCACTTAATTATCCCAGGGAATTACTTGAAGTGCTATACATAAGTGATGACCCTGAATATTACGTAAATGGGCTCACTAAGATAATAGGCTCTATGATGCATAAGTTGGGCGTAAACGCTAGGATAATACGTAGGGTAAATAATACTGGTTATAAGGGCGGTGCCCTAAATTATGGGATTAAGCATGCTAAAGGTGATGTTATTGCTGTATTTGATGTTGATACAATAATGCCTAGTGATTACTTAATGAAGGCTGTGAATGCGTTATTGAACGGTTATGATGCGATCACTGCTGTGTGGAAGGGTTATTACACGGTTGATAATGTTATTTCAAGGCTTTTGAAGTTCATGTATGATGTCTATAATGAAGTTTTCATAAGAGGTAGGTTCCTTAGTGGTGGTTTCCCAGCCATAACCGGTAATAACTTAGTGATCTGGAGAAAGGTATTATATTCTGTTAACGGCTTTTGCGAATGCACTGGTGAGGATCTTGATCTTAGTATAAAGTTGAGGTCGAGAGGGTATAAAGTTGGGCTAATAGATTCTGATGTTTACTGTGAGGTACCATATACATACCCATCATTTAAGAAACAATTTAGCAGATGGTTATTTAATAGTATATGGAATATGAAACATAACCTGAGTTTACTAATTACGTCTAATAAGACCACATTTTGGGAGAAGATTGATGGCTTGCTTTGGATGCTACAGTTTCCAAGCATGTCCTTTGCTGCATTATCAATTTTAGTAACAGTAATACTCTCAATAATAGGCGTTTTGGTACCACCAATATCAATACTATTTCTCGAGGCCATAAACGCAATCATCGTAATACCGCTAACCATAATCCTATTACTAATTAGTAGGCGTGTAGGTTATGGAATGTGGGACTTCATAACAAATGCCGTAAGGTCGGTACTACTTACGATACTTATGTCATTCCCAATGCTTGCATACTCAATAGAGTCATTATTAATTGATGAGTGGGAGTGGGTACCAACACCTAAGGGACAGTTAACCCATAGTTATTCCTTCCTAAAGGATTTAATTCATGAGCTATCGATTATTCTAGTACTTATTGCAGTGATGATTATTCTGGTATTAAGTAACCAGGTATTAACAACACTATACATAGCAAGTATATTGGCTATTCTCCTATACGGGTTTAAGCTAATAATACCGCACAGGTACTAGTGAAAATCACAATAAGGTATATGAAATAAAAGGGTTCTAGCATTATCTCAATAGCATGGGCAATACGTATGATGCTATTATAGTTGGTGCTGGTCCTGCCGGTTCTATGGCTGCTTACGTAGCAGCAAGACTTGGATTAAGGGTATTAGTTATTGATAGATTTCGTTTTCCAAGAATGAAACCCTGTGGTGGCGGATTAACTCAGAAATCTGTAATTTTATTGAGGAGTTTCGGTATTGACTTAAACAATGTCATTAGGAATACATGTAATAGAGTGGTTATTATTAATAATGCAGGTTCCTTCATCATTACCGACAATGAACCAATAATAAGTGTAGTTTCCAGAGATGAATTCGATAATTATCTATTATCCAATGCCCTAGAGAAGGGTGCTGATTACGTTAATGATAGAATAATTGGGATTAATAATGGTAATGATTACGTTAGTGTTACGGGTATGAATAATTCATACATCGGCAAATACGTAATTGCAGCAGATGGTGTTAATTCCATAATTGCCAAGAGCCTTGGTAATAATATACGGAGAAATAACGCAATGGCGTTCATGACAATAGCACGTGGGAGCTACCATAATGATTTATGTATTATAGATATGACAAGAATGAAATGGGGTTATTCATGGGTATTTCCAAGAGGTGATAATGAATATGATGTTGGTATTGGCTCAATACGTTGGGCTAATTATAAAACCCAACTCATTAAGTACGTACATGATATAGGACTAAGAGAAGGTGCAGTACTTGGCCATCCCATCCCAATTAAGCCTCGTGAGAATATAATCTCCAAACGCATAGCCTTAATTGGTGATGCAGGTGGATTTGCCGACCCAACTACAGGCGAGGGCATTTTCTACGCCATGTATAGCGGTGCATTAGCAGCACTAGCACTAAGGTATTCAAGTAACCCTGCAGAATTTGCAAATAATTATTTGAGAAGTATCGAACCATTAATTAAGAACCTATCATTGGCTTATTACTTATCGTTAGGCGCTTATGGAGTTGATCATTTAGTAATGGGAAGACTAGGAATAAGTGCATTTTCCATGTCAAATACTAAGAAATTGATCAAGAGAATAATGAGGGGAAATATATGGTATTATCGAGTACCAGCATCCATTATTAAATTCTCCTTAATAAATGGCCCGAAAATAATACTTAGAAAGACATTACACGGATAATTTTAATAAAAACCCTTTATAGGGGGATTTCACTCCTCAGATTCTTCCTCAAATTCCTCGGTTCCGGCCTCCTCAGCACTTTCCTGAGACGCCTCAGCTCCTTCCTGTGTTATCTCAGCTACAGCGTACGATCTACCTACCCTAGTTATCTTAACCTTAACCTTATCCCCCGGTTTTGTATTAGGCACAAAGATCACGAAACCCTTCACCCTAGCTATACCATCGCCTCTCTTAGATGTCTCCACTATGCTTACCTCTATTACATCACCAACATTTACTGGCTTAGGACCTCTTGGACCTCTACCCCTACCTCTTTGGAAACTTCTCCTTCTTGGTCTCTCGGACTCGGACGTAGTAACCGCCTTACAACACTAATGGGGGGGAAACCCCTTTATAAATCATTCTGATACAATAATATTTAAATCACTCCCAAGTATAAGAACGCGTGTGATGACCACCTCTGATTAGGACTCATGACTGAGCCAAGCCCCAGACTGAGTAATTAATAATGAATAATTAAGGTAAGAAACAGTGTTAAACTGCGCGTATGGATACTACGAGGAAACATCAATAATACTGAGCGAGCCACCATCAATTAGCACCATGTGGGGCTTTGTACCATTATATGGACCGGCTCTCGAAGTGAATATTGTTAAGACCTTATTTCCATGGTTCCACTTGTAGCCTTGTGGTGTATATTCATGTCCTCGAATCACCATCTTTAATCCACTATTATTAAGGAAATTCTCTGTTAATACAGGCCCGAATACGTATGTTCCTGGGCCTCTAATAATGTTTTGTTCGTAATACTTAACATCATCAGATGGATCATTCCATAACAGTTGAAATGTTATTTCATTACTAGGTATTTCATCAGGCTTTGGAAGCTTGGCGATACTATCAATACTCACGTTATTTATTGGTAAACCCCCATGAACTAGGAAGTACTTATCATTGAGAACTGCTGAGATTGGCATTTGTGAGAATACGTCCTTTAGCCTATCATAAATGGAATCGCCATCCCTAGGACTAAACTTCCTTAGTAATTCCATGTAGAAGCCGTATTCATAATTAGTCAATGGCGATTCATGATTACCCCTTAATAGTATAGCCCTATGTTCAAGGAACAACTTTAATGCGAGGTATAGCGTCTCGATCTGGTGCTCGCCTCTATCTACATAATCTCCAAGCATTATGTATGTCCATTTATCTGGTGAGAACCTATCCATTACTCGTAATAATGTATCAAAATCGCCATGTAGATCACCAATAATTATGGCTTTACTCGTCGTAATCCTAAGTAACGACTCATGGGTACTGAATTCATCATATATTCTATTAAGATTTTCCTTAAGGAATTCCTTAATTACTAAAGGGTCCACGTATTAACATGAGTAATTATAAATTTAAATAAGTTATACCTGAATTCTAAGGATGCTTTCATTAACGTAATTATGGCTAAAATCAGTTGATAAGTTTTTAAATTTTAATTTCAATCATTAATAAAATGAATGCGCTTGAGATATTGGTGAGGATTAAGAAGATAGTTGGGGATATGGTTAAGGAGGCCTTCATAGTTAAGGCCATTAGAGAGAGTTCAATAATGTCATTAAGCACTGAGGATGTAATTAGCCTATATCCATATAATGCCTATGATTACCGAGTCGACGGGAAAAACCTGGATTATATAATTATGGAGGATTCAGTGGCACTCCTTGCTGACTTGGCAAAGATAAATAATTGGTCAATCGATAATATTAAATACGCGGAATTCAATGACTGCATATCAATAAGTGTTAATGAGGGTATACTCTCAGTGACTTGTAAGGATAAATCGATACGAGATGGCGAGAGGATAGCATATATTGATAAAACGTTAATGAGGAAGTATGGCATTGATATTAAGGTTAAGAATATCAATGGTGAAATGTTAATACCATTAGAGAAGATGTTTGAGAACCCAACAAGCATAGTTGTGGAGAGCCTAATAGCACTTCCTGTATACTTCGTAATAAATCCAACGCACCTAGGACTCGACATTATTGCGGATAGCTATATATACCTATTAACCAAGGGCTTGAATAGGGTGCCTACGAATACCGACGCTGCTGAGTACCTTATAAGTAATAATAAATTGAATGATAACTATATCAAGGCTTATGTATTAAAGGAAGACATTGAAACCTTAAGGGAGTATTTCGATATCAAGACTGATGAGAAAGGTGGCATGATTGAGTATTCAATAAATGGTGAACACGCACTCACATCATCAGTAATCCAGGGAAGCATTAATCCGGATCTCCTTAAAATATCCTGGATTGACCCAGAAATATTTAAGATTAATGGCATTGGTATAAATCTAATTGACCTAGGAAGCACAAACATACTTGATTGCTCTGAAATTCTTATCGAGAGAATGAAGGAGGAATTTCGTGGGATACTATAACACAACACTATTACTATCATTAAGAACCTTATCAACCACTGAATTCTCATTATTATCCCACTTCCTGAAATTCCTCAGAACCATGCCTGGAGTCTTCACAATGGGTTTAACATAACTAATACCTATTTTTTGGGCGAACATCTTTATGTCGTCATCACGATACTCAATAGCTATCCTTGACGCATTACGTAGAAACCTTACTAATGGTTCAAGTAATTCTAACTCATTGCCAACAAGCAAGGGTATCGTTAATGTGACGACTACCGTACCGTTAAAATCCAGGATCTTGTTAATGAATCCCTGGGCAATCCTAGGTACTGTGAATGCTGCATCAATATCATCAATAAGTAAGACCCTCGCATTTAGGTCATTATGGCAATCAACAAGTTTTATGGACCTAAGGCCAAGCTCATTATAGGCATTTACATAGGTTACAGGTATTCCTAACTTCCTTAACCTATTCATTATTGCTAATAATGCGGTGGTTTTACCACTGCCAGTCTCACCCATTATGATCAATGTCTTCTCATTACTCATTACCCTACCTACGGCCCAATTAATGACCTCCTTAATAGACGAACCAACGAGAGAATCTTCATCAACTTTCCCACAATTAATTACGTAATCATACATCAATTATCATTAAATCTACGAAATAAAATTACCATATACTTACAATAATTGATAATGCGTAGAAAATATGTAAGTAATATTGCTAGAGAACGAGGAACTAGGTTTTTAAGTACCGTGAACTCTCTATACGTGTCATTCATAGAATACAATGGCGTATTCTATAGGCTTCTACATCCAAGACCCACAATCCTACTGATTACGTTATGCCCAGGTGATAGGGTGAATATAATGCCCGCCAGCTGGAATTTACCAATATCAGAGGAACCGCCAACAATTGGGGTGGCTGTTTATAGGGAGACATTCACGTATCAATGCCTTAATTACCACCCTGAGGCCACGATTAATGTGCCAAGCATTAAGCATGTTGACTTAATTTATCAACTTGGTTCCGTCTCAGGTAGGGACGTGGATAAGATAAGAGAATTTAAGGTACAGTTAATACCGAGTGATATCGTTAAGGCACCAACCTGGAGGGATGCGATTGCCGCGTATGAGGTGAGGGTTATGAATAGGCTAGATGTTGGTGAAAGTACGCTCTTTGTCTTTGAAGTATTGAAAGTTAAAGTGAAAACTGGAATTGCTGATGAGTGGAGCATAGACTTCAGTAAGACAAACATACCACTCCATGGGGCTGGCAGGGTATTCCATAGGGTTGATCCAAGGAAGGTGTTTGCCAAGAAATCCCTTAAATAAAATGGCATTAACGTTATAGCGAATGTCACTTAAAATTGCGGTTGTTGGGTGTAGAGGATTTGGCAAGATCCACTTAAATGCACTATCAAAACTTCGTGATAAGTATGGGCTGGAGGTTTACGTGTTTAGTAGGACTGAGGAGTACGCGAGGGATTGCCATAGGGAGTATGACACCAGTGGCTACTTCATGAGGTATAGCGATGTATTGAGGTCTGACGTAGACGTAATAGACCTTGTGGTTAGTCATGACGCCCACATGCCCATGAGCATAGCGGCTCTCGAGGCTGGTAAGCACGTGATGCTTGAGAAGCCGATAACGAGGACGATCGAGGAGGCAGTAGGTATAATTAATGTTGCTAGGTCCAGTGGTAAGAAATTCATGGTTCTTGAGAATCATTATTTCGATCCGTCAGTATGGAAGGCCAAGGAACTTATGGGTAAGTTAGGTAAGATCTCGATGATTATTGTTAGGAAGCTTCAGTTTAATTCACCGGGTGGTTGGAGGAGAATTAGGAGGTTGATGGGTGGTGGTGCGCTTATTGACGGTGGTATTCACTATATTGATACCTTACTCAACCTTGGTGGTGATTATACCGAGGTTAAGTCAATATGCACACGCGGCTTTGCCGGGCTTGAGGGTGAAGACACCAGCGTATCAATATTTAAGTTTAAAAATGGTGCTGTGGGGACCTTGCTTTATTCCTGGTCATCGTCGGGTGGTGATAGGGCACCCGCTTTCGAGGTTTATGGTGAACGTGGCTTCATAATGGAGGACCCGGATAGTCGTGTTCCTGGTAAGCCATACGGTGGTTTAGTAATTAGTATTGATGAGAAGCGAGAGAAGGTCATTGTTGAGAAGGTAAATGCGATTGAGAGGGAGATTGAGCTCTTCATACAGTCAGTCATTAATAATGCCGACGTCCCAATGCCCCCTGAAATTGCACTACGTGATTTGAGAGCAGTATTGGATGCGTATAAGGACTGCGGAGAATTAGGTGTGAGCTCTCAGCCAGTTTAGTACGTCCTCATAAACCACATTCCTATTCAACTCATTTAGTATTTCGTGGTACATCCCATCATAGATCTTCATAGCCTTATCACTAACCCTCAATCTACTGAATACCTCCTGGGTGGCCCTTGGTGGTACTACCCTATCCTCACCTCCATGCATCATCATTATGGGTACCGATATGTTATCGATATACTTCCAAACGTTCCTTGATGCCCTGACAAGCTCATACAGGATCCTGGCGGTTGGCTTTTTAAAGACGAGGGGGTCACTTACGTATTCCTCAACGACCTTCTTATCATGAGTCAGGAACTCAGGGTTTATCGGTAGGTTTAGTCTATACCTTGGTGATAACGCATTGAGTAGTGATAGCATGAACCAGGAACCAGCGCTAACATTGACTATTGCAGCGGCTCCGCTTGTCACCGCTGCGCGAATTCCCTTACCAATCCTACCTAAGTAGTGAAGCACTATTAAGCCACCCATTGAATGCCCAAGTAGGAATGCCGAGTTGAAGCCCGTCCTCTTGAGCATTAACTCTATGAATTCCTCCAGGTCATTTAGAAATAGGTCGAAGCTATCCACGTAACCAAGGTCCTTGGGACTTGCCGTTAATCCATGACCCCTCAGGTCCTGCATGCACAGTGAGTACCCATTGCTTGATAGGTAATTACCGAAGTCATTATACCTACTGCTGTGCTCTGCGAAGCCGTGAACCCCAATCACGAGACCCAGCGGTTTATCCGCTAACCAACACCTATAATACGCATTAATGCCCGTGCTCAGTGAAATCCTATCCTCAATCCTCTGAGTCATGAATATAGCCTATATTACCTGCTTTTAAGTTTACGAAATACATAAACTACTTACCTCAATAGGCATTCTATAAATCCATGAATAGTATCCTCAGAAATCCTCTTAACCAATGAGTCGATGTTTACAAACCTGCTCATCATCTGAAGTAACCTGCCCAGGCTTGCAGTGGCGTCCCAATCGATTCGAGAATCATTACCTGACCCACTAATCCTTATAGTCAACAATATACTTATTGCGCTACCCGCGGCCCTACCATCAACCCTATACCTAACCTCGTTACCTGACTGATTAATTAATTCAATGGTTGCGTCCGTGGTTATCCTCCTCAACTCGGCAATGGGGACCTCATTACCCAGGTCAACCCTAAACCTGGCCTTAACCCTATCCTTACTAAGCACCTCATAATTAATGATGTTAGGTATACAGGTTATTGCCCTAGGCAAATCAGTTATGAAGTTTAGGACTTCATTTGGTGACTTACTTACTGTAAATGAACCACTATAATGTAACTCGCTCGACATCAGGACCACCCAATCAATAACCTACTCCTATGGGCAATGTGTTGGAGTATTAACGATAATGACACTATTAAGCCCCTCTCCTCATCAACGCTTCCCCTAAATGACTTGATAATTGAAACCACCTCCTGATCCAAATCCTTAATATCAATGCTTAAGTTGGATCCAAACAATGTGTAATCCCTAGTTCTTGATGCCTTATTAATACCCAGTACCCTGGAAACCTCGTCAGCAAGTTTCTCACCAACCAACCTACCCGTTGTGAACTTACCACCGATGACCGAGACAAGGTTCCCTGGCTTATCATGCCTCACAACCATGAAGTCCCTGGTGGCCTCCCTCCCAGTAGCCCCAGGTATACTTATTAACGGCCTAACAGATGCATAGGCCCTAACAATGGGTTCCCTCGTTAATGCAGGAACCATTTGAGAACCCTCTGACGTTAGAAAATCAATGTCATCCTTAGCTATTGTTAGGTTGTCTGGATCCTCTATGATTACTGCCGTGGTTCCCATAATCGATACCGAACCATACGGCACTAGTATGTCACCATCTGATGGAGGTCTCATCCTATTAATGACCCTCCTCGTCAATCTATGCCTATAAACCACCATAACGCCCATCGTGGGCATTATATCAACGTTTATACCAGCCATACCAGCAACACGCCCAGCCCAGGGACCAGCCGCATTAACAAAAACCCTTGCATCAACATGCTTAACATCACCCTTAACATTATCCTTAACCCTCACATTCGTTATCTCATTACCGTTAATATCGAAGCCCACGACCTCAGCACCCTGAATTATCAATGTACCTTCAATGTACGCCGATATAGCCGCACTCATTAGTAATTCCCTCGCATAGACTACCTTATCAGGAACCTCAATCACCGCCTTAACCTCAGGGTTCAGGTTAGGCTCCTCCCTAATCGCTTCCTTAACGTCAACAATCTTATAATCAATATTAGCCCTCCTCAAACCACTGATGAATTCGTCCTGGAAATCCAGGTCATCCTTAGTAATTGCCACGAAGTAACCACCAGCATCATCAACCACGTGAGGCGCTATCCTGGCAATGACCCTATTCTCCTCCGCACACTCAACCGCAGCCTTAGGATCAGTAACCACGTACCTAGCACCACTATGTAGTAAACCATGCATCCTACCCGACGTCCCACCACCAATGATCCCCCTCTCAAGCAACACCACCTTAAGTCCCCTAAGGGCTAAGTCCAATGCCGTGAATACACCATTAACTCCACCACCGATTACGGCTACGTCAAACTCCATTGTTAAATCACCTTACCAACTCTAACAACGCGCAAAATCCTGTCCGGGTAATTACTCGTAATATCATCGACACCCATATTAACGAGACGCCTTGCCTCCTCCTCATCATTCACAGTCCAGGCGCCAACCTTTAGACCAAGCCTATGCGCTAACTCAATACCCTTCTCATCAATTAAGTCATGAGATGCATGTAGCCATTGTGCATTTAATTTCCTAGCAATGTCAATGAACCAAGTAATCCTACCAATAAATATTATACCAATCTCTATGTCCTTATCAATAGACCTAACATTGTTTAAGGCATCAAAGTCAAAGGAAATAACCTGGGCATCCACACCATACTTCCTAATTAACTCAACGACCTTCCTCTCAATGCCAGGGTAATAATCGCTACCACGCTTAATCTCAACCTTATACTTAACCCTCCTACCAAACTCCCTAAATACCTCCTCAAGTGTTGGAATAGTAACACCACGCCACTTACCACCAAACCTGGCACTGGCGTCGAGCTTCTTAATCTCAGCCAAGGTTAAGTCCTTAACATAACCACTTCCATTTGTCGTCCTATCAACCGTGAAGTCATGAATGACAACAACCTCTCCATCCCTAGTCATGTGAATATCGAGCTCAACACCATCAACGCCCATGTCAATGGCCATCCTAAACGAGGACAATGTATTCTCAGGTGCATAACCCATGGCGCCCCTATGTCCAAAGACTAAAACCATAGTCTTTCGTTTTAACCTAAGTAATTATAGCAATTAAACATTACTAGTGTCTCTCGATACTTGGAATTTCAAGCCTCGGATGTAAACTCGGCGCCCTAGTCCTAGCTATTGCTATTAATTCAAGAGGAATACCCTTAGTTTCTGGCGTAAAAAATATCGTGAAAATAAACGCAATAAATGTAATAGCAAATAGGAATTCAAAGAATGTTAACTTACCAATGGCTAATGCAATGTATGGAAATTCAAAGGCACTTAGGAATGATACGAACCTAGTTATTGCCGTGGCAGAACCCATAGATGTTGACCTTAATTTTGTTGGGAATAGCTCAATTGCATAAAGCCCCATCGTATTTCCTGGGCCTAGATTACCAATACCATACCACAGTATAAGCCCTGTGACACCAATAACTAATGCTAATAATGCAAACGCGCTCTGCCAAATGGCAGCTAAGGCAACGAATAACATGCCAAGGGCTGAGCCACCGAACCCTATCAACTGTAACCTCCTTCTACCCCAAACGTCATTTAGAAACGCTGCACCCAGGGCGCCTAAGAAGCCGGGTACGTATAACAATGACGAAAGAAGTATAGCTAGTGCCCCCTTAAATCCTAGCATTGCAAGTATTGCGGGTGAGTATAGCCCAAATCCGTAGGAACCAATATCATATAGTATCCATTGCGTCCACACAATGGCCGTTCTCTTAGCAAAATCACCCCTGAATAGCCAGCGCCAATCACCTGGTCTTACCTGGTCCATTAATTTCCTCTCAATTTCTATTAATTTACTCAATTCCTCCTCAGTTAAGCCGGTAACTACAGAAAGTCTCTTTGCCTCTGTAACAGCATCCTCAGTACCCTGTACAGCGACTCTCCATCTCGAAGACTCAGGCATGCTAGCCCTTAGCACTACAGTAATTAGTGCTGGTATGGCGCCAAGGCCAAGAGCCCAGCGCCACCCAATAATGGGGTTCCAAATATAGAGATAATACCCGATTAAGAAAGAAACCAGAGCTCCAATACTCCAGAAGGACCAAACCCAGCCATAGCCCATACCCCTCCTACCCGTTGGATACATCTCAGTAGCGTACACAGGACTCAGTGAATAATCAGCACCAACGCCCCAACCAACAAAGAATCTAAAAATAATTAATTGAATTATATCATTAGCAATCGCACTAAGTATGGCAAATATTACGAAAAACAACAAATCCCAGACATATAAGTACCTACGACCGAGTCTATCAGAATAATGACCGAAAATTATTGCACCAACCATAGCACCCAACAACGCCGCACCACTCACAAAACCCAGTTCCAGGCTCGTGTAATGCCAGAACTTAAACTGAAGAAGGGCATAAGTGAAGACGCTGATCACGCTAAGATCATAACCATCTAAAAAATAACCCATTGCCGATAAAACCGTATATGTACTTCTTTTAGGTAACCCCTGACTATTCATACGGAAAAAATTAATAAACATTATTTTTAAATGTTAACCTTTATTCATTTAATTTATTATAACTTCTCCTTAGGATATCTTTACTATAAATAAAAATGATATAGCTATATAATTACCTTATATTTTATATTTTCTATCTATAATCCATAAGCCCATGGAACTTCCTTAGCCCAGCCCAGGGCTCTTTGTACGGCCGCCCTCCAGCCCCTGTATAACCGCTCTCTCGTTTCTATGTCCATCCTCGGCTTAAATACCCTGTCCAATTTCCAGTTCTTGGCAATTTCATCCAGGTTTTTCCAAAGACCAATCGCTAAACCCGCAAGGTAAGCTGCGCCCAGCGATGTTGTTTCGAAGATCACTGGTCTCCAGACTTCAATACCCGTTATGTCAGCTTGGAACTGCATTAGGAAGTTATTCCTAGCGGCACCACCATCAACCTTAATCCTGGGTATTTTAATTCCCGTATCGCTCACCATGGCCTCAAGAACATCCCTGTTTAGGTACGCTATTGCCTCAAGGACAGCCCTGGCAATGTGCTTCCTCTCTGTACCACGTGTAATGCCTATTATAAGCCCACGGGCATGTTGGTCCCAATACGGCGCACCAAGTCCCGTGAATGCTGGTACAAAGTAAACGCCACCGGTATCGGGGGCTGAGACTGCCAATGGCTCTATCTCGTCAGAAACCTCTATTATCTTAAGACCATCCCTCAACCACTGTACGGCAGCTCCAGTGATGAATATACTACCCTCAAGTGCGTACTCTGCCTTGCCTTCTTCAATGGAGTAATAAACAGTGGTTAATAGATTTGCCCTAGATCTTACTGGTGTATCCCCAATATTCATTAGTATGAAGTTCCCAGTACCGTAAGTCGACTTAACCTCACCAACCTCAAAACCAACTTGGCCAAAGAGAGCTGCTTGTTGATCACCAGCATCGCCACAAACCGGAATATTCACGCCACCAAGTAGTTGAGAAACCTCAGGGCCCGTGTAACCGTATATCCTACTATCGCTTGATGGTCTTGGCAAGGGTAGTATGTCTCGAGGAATCTTACCCTCAATCTCAAGCAATTCATCATCCCAGTCAAGCTTATGGATGTTAAATATCATGGTCCTGGACGCATTACTATAGTCAGTAACATGTGCACCGCCTCTCTCGGGTGTTAGCACGTCCTTATTACTCCTAGTTAGGTTCCAAATTAACCAAGTATCGATGGTACCAAAGACCACCTCGCCTTTCCTGGCCCTGTCCCTAAGTCCAGGTACATTATCAAGGAGCCACCAAATCTTTGACCCGGAGAAATAAGCATCTGGAACGAGACCTGTCCTCTCCTGAATCACGCCCAGGTAATTCTGCTTTAAATAGTCAATCATAGATGATGTCCTTCTGTCCTGCCAGACAATGGCGTTGTAGACCGGCTGACCATTCCTTGGATCCCAAATAACCGTGGTCTCACGCTGATTAGTTACTCCAATAGCTGCTATTTCCCTCGGGTCAACCTTCGTGAACTCAAGGACCTCCTTAATCACTAACCTAGTCTTCTCCCAAATCTCCATCGGATTATGCTCAACCCAGGCAGGTTTTGGGTAAACCTGGGAATGCTCGTGGTATGCATAGCCTATTATTGAGCCATTGTGAGAAGTCAAGGCAGCCCTCGTACCAGTGGTCCCTTGATCAATAACCAATATAAACCTCTTCTCCTGCGTCATGACTTAATTAGTGATTCATGGTATTTAGGATTTACTGAATAGATACTATTTATTAATATTGGAATAATTTTGTAAACCGTGGAGATTGGGCATTTCACGTGGTTACGGACACATAGGGCTAAGTACGATGTATCAAGTAGTGGTGTTAAGCCAATACAACTGGACGAGATAATAAAACTTGGTGAAGCGAGTAATTTCATTGAGGATTTAATGAGTATTTATGGTGTTGATAGGAGGAATTTAGCAATTACCCATGGTACACAGGAGGGTAACTTCGCCGCTTTAACCGCATTGAGGGAATTAGGGTTAATTGAGAGAGTAATTACTGTAATACCTGAGTATGAACCAATAAGAGTACTACCGAAGTTCCTTCGTTTAAGGCAAACTGAATTGAACATTAATAAATCATTAACTGAATTATTTAATAATATTGAGAGAGGTTCAGCGCTCTTCTTCTCGAATCCGAACAATCCTCTCGGTACATTTCTGAATAAGAAATTACTTTGGGAGTTAAGTGATGAGTTAAGAAGGAGAAATGCCTATGCTGTAATCGATTCAATATTTCTAGAATTCGTTGAGAATAATCTTAAGGACCTGCCCATGGAGAATATAATCTTCACCTTCAGCACATCAAAGTTCTACACAATGAATGAGATTAAGGTTGGTTGGGTCGTCGGTGATAATGAGATAGTGAAGGAGATTAATGGAATAATTGATCTAGTAAGTCCGCTCGTTATCGACTTAAATCTAAAATACGTATCAATACTCCTACGGAATAGGAGTTGGGTTAGGGAAAGGAACCTAGGCATAATAATACCAAATGTAGATACTATGAGAAAGGTGATTAATGAGATTAGTGACTACGTCAGTATTAGTTACGTGGAATACATGCCCATACTCTATATAAGGACCAAATGCCAGGAAATTACAGGAAGCACATTCGCAAATAAGTTACTAAGTAGGGATATCCTGACAGTACCTGGGCAGTACTTCGGCAAAGATGATGGTATTAGGATTGGGTTAGGGTCGGTTAAGAGAGATATATTTGAGGAAGCAATGAGAATCATAATGAATGCAATCAATGAAGAATGCGGAAGAAGAT
Source organism: Vulcanisaeta moutnovskia 768-28 (assembly GCF_000190315.1). NCBI lineage: Archaea > Thermoproteati > Thermoproteota > Thermoprotei > Thermoproteales > Thermoproteaceae > Vulcanisaeta > Vulcanisaeta moutnovskia. Next base: position 122,456 of record NC_015151.1, read on the forward strand.
GAAATGTGTTGGGCTCCATGCCCGACGGATGCCGGCTCACAGGCCCGCGCTCCCGCGGGACTCATCGGCACGGGAATCAATAAGAACTAATAACTTCAGCAAATAAGTCTTACTCATGATTCAACATGAATCAATAAAACACCATAGTGCAATGAATATTTAAATTAGTACATGGCAAAGTAAGTATTATGGGATTAAGAATAACGATAGTACCAGTGACTGTACTATTCTCAATAATAGCCATAATAATTATCGCTCATCAATTATACACAATAAATACTCACAGTAATCCTCCACTTAATGAAACAAACCGTATTAATAATACAATGATTACGCAAGCGATGAAGGATTATAATGGTAGTGGGATTAATTATACAACAATTATGATCGAGAGGGAGACAATGGCTAGAAATAAGCATGTAATTAGGTTATGTAATGGTTAATTAGCGACGGGATTTTAAGGCTCAGCCCGAAAAGAAATAACACCAGAGGAATAATCCCGTCAATGCCACTAAATCCGCAATACTTAAACCAAGAACTTTAAAGAAATACCTACAAAACATCAACATTAAAGGCCGAATAATTCAACCCCTGGTGCGGGGGGTGGGATTCGAACCCACGCAGGCCTTCGCCAACGGGACTCCCACGCGCAAAAAGCACATCTGAGCCCGTCCCCTTTGACCTGGCTCGGGCACCCCCGCAGGACTAATCTTCACTACGGGATTTTTAACTTTTTAGTTATTTCCTGGAGCATTCTATTCGTGCGAGGAATGCCTCGGTTTTGTATTTTCTTCTTTTGTGATGCTTGTACATGAGCGGTATTGTTATTGTTACTTTATCTAGCACGCTCATCACGCATCCCAGTGAGTTAACCTTATCGCTTATGTAGTCCAGGGTACTTAGTTTGTGAATTGTGTATACTATGCCGCTGTGGTTTATTGCCGTGGCTAGGAACTTCATATCGAGACCTCTCTCCGACTGTATCCCGAAGGGTGGATTTTGGAATACTACGTCGAATCTGCCCATAATTGCCATGTTCCTGATGTCATTGGTGATGAAGTCAACATTACTTAAGCCGTACTTGCTGGCCGACTCCCTAGCTATGGCTAGGGCTTCTGGATCTATGTCTATGCATATTACCTGCCTAACGCCCATTAATGCCGCGGCTATTGCAAACCTACCCGTACCACAGCCCAAATCAAGGACCCTAGCGTTGATTAGGTAATTCCTCATATACGCATCCCAGATAGCTACGGCAACAATGTTCGCATCAGTTATATACTGCTCAAGGTTTAACTTCGGTGATTTATAACCCGGTATACTCTGTATGAGTAATTCGAGATCCCTAAGGCCATGGATATCAGCATCTCTGACCATCCTCATTAATCAGCTACCGACGTGCTCATCATAAAGCCTAAATTAAACTCACTCCTCACTATTTAATTCCTCACCAGTGATTAATCTAGTGGGCTTCGCAATACTCCTAACATGCCTACTGAAGGCTGCCTCTGCTATGTCCGCTGCTAATGCAACTATTAATTGACCCTCATGTATCGAAGCCGTTAATAAACCACTTAGTCCAGTACATCCAGTGTTTGCAAGTTCCAGCATATTATTGAGCATGCGTTCCCTATCGAGTAGTACCTTTATGGCATTATTGATGTTGTTTTCCAGGTATGAATACACAGCCCTCATTATGTAAGTCCAAACATCCCTAAGCTTCTCACTGATTTCACGCCTGCACTGAGTTGCTTGTATCCTCATAAAGGCATTCGATAATCTATCCAACGCATCCGCTGCATGTTCTAGGTTCTTCACGACTATGGTATCGTCGATGGCTCTCTTCGGATCCCTAAAGGATAGCTTCTTTATCGTCCTTAATGCGAGGAAGTACAACTTATCCATCTGATCATCGAGTTCAAGAACCTCCCTTAACAAATCATCCTTATTCGACTCAAGGTAATCAATGAATTTACCAAACATGGAATTTAGAATATTGGCCATACTGCTAATTACCTCGTTGAGATCGACATTCGTTTCGCTAGTCGCCACCTTAATCAATACGCTACCATCACCCTCAAGCATTAATGAACCAGGCAACTTCTTCTCAACACTCGAGAAGGCCCTCCTAATCACGTCCTTCTGTCCAATAACCTCTACATTATCATAACCCTCGATATAACTCGCAATAATTACCCTAGTGGTCTCATCAATTGAACCACCAAGTGATATACTAACCTCATTAGTCTCACCGCCAACCTGTGTAACGGGCTTAACCACAATAACCTTACCAATAAGGCTTATCTCAACGACATCACCAACACCAACACTTAATACATCAAGCCACCGCTTAGGTAATGTAATTCCAATACTCTTCTCGCCAATCCTAATAACCCTCCTATAGATAGATGACACGCATATAGGGTATAACTGGGTATAAAAATCTAAGTCTCAAGTATTATTTTTCTACCCCATATATATCAATAACCACTAAATATATAGCTAGTGACTAAACAAGTAGTAAGGCATGGCATTAAAGAGAGAGCTTCAAGATTTATTAAGTACTAATGCATTCATTATTTAATATATGCAGAGACTCAGGTTCAGGAAGGTTGCCGTCGGTGGAACATTCGATACACTCCATACGGGACATACGGCATTGCTATTCACGGCACTTAATTATGGGCGCAAGGTGCTTGTTGGCGTTACGAGCGATGAATTTGCCCAGGCCTATAAGACGTACAAGGTGAAACCATTAAAGATCAGGTTCCTTAACCTAAGGAGTCTAATTAAGGAGTTGGGCAGTAATGACCGTGATGTGATAATTGACGTTATTAATGATCCATACGGCCCAACAATTGTTGATCCAACGATTGATGCAATAGTGGTAAGCCTAGAGACCTTGTCCAGGGCTATTGAGATAAATAACCTTAGGAGAGAGAGGGGGTTACGACCTCTATACATTATTGCTGTTCCAATAATTAAGGATGGACTTGGGAATAAAGTATCAAGTACACTTATTAGGGATAGGACAGGTACTAAGGAGCTAGGTGACTAGGTTTATATTCATGTCCTCAGCCAATGACTCTATCACTTGGGATATGTATTGGCTTAGTTGTCTCACGTTTCTTATGGTGCTTGTGTCCATTATGACCTTTCCGGTACCCATTTCCTCAACCCTGAGCGGTACCTGGCTTATGTCATTAATGTTTATGAACCTCCTCACGTAGGATAATATTGAGTTCGTGTATATAGTCTTCACTGAACCATCACGCCTATACTCAACCAGGTACTTAGAAAGTAAGTACTTAACAAGCCTGTATGTATCCCAATCCTCCTTAAGCTCAATACCCAAGCCCACACTTATTATATCCCTATTTAATACGGATATGTATGGGGATGGCGTTAAATCATTAGTTAATAAATAATTAAGTAATTGACCCGCAGTCTTAAAGGCCGAGTCAATATCCCGTTGACTAGCCTTGTCCTCAGTATCCCTGTCTGTATGATAAACATCCCAGTAATAATCAAGACTTGATAATGTCATCGATGGTGTACCATTCATCTCAAAATTCAGTGAGTCAAAATAAGGCTTGGGCAACTCCCATTGAGTACTAATCAATTGACTTAATTGCATTGATAAATCCTCACTAGTATGTATTACGTACTGCCTACCAACTACATCCAGATTAAGCACAGCATATACATTATTAAGTAAGCCCCTCCTTTCGAGATACTCAACATACCTAGTTGATCCATAGGCCCAATAAAGACTTGCAAACCCTGGATTACCAGCCTCCTCAGCAGTGAAGGAAATGAAGGATAAGCCCCTCTTAATGCTCGACCTCTCCTTAATCGCATTAAGTAACATGGTTGTCCCTAAACCAATGCCTAGGCAATTATCTGCGTAGCCCGTCAACCAATGATCGTGGTGTACCGCCAGAATTACCGATTCCTCCCTATTGCCTTCAAGGTTAATTATGAGGTTATAACCAGTGCTTAGTTTAGTCTCTACGTCACTCACGAACTCCACCTCCTCACCAACATGCTTGCTTAACTCATCACCAACCTCCCTAGAAACAGTGAGTGCGGGTATCACTGGTGGTGGCGCCCTGTCCCAGGAGTAATCGGGTGTTGCCGTCACCACAATCCTCCTAACCACACCAGGGTACCTATCCCTAAAGATCACCGCGAGTGCTCCCTTCTCCATGGCTTTTATGTATATATACTTCGCATCATCCATATCCTCGGGATAGTCCATAAGTAATACCTTGCCCTCCGAATCATTAATATCCATCGTTAACTTACCCCTATCGGAACCACCTAGGGTTAGCGGCATACTCAATGCCCTAAACTCATTACTACCATGTACAATTCTCGAAAACCTATCCCTCCAGACAAGGACACTGACAGGTTGTAATTCATAGGAGAATAGTGGATTATCTATTTGATTCAGAAGCCACTGTATGAAGTCGTATTCGGCAACTGATCCACTTGCCAGATCCATGTATGATGAGCACTTCTTAGCAATGCTAAGCGCCGTTGTTAATTCAGACACGACCAAGTTAATACAGAGATAAATATAAGTGTAGCGTAATAATGAGAACCAGGTATGGCAGGCCTAAGGGGTATTACGAGACTTTATAAACGCATAAGGACCTTAGTATTGCTCATAGTACTAATTAGTATAATCATTATTAAGGGCCGTAATTTCAACATAGAAAGAATCTACAGAAGATCCGTAGATTTTATCGAGAGGACTGTGAAAGATAGGAAATTACGTCATTAAGGAGACCCGAAACATACTCATAATCCCTCCTACGCCTAGCCTTGGCAAACCTCGACTTCAGGTTAGGGTATTCCCTAAGGACTTCCCTAGCTATTACCTTCAATAACGTCATTCCCTCACTGTTTAATACACCATCCGAGTAATAAATTGAGTATGGATTTAATAACTCCTCAATAAACCTCATCACGGCCTTACTAACCATTTTAATTCTAATTACCTTAAGGGACCTATTTATGGCTTCCACGTCATAGCCAATACTGAACCAATCAGAAGCAGTATAAAACCAATGAAGAAGCCATTTGCAACAAACAAACCTATTATTGCCAGTACAAGAAGGATTACACCTGTACTACGCACAGCATTCACATCACTTAATCTGCCCAACCTTAAAGAGAAGTATAGAGCCAGTATGCTTACTATAAGGCCGATAATACCTGTAACAATGAAAAGCACAGGTGTTAGTGGCATCATTGTCATCATTGGGTAATATCCAAACCTATGAAACACATAGTAACGGGGTAGTAATGTACCAATAAAGGCTGCGAACGCCAGTACCATTATTGAGTAAATTACCATTAATATACTACCTATTAATGACAGTATGTATGCGGTATAGGGAATTGTACTTTGTGTTCCTGGTTGTTGACCCATATTGATGAAAGACCGCACGTTATCCTTAAAAACTATTCTCACACCTGGCTTTAGATTACTCTACCTCTCTTCCTATTAGGTTTCTTGCCACTATTAGTCTCAGTATGTTCTGTGCACCCTCAGCACCAACGTAGTAACTTAGGGCACCTAGGAATGCCCTAGTTACTGGTGTTTCCTTGTAATAGCTCATGCCGCCAAACCATTTCATGACCTCTAGACCTACGTCTACCGCCAACTCCACGGCAAGCATCTTAGCCATAGCTCCAGCATTAGCAATGTCAAGTATTGAAACTGAGGAATCACCCCTATAAAACTTATCAGCAAGCCAAGCCGCCTTGTAAACCATGAGCCTTGCCGCCTCAAGCCTCGTGCTCAATTCAGCATACTTAAAACTTATTGATTGGTAGGAGGAAATTGGTTTACCAAAGACAACCCTACTCCTAATCCACTCCCTGCCCTGCTCAAGCATCCAGCGTGCAGTTCCTAGAGCCGCTGCACCAATGAGAGTTCTCGCAACATCAAAACCCTCCATTGCTATCTTAAACCCATTATTCACCTCGCCAAGCACGAAGTCTGGATCCACAGGAGCACCATTAAGCCTTAAGTAACCAGTGGGTATTCCCCTCCTACCCCACTCCTCATAATCCCTAGTCTCAAAGCCTGTGTTAACAACACCATTCCTCTTAACCATGAACAGCATTGTTGTTATAGCCCTATGCTTAGCCTCAATAGGGCCTGTCCTGGTTATAGTTACAAAGCCACCACCATAGGGCAACCTAAGGGCTATTGACACACCAGTAACCATGTTCTTCTCGCCCGTGAGCAACCACTTACCATTAACTAGCTTCGCCTCAGTCCTCTCATTACCCACATCACTACCACCCTGAGGCTCGGTCGATGCAATGCCAATCCAGGCCTCACCCTTGGTTAGTCTCGGTAGGACCTCCTCCTTAGTACTATCCTTTGCATATCGCTGAACAATAAATGGCCAAGCGGTCTCGAGTAAGAAGTACACAGGCACTGCGAGACTTGGATCCGCATTAGCCAGTTCCTCAGCAGCTATTGCCGCCATTAGGAAGGAACCCTCTGAACCCCCGTACTTAGAACTAAGGGTTAAACCTATTAAGCCGTGCTCCGCGAGCCTAGGTATTAATTCAAGGAGTGAGTACTTACCCTCATCAAGGTCTACCCAGTGAGGTTTTATGTAACGCTCACCAAACTCCCTAACGGAATCCCTAAACAGGGCCTCCTCCCTACTAAGATCGAAATCCATTAATAAATCACAAAACCCTAAGTACATAAAAGCATAACCTTATAGTCCTGGTGAGGGAATGATCGTTACCTTATGTTTCATTGAAAACGAAAGAACTATATATTGCTCATTAAGTTAGTAATTTTGTGGGTATTTCGGGCGTAGCGGATTTACCGCTTCATGCAGGTCATGTACCACCATGGCTTTATAGTAGGATGGTTAGGCTTAGTGGACTTATTGTCGAGTTATTAATTGATGAACGTGGTATTAAGAATACCATTAGATTATTCTCTAACCCGGTGTTTTTCCAAGCGTTTAATAATATAATTGGTATGGATTGGGATTCCTCGGGAAGCACGACGATAACTACGGCAGCACTTAAGGAAGCATTGTCCAAGAAGGATACTGGTATTAAGGTTATTGGTGGTAAGGGTGTTTATGCACTTAATGCGCCCATAGAAATTGAGGAGTTAGGTAGAACATGGGATATTGATATTGAAACCCTTAAATTAATGTCAAGGCTTTCAGCTAAGATCGATAATACGGCGCTACAGGATGGTTATAGGCTCTATCACCATGCAATGATCATAGGCTCTGATGGTACGTGGGCCGTTATTCAGCAGGGATTAAATGAGAAAATAAAATATGCTAGAAGATACCATATTTGGATGGAGAATGATTTACTGAATGAACCACATACAGGTATTGTTGGCATTAAGGGTAATCATGCACTCAACATGGTTAGTAGAACGAGTAACGATGCTAGGAAGACTATACTTGATCTTGTACATCAGGAAGCAATTAAAGTAGTTAGGGATTGGGCGATGGTAAAGGCAATGATGAAGGGTAACACCACAATATTAACATACTTAGGCAAAGAACCACCTAGGTATTATAATCCATACTTAAGTGGTGCCTTTAAGCCATATACTGCGTCGATAAACGAGGATACTATCAAGCAAGCTAGGGATGCTAATGACTTTAAGGATCTATTACTCACCAGAGGTTTGGGCCCAAGCACCATGCTAGCCCTAGCCTTAATAGCTGAGCTCATCTATAGAAATCCAATTGATTGGAATGACCCAGCAAATATTGACCCAAGAAGATATGCATTCGCGTTAGGTGGTAAGGATGGATCACCATACCCAGTGAATAGGGAGATCTATGATACTGTTATTGACATAATGCAGGCAATAGTAGACATGGCTAGGAAGGATGGCGCATTGACAATATACCTGAAACATTTAGCTAATGTAACTAGGCAATTGAATCTACCCGTCGATTTGGTAAGACCAACGCCGCCCTGATCATGAGCGTGCCATCAATACTTGGGATAATTCATCAATGGTTACCTCATTAATTACAATGTCCATGCTTGCTAATTTACTGATAACTGTATTAATATCAGTATCTGGATGCATTATAATTAATAACCTAGATGTTGCTTGATCATATGATAAACTAACAACGCCGTCAACAACCCTACTTATTATCGACTCCACTTCACTAATGTCTATATTCCTCCTGGTATTCATTACCATGACCACCTTCCTAAGTACTAATCCAATACCAAGAGAAAGCACTGCCTGGGCAATATCACTGAAACTAATGTTATTTGTTTCGTATGTTATTGCCAAGTCATTATTGAAGATCTTCATTAGCAATATCCCATTAAGTGTGGATAATGCTCTCAATGCCAGATCCAAGCACTCCCTACAATTCGCCTGTACCTTAACTATCCTTGTTACCTCCACAGTTAAGGTATCGCGATTAATTAAATAACGTTAACTATTAAATGCTAATTAAATAATTCATATGCCTACCTTCAATAAACGCCTCATTAATTAAGTGATGCCTCATAAACCTAATCGATTTATACTTACTACCGCATACAGGGCATCTCCTAGACCTTGGAATTTTACCGCATTCACTGCGTAAATGCACATACAATTCGGCAATCGTGTCAAATGACCTACCGCAAAGTTTACATGTTGGCATTGACGACCAAGGCTATAGGGGAATTAAAAGCTTTAACCCTTATGCACTCACAAGGTCAGGGTAATACTCACGCAGAACTCTTTTAATGTCTACTCTAGGTACGAAACTAAGTATTGCACTTAGGCTAATTAGGTAGAAACGCTCCTTATCCGAATTATATAAATCATAGACTTGAGAGAACTTAGCCTTAAACTCGGTGTATTCCCTTTCATCAATCTCCTTACCCCTTGGATCATTTGCAAAATCTATTAAATCCCTAATGTCATTACCGAATAACCAACCATTAACGCCGTCTGCAATTAACTCAATGGCTGCACCATCCCGTGAGGCTATACTTGGTACACCATTTATTGCAGCCTTCATAAAGCTCGTACCACTAGCCTCCCAACCAGGAAATGGTGTAAATAATAATACATCAATGCCCTTTAATACTATCTTGGCCTTATTAACATCATAATCATGCATATAAACAACATTCTTATACTTCTTATGCAACTCCCTAAATTTCTTCATGTATATTAGTCCATCCTTATCCATGGGATGCGACTTACCACCCAGTATGAAAATAACATCATTAAACTCCCCCTCCTCAATTAACCTAGCCACAAAGTGAGGTCTCTTGTACAGCGTCATTCTCCTAACCCACGCAGTCACAAGCGTATTATTATTTAACTCAATGGACTTATAGGACCTTATTAATCCCTGTAACTCATTTCTTAGCCTAGACTTAATGAGTCCTAGGTTATCCCTCGTTAACGAACCCTTCTCGTAAAGCATCCTTATCTCCGGATCCATCCACCTATTTAGGTCAACACCATTTGTTATGAACCTAGCCTTACTAATATATTGGGGTATCACCTTCCTCATTATATCGTAATGCTTTGAGGAGACCATAATGACTTCCCATGCCATGGCGGCACCAATGCTTGTCAAGACCACGGGATCTTCAATAAACCTATAACCCGTCTCTTCCTCGAACAGTCTATTTGGGAATGATGGGTGGCCCCAAGGACCTGGCGTGTGAATTATTAGTCTATATCTACCTGGTATTTTTAGTATTATTGGAACCATGGCCGCATAAGCCTCTTGAAGATCTATGTACCTAACATTCTCAAGGCCAATATTCCTCCTAATGAACTCCACAGCGCCTCTTGCAAGGAATATGTACTTCAGGAACTTATCCTCAACACTGCTCTCTATGTATATCCTATCGGTTAATTTCAAGACCCATTCAGGGCCTCTAGGCTCTAGGAACACGGCATGAGCTGAACCTAAATTATACTCCCATGCATTAACCTCCACATCCTCATTCCTTAACTTGATTGTGAATGTGTCAGTAAGCCTTAGGGATTCAAGGAAGGACTTGGGTTGAGGCTGAGGCTTCGGTACTGGATTATCCTCCTCATCGAAGTCATAGTCAACATAACCATTCTTATACAGGAGGGTAATTACGTAATAATTAAGCCCTAGCGCTGCTGCGCCGTAGAATTTATCACCCTCAAGAACACCAAGTCCACCTGCATATGTATATCCCATGTCGAGAGCTAGGTCGGGTGTTATACTTATTATGGCATCTGGATCATTACTCATACTGAGGATACGATATAAGCATTGGCATATTAAAGCAGTACTGTATTACTGCTTATAATATTAAGCCATTAGTGAAGGTTAACAATTATTATTGATGCCATTAATACCAGGGTAATTACCCTTGAAATCTCAAGGGTAAAGCCATAAAGGTCACCAACAGCACCTCCAAAACTTCTTTGTAATGCTATGAATAATAATGTACTTAATGCCATAGATCCTAGGGATATCACTATACCAATGGGGCCTAGTAATAAGTAGGTAATTATGAGACCTATGATTATTGCCATTATTATTAAATGAGCTTTCTCCCTACTATACCTTGTTAATTGCCAACCTAATCCCTTATAACTAGGCTCCTTACCAATTATGCCGCAAAGGCAACATGTTGATTTAGACATTATTTCAGCAATGAGCAATGATTGCCATAGAATACCTGCCAGGTTTGTTAATGCTGAGATTGCCATTATTATTAATAATACAACCATGGCTATCGATGCTGAACCCCTATGCGGATCCTTAAGTATCCTGATCCTATCCTCAATGGATACCCTAACCATTAACGCATCAATCACGTCGGCAAAACCATCAATGTGATTAAGCCCAGTGAGTACGAGTAATAATAAGTATGTGATCGACGCAGTAAGTAAATTATTATGTACGAAGAGACTCAGGTAATAACCAAGAAGGCCGGGTAATAATCCCGTTATTGGCGGTACGATTATTATTGCCAGCCATGCATTCTTCAATGCCCTTGAAATATCATGAGAACCACCGATGGGTACTATGGTAAAGAATGTAATTACGGCCCTTAAATCATCAATGAAATCCTCCGCCTCCACTTAATGCCACCAACTTACCATAAAATCAACCCTTTTTAAGTAGGTTCAGTAAGGTTTGCGTTATTATCATTAGATCAAACCTCTCGAGCCTCATCATCAATAATTCGTTATTCAACTTCCTAATTAACCTTATCTAATCAAAAATCCCTTTAATTAATACTGAAAACAAAGCTTTTTATTCCTATATTACTGCGAATTGACTCGCTAAATGAGTTATGATGCCCACGCGGTTCATAGAGGATGCTGTTATACTAGCGATTACGTATGGCCTAATAGCCCTGAGAGGAATAGGGAGAATTAATGTGCAGCCTTGGGCCGCTATGTTACTCGGTGCTGCGCTTACTGTTGTGCTTGGTATATTAACACCTACCCAGGCCTTATCCTCAATAAATCTTAATGTTATTCTATTTCTAATTTCACTATTCACAATATCATCCGCACTCGAGGTCAGTGGATTCTTCAGCTACTTAGCATACAGATTATTAATTGGTAGTCGTAACATAGGTAAATTAATACTTAGAATATTTGGGCTATCTGCCTTATTATCACTTGCACTCTCAAATGACGGCATTGCCGGCGCATTTACACCAGTAATAGTGTCCATGAGGAAACAGGCAAGGATAAATATAAAGCCACTACTATATGCGTTGGCCTTTGGCGTGACCATAGGTAGTGTTGCACTTCCTGTCGGTAATCCACAAAACCTACTCATAGCGCTAGAATCAGGAATGCCTAAACCCTTCATTATATTCACAGTTTACCTATTACCACCCACGGCAATTAACGCATTAATAATGTACCCATTATTATTACTGTTGTTTCGTGATGACAATGACGAGGTTGTAATAGAGGAGACCAGAAGACCTGAGGAATTACTGGTTAATAGGAGACTAGCGTATATCGCTATTACAATATTATTAATACTAATACCACTTTATTTCATAACAGATATATTTAACATAAGCCCATACCTAACTCCAGTAACCTTAACATTCACGGGCGCTGCCATAATTTATCTATTGAGTGGTAATGATAGAAGGAACGTCGCGCATAATGTTGATTGGACAACAATACTATTCTTCATAGGCCTCTTTATAGTAAGTGAAGGCGCACTCGAATCCGGAGTTCTCAATGCACTGGCTCATTACTTACCACAACCAACAACATTATTAGGCGTCTTCATATCGGGCCTACTCCTTAGCCAAGTCATTAGTAATGTACCTATGGTGGCGCTCTACATACCACTAATGAGAGAGCTAGGGGTTACATCAAGTAACTCCATTATTTGGATTGGATTGGCAGCGTCAAGCACAATAGCTGGGAACCTAACATTGATTGGTGCTGCAAGTAATGTAATAATAAGCGAAGCAAGTGAGAAGAGGGGTGGTGAGGGATTCGGATTTTTTGAGTTCATGAAGTACGGTATCCCCATAACTATCGTAAACACCATAATTTACTATATATGGTTAAGTTATATACATGTACCGCTCTAGCTCTGTTTTTTCAATAATTATTGGACAAAATGTTTTTAAAGCGTAATAATGCCATTGGTATGGGGATTGAAATGCGCATTTATGGCATTGCCATATTCGAGGTTAATAAGGACCTCGACGTTACTATCCTCGACCTTGAGAATTCTGGTCTACATAGACTTGAGTATATGGAGATCGACCCAGACCTAGCCGCATACCTTGATATGGCTGAGGAGGAGTTTGGAGATACGCTTGGTAAGTACAAGACCATTAAGGACCATGTCTTTGAGTATGAGAATGAGAGGCTCGTACTCATTAGGTTCTTCATGCAGGGTAAACGCGTTAGTAAGGCACTGCTCGTAAGCCTTAGAGCTGGTACACTTAGGAGTATTGTTAAGAGACTTGAGAATATTGGTTGGAATAGGCTATTCATGTTTGAGATCAAGAGACTAATGAGGAGCATTAAGTACACGGACCATTAGGTTAGGCATTTATCCATTTCCTCACTCAGACTTATCAGTAAATCCGTACTAAGCGTATCAAACCAATCAACAACCCCCACATTAGGAACACCACTTGATAAATGATCAACTATGTACTTAACGACCTCGCCAACACCTTTATTTGACGTATCAACCTCAATAATCCTATCTTTACCAAACGTATCAATGGCCATACTTAATGATGAACCAACGATCTCAGCAAGTACATTCTCAATCACTTTACAACGAGGCCAACCCCTCATTAATAACCTCTGCATTAATTGAATGGGATTGAGCCTAAGTACAATGCACCAATCAATCAATGACCTATCGATTAAATTCACAGCAATTGTATCAATAATGAATAACTCTAAATTACTTAATTTCCTCATAATTAGGTCACGCGCCTTTGTCTCATCAATTATGTAATTCGTCTGCAATCGATCATCCCACCTAAGTAAGGGCTTTATGACCTCGTCTACATCAATTAATGGTGCATTATATATCTTTGATAATTCTATGGCTATTGTTGTCTTACCAACACCAGGAGAACCGGTTACTAATAAACGAACCATTTTAACTCCTCCTTATTAAGGTCATGGCTTAACACGCCTTATATCTCTAGGAAACGGCACTGCATCTCTAATGTGATCAAGCCCGCAAACCCACATCACGAGCCTGTCAATACCAAGACCAAAACCAGCATGCGGCACAGAACCATACCTCCTTAGGTCTAGGTACCAGTCATAGTCCTCAGGTCTTAATCCAAACTTCTTAATCTTACCAAGTAACTCCTCGTAATCATAAATACGCTCACCACCACCAACAATCTCTCCATAGCCCTCAGGTGCAAGTACATCTACACTTAAGGTGGTTTCAGGTCTTTGAGGGTCATTTCTGTGATAAAATGCCTTTACCTGTTCGGGAAAATGATGAAGAAGTATTGGCTTATCAAACTGCATTGTTAATACCTTCTCCTCATCAGCTCCAATGTCATCACCCCACTTAATCTTCAATCCCTTAGACCGGAGAATCTCAATTGCCTCGTCATAACTAACCCTATAGAACGGTGGTTTCACATTCTCAAGAACCTTAGTGTCTCTATTTAATAGTTTCAATTCATCCTGCCTCTCCTTAAGAACCTTATCAACAACATACGTTATTAAATCCTCAAGTAGATTAAGTAAATCATTAAATTGCAACCAAGCCTCCTCAGCCTCAGCATGCCAAAACTCAGTTAAATGTCTCCTTGTCCTTGATGACTCAGCCCTAAAACTCGGTGCGATTGTATATACCCTCTCAAGGGCATATATTAGGATCTCCAGATAGAACTGTGACGATTGCGTTAGATAAACATCCTCCCTATCAAAGTACTTCACTGGGAATAGTGTGGCTCCACCCTCAACAGCCGCCGACACAAACATGGGTCCTTGAACTTCATAATAATCCCTGGACCTGAAGAATTCATGTATTGCACCAAATACCGTATGCCTAACCCTGAGAACAGCCCACATTCTCCTACTCCTAACCCATAAATGCCTAACATCAAGCAAGTACTCACTATCGGCCTTAGCGGCATCCTCATTTATAGGGAATGAATAACCAACATAGTACCAATTAATGCTCTTAACATGTATTTCAGCGCCACCAGGAGCTCTCTGCTCCTTCTTAACAACACCCGTTAATACTAATGACGACTCCATATTCAACTTAGACACAATATCCAATAGGTTCGGATCTGACTTACTAATAACTGTCTGTATTATCCCACTACCATCCCTCACCACAAGGAATACTTTATCCTTTAACTCCCTCTTCCTGTAAACCCAGCCCCTTATTGTGACCTCAATACCCTCGTTTAGGCTAAAAACATCTTTTATACTCATTACCTTATTACTTATTAAAATAGGTCACGGGTTTGGTAATAAAGAACCAGTTATAAAGCTTATCTTTATGATGATTGCTCAGCGGGTCTTGAGGAATATATTGCATGAACAATAAGTCTCTCGTCATCATTGGGGCACTTATCATCGACAACCTTACCAACATAGTCACCTAACCTATATGATATTGTTTTTGAATAACCGCAACGAGGACACATTAGAACCTCAACCTCACCGCTAATTGCTAGTGGTCCCTTTGATTCAGCCTCCCTAGCCTGCGTAAGTGATTCTTTAATTACCCTATAGTACCTATTGTTCATTATTAATCCAATTAATAATGCCACTACGAAAATTACTAGACTCATTAAGGTTATGTAGTAATACTCAAAGCTCACTGTAATGTTAGGTTCTGAGTATTTAAATAAATTACTAACTTACTGGGCAACACCGCCAGTATTGCCAACACCTATTAGTATTACCTCCTCACCTTCCCTAATGCTCTCCCTAATAACCCTCTTAATCCTCTCTACGGCATCATTAACAGCACTCTCAACGTCCTTAGGCATTGCCGATAAAGCCTCGGGTAGGCTCATCTTAATTAGTATTGCATAAAGTGGTATGTCGTACTTACTGGCTGTTCTCTCAATATTAAACCTCTCAACGCCGATACCACCCATGGCAACACCTATACCCTCAGAAATAGAACCCGTCTTTTCCCCCTCAAGTTTTAAAGCCGCATCCACGGTAATTATTATCTTCGGCTTAACACCAACCCTCTCTATTAGGTATGTTATCCCATCATCAAGACTACCAACCGTACCCCCAGGACCTCTAGCCTTAATGACATATACTTTCCTACCCTCAAAATTACAAAGTCCTATGTACGTATCCTTAATATTATGCGTAAGCTCGTTAACATCAGAGCAGCTCCTTACGAATCTATAGGCCGTTAAGGGACCCGCAGCATCACCAACCGGTTGCCCCTTAAGGAACGTAGATATTGCACCATTTAATGCATTAACGTACTCCTTAAGTATTGGCAATAACATATAGACCTGCATCATTAGATAGGGATTCTTGTACTTATTACTCAATTTATAGTAATGCATTATTACTTTGTATATGTAGTTTAACTCCCTTAAACCATCAACAGCATCAACAACATTCTGAACCAAGGGCCTATCAACATTTGGTAATAATGCCCTTATCGAACTCTCAAGCTTCTCATTATATGCCGTTACCAATAACTTAAGCGTCCTCATTAATCCAGTAGGCTCCGTATTCACGGGCTCTATAACCACAAATTCCATGAGCTCCTGTATTGTTTTCTCAACCAAACTCTTATTAACGGTTTGGTACGATCCATTTGATTTCAATAGTTGATCAACATGACCAATCACTAAATTAACGTTGTTGGTAATTAATTTACTAAGTCCCGTTAGGAAACTACCCACTGTATATGAGTACCTCCATATCATTGCATAGTCCTGGAAGAAGAATAGCACTAGTAATGCAATCCATACAATATTTGAGATTAGAGCAATCCATACATTACTCTGATTACTTCCAAGCCCGATCTGCAATACCACTTGGTGTAATAATGTGAGTATTACCATCAATTAGCAATGACAGACACCAGTTTTAAAAACATTCTGAGTATGGCGATTAAGGTTAGCAACCTGGTGTTGGGTGATGCTGTGGCTCCTCTTCACAACAGGTGCATGCAATTTAAGGTGTTCGTACTGCGGAGGATCATTCGAACCACACGTAGTACCCTGGAGAATAACCTACGAAAATAATAAGCTAAAGCAATTAATAGAAAGGGATGAGGATGCCACCGTAATATTCTACGGCGGTGAACCACTGCTTAATCCAGGCTTCATCATATGGACTATGAATAATGTTAAGGCGAGGAGGTTTGGTATTCAAACTAATGGCACCCTCGTTAGTTTATTGCCTAGGGATTATTGGAGGAGGATGGATGTCGTCCTGTTATCAATTGATGGCAGGGAAAAGGTGACTGACACCAATAGAGGTAGGGGTGTTTATAGGGCTGTTTTTAATGCATTCAATTACCTAAGGAGTATAGGCGTTAAGAGGATTATTGCCAGGATGACCGTTACAGAATTAACAGATATATATGAAGACGTAACACACCTACTTAATATTGGCTTTAACTATGTTCATTGGCAATTAAACGTTGTATGGACAGATAAGTGGAATATTAAGACCTGGGCAGATGGTAATTACCTGCCAGGCATTAGGAAGTTAGTGGATTTATTCTTAAGGAGGGCTGAGGAAGGTAAGGTATTTGGCATCGTGCCAATACTAGGCATACTAAATGCATATCTATTTAAGCCATATGAGGGGCCACCCTGCGGCGCTGGTTATAGGGCAGTCGCCGTATCAACAGACGGTAGAGTACTTGCATGCCCAATAGCCGTTAGGGAAGATTGGTCAGTGCTTGGCCATATTAATACTGGCTTTAAACTAATGAATATTCAATTACCAGAAATGTGCATGAAATGCGAGTATAAACCCTACTGCGGCGGTCGGTGCTTATACGCAATAATGGAGGGCGAGAAGTATTGGGGTAGGGATGGGGTCTTAGCCGTGGATTACGTAACAAGGGAGACCATAAAGGCCGTGCTCTCCATAGCCCCGAGAATTAAGGAACTGATTAATAATGGCGTTATTAAAACTGAGGACATTGCTTATGACCCAATACTAGACTCAACAGAGGTTATTCCATAAATGAGGCAGGGTTTATAAGGATGCTCGCAGGATAACACCTGCCATGGTGAATACCACATCTGTGAATAAGTCAAAATTAGAGCCATTATTAAAAGTAACATTGATAGCACTGGGTATTTATGACGTGATAGCGTTCTTTCAACTGAACCTCCTAAATTACATATACTATGCAGTAATACCCACAGTGACAATACTGATAATAGCATATGTAATATACAGATCATTTCATATAGGTACTGCTCACCACAGTCATCACTTTGAAACGTATGCAATAGGTGCCAACGAAGACACAGCCATAAACAGGCTTAAGGATAAAATCAATGAGATAGAAAATAAGGACCAAGGGAATGAAGAACTGCTACGCCTGAAATTAATCCTGGCAAACCTACTCCTACAAAAGGGCGAGTATCTGGAGGCAAGGAAAATATTAACTGAAGTAGAGACATTAATGAGAACAATAAAGCCGCTAAGCAAAGACATCACCATAATGTACAATGCATTAAAAAGCAAAATTAATGAACATTAATTCCATCATTATTTAAACCCAAAGACACCACAAAAGCTTAAAATAACGAGCAAGACAATAATCCGACCTCGGTAGCTCAGCCAGGTAGAGCGGCGGGCTGTTAACTCGTAGGTTCCGAGTTCGAATCCCGCGGACTCGCAATCCTTCGTGTTTTTCTTTGTAATTTGAGTAAGGAAAGAGAAAGAGGAAAAGAGGTTTTGTTGGCCCGTGGGTTTGGGTGGGGTTAGGTATCATCGAAGCACTTTAGGTTTTGCATTGCTTTTGCTATCCTTTCCTTCCTCTCATCCTTCGTTTCGTTAAGCCACTCACCCAGCTTTCTGCAGACTATCGGCTTTAGTGGGCTGTCCCTCACGTTTGCGTGGGTTATTGAGATTATGTAGTTTCCACGACTAACGTACATAGATGGTTTATAGCCAGCCTTCCTGAGCTCCTCGATCAATTTCAAAGCCTCGTTATTGTCCTTTCTATGTGTCCTAAGCTCAACCCTACAATCACCATTCACATCAATGCTCATGCTTATGTTCGTCCCTAGTATTAAAATCGATCTGCTGCCCAACTCCTTAATCTCCATGTTGGCAAGCTCGATTATCCTCCTAAGCTTCTCACCACCGGACAGAGAGGCACCAAGCTCAATCAACTCCCTAATGTCTGGCATCGCCAACCAATCCCTGGCTAGCTTGACGGCTTTACTCGAATTAATCCCAACCTCGGCCTTGTAATCCCTCACTTTTATCGTGAAGCCTAGCTCGTTTATCAACCTCTCGATAATTCCAAGCCACAAATCGTACTTAGCTAAGCCCATTATCAACCTCACGTACCTCTCACCAACATTAACCTCACCATCACCCCAAATTGCCGAAGCCAGAAAGATCTTGATCCTCTCCTCGTCAAAGTTCTTGACTTCCTTAGCAGCCTCCTCTTTCGACCTCGCCTCATGGTCCTTAGCGACTAAGTACCACTTAACTGAGACATCATTCTCATTAATGTTTATGCCGTATATGAGCACGTGGATTTTGCCTGGGTAGCACAGTGTCCATAGGATCGCTTGCCAAGGCTGGTTCGTGCCCATGGCTGGGTGGTCATTTATAACGCTTCCATCAGTCATTTCCCAGCCGTGTTGGATGGCCTTTAGTAACTCCTCATCGCTGAACATATTGGCTACCCTAACGTCGTCACCCTCGAGCTCAGATAGTACTAGGTGCATTGTGATACCCCCGTTTTTAGCAACCCTAGTCACCTTGACAGTCACGTCCGTACTGTATATGTGAACCACGAGCGATTTTTCATTGCCTTTGCCAGTCACTACTATGTCTATTGCATTCCTCTCGAGCAGCTCCACCAACTCGAGCAATTGTCTCCAGTACACCTTAACCCACTTCTCCCTGAGCTCCTCGAGGAGCTCAACCATCTTCCTAACGATCTTCCTGGCTTCCTTCACCTTCTTACCCTTGTCCTCCTTATGCTCCTCAAGCCACTGCTCGAGTAAATCAATGAGCTCGTCTATGAAGGCTGCCGTCTCGAGCTTGCCCCTATGTTTCTCAACCCTTCTCTTCAGCTCTTCAACCAACTCCAGAACCTCCTTAATTGTCTCCTCATCCGTCACCAGCTCCTTGCAAACGAGCCTCCTACCGCGTTTAACACCCCAACAAATCCTCGGCTTATCTGCTTGAGCCATAGCCAATTAAACGAATTAATGCATGAGTTCTTTAAAAAACTTTCTAAGTATGATGGGGAGAATAAGTAGAGAGTTCGGCGAAAGTTTCGGCTTGCCCTCTTACTGGCAAATAATCGATTGTGTAATTGAGGCTCTCATTCGCATGATTGTTGGTTGGCTGGTTGTGGATACGACAATTGGTGACCCTACGGAGATGCCGTCCGTAGATTACGTGAAGAGCATCAGGAGACTACCTTGCAAATTGGGTAGGTAGACCCACGATCAGTGAAGTTGAATAGCCCCACACAATACCCCACACAACCCAAACGCCCAAACCCCTGGACAGCTCACACCGTTAAGGTGAACGTCCCCCTTTTAACTCCTTCGTTAACTCCACCTTAATAGGGCAATACCACGCTAGACCTGTGACTGCGCACAGGCCACAGAGCAAGCACAGCCGAAGCTAAGCGAGAAGTAAGTAAAGAAACATAAACACCAAAACACCAAGAAACCAAAAAACAAAAGGCCCAAAACACGAACTAAAAACCTAAATACACGAGTGAAGGAATAAAACAGGCCCCGTAGCTCAGCCAGGAAGAGCGGCGGCCTTCGGAGCCGTAGGTCGTGGGTTCGAATCCCACCGGGGCCGCCAAATTTATGTTCTATCCCTAAATATACCGTGGCCGAGCCGTTTACATTAACAACACTGGACCGAAAACCTGGAATAAATCCTCTATTTTATTAAAACTGCGAAGACTCTGCCCTGTGGTTTGTTCATGGTTTTTAGTGTAAATGGTTTAAGGAATATAACCTGCTTAAAACCAGAGTCTAACGCCTTATCGATAAAGGATCTCGTCCTTGGTAGTAAAAGGGCGTCCCGGGACCTAACGATTACCTTCAGCATATTTCAGAGGTGCATAGAATACTTAAGAATGATGGTCTGTATATAGTAGACCTTGTCTTAGAAGAACCTCCCTGTATAGGCATGTGTGATGAATGGAATACCAGGTATCGTGACATGGAGTGCATGGCTAGACACATAGTTGAGTCCGTTCAAGATAATCAATTCATTGAAGTGCTCGAATTAATGTGTGAAATGAGCCAAATCGTCGAGAGAGCTTAAATGGTTTATTGTTGCTAGCAAGTTAAATTCCTGGTCTCATTTGATCGTTCATAATCAACATGCCTTATGCAACCTTAAAAACTAATTTTGCCTTTCTTCTTATTTTATTTAGTTTAGTTAATTATGAATAATTGAATTAGTAGAAATAAACCATAACAAAATCTCGCATAACCATGTCCTGCATATGGCTAATAACTGAGGGATTCAAGGTTGAATTTTAGAAAATCTCACACTTTAATTTTATAATTTTATTGAAAGTCATGCCCTATTTATTGCTGTTTGTACTAGTTTATAGCCGTAATCTACCGCTCTTTTCCATGTGCTTTCTCTAATGAATACTAGGTAGCCTGCTAGGAATAGTACCATAAAGAATACGGCGCTTGTGAAGCCTACGAATGGTCCGTATTTAATGAAGAGGTATCCTATTATTATTGAGTTGAATGCGCCCATTAAATTCAGTATTCCGTTATATATACCATACACCGTAGCCGTGACACCGGGTGGTGCTATATCAAAGCCATTAACGGCATAAGAGCCCACGGTTAAGTTCATTAATCCCGCTGCCGTCGCAAGCAATAACGCCGTTGGCAATAATTCATGGGCAGTCCCCGTAAAGTATGATAATGCAACCGCTGCTATCATTAACGACATGGGCACTATCGAACCGAGCCTCCTACCCATTACTTTACCATAACGAGAAACCAACCAATCATTAAATGGACCAGATGCTATGAAACCAATAAAGAGCGCCATATCTATCGCCGCTGAGTAATAACCTGATGCGGTCACTGAGTGAGCGAATTCACCATACATTAACGGGGGTAACCAATATAGGAATGTATAAAGTATATATCCAAATGATATAAATGTTAATAGGACACCAATGCCTGCCTGCGTCGTAAATACTATACGGAGTGCTATTTTCCATGTATCACTGGATCTAAGCGTTGGTTCTGTAGCCATGGCCTTACCCTCCCTAATGTAATCAAGCTCAGCTTTATTGACCCAAGGATGCTCCTCAGGCTTATCCCTAGAAAGTGCATACCAAGCAATTGCTAATAATATACCTAGTATACCGAAGAATAGAAACACGCCTCTCCAACCCCATAATGCATATAACGCTGCACCACCCGCTAAGCCGATTATAGGCCCTAATGCCTGCCCTGACCCAGCCCATGTAAAGGCCTTTGATGGGTCTCTTATACTGGCCCAGTTTTTACTAACCTTGGAATTTATTGGCCATACAGGCCCCTCCGATGCACCCATTAAGCCTCTCACCACCGCCATTGAAATGAAGTTGAAGGTTGATGCTGTGAGGGCGGTAAATGCTGACCATAGGCCGAAGAAAGTTGCCATGGCCTTCCTTATGCCTAACTTATCTGTAATCCAACCACCAGGGAAATTGAAGATTGCGTATGCCAAGGACCATATAAATAGTATCAAGCTTATATTCATCAATGCATAATGAGATAACGGAGCGCCTGACTTTGACCAACCGAAGGATACCGAGAAAGCAGGCTCGGTTAAAACCCATATCTCTCTATCGGCATAATTAAACGTTATTGCAATAAACATCAAAGCCACGAGAAGCCATCTAACATTGCTCCTCTTAATCGCTTGCTTCTGTTCCTTAGATTCCGTCATAAGAATACGTCTTCAATTTCTTTATTTTTAACTTTTATCATCATTTCTATATTCAATTTAATTAATACATCGCACATAAACTTTGATCTATGTTTATTACGGTGATTACAGGATTCATAGACCTTATAACCCTCATAACCTTGTTCATATTATATTCATTAAGAGCACTGCAATTCTTTAAATAAATATATACCCTTGATGTATTATTAATTTGAGAAGTCTTGATTTTATTAACCGTAGCTATACAGCATGGTATTACTATCTCCTCATCAATAATTATTACGTTATCATTCTCTGCAATACCAGGGTTTGAACTTAATGCTAATGGATGCTCACTTAAACAATTGCATGGCCTTGAGCAATCCCTGACGAAAACTAACCAGCAATCCATAATATTAATATGGCAGAAATAAAAGAAAAGACGTTAATTTTAAATTTTTAAGAGCCGTAGCATGCAAAACTGTATGCTTAGGTTATTATGTTTCCTTGTTCGTCTACCTTGGCTATGACTTTTCTTACTGTCTTGCCATCGGGCGTCTTGAACAGTGCCATTACGAAGCCCTTCCTACCCTTAGGCTGCACCTTCCAAACCTTACTAGGCTTCAACCTCCTACCCTCAACCTCATACTCCTTCCTCGCCAGATCCTCTAGAGATACCATATTGGTCAATGAGTTCACTGATTCGGGAGTATTTAAAAACATCGCTTGGAAATGCAACGGACGAATATATCGGCCTCAATACGCTAAATCTAACATAGTTTCTTTACTAATATCAAATATTATGATAATTATGACAAGTCGAAATTAAACAATATCAAGCTAGAGGCGTATTAATAATACGTGAAGAAATACGATTATTCTTATATATTCAATTGCATAATAAATCACTCACTTCACATTAACCTTAATAATAATTTCCTTAGGTCTCGTTGATAATCCCACGTTTCTTAGCCTCATTAATTATTTCATCACCACTTACGAGCACTGTATTGAACGCATTTGCTATCTTAAGAGCCGTGTCCTTACTTAATGCACCACCATCATCACTAAGCATCTCAACAATCACTAATGCCGGTAGTGTATTAGCCATTTTTGATAACATTAAAGATAATTCCGTATGTCCAAATCTACGTCCAACTCTACCGAGTAGTATTGGTACATGCCCCGGCGCATAAAACTCCCCATAAAATACCTTACGAGCATCAGCAACTCTACCTTCTTCAATCATTTTAATGACATCAGCAAGTCTCGCAATTGTTAATGCCCTGTCCCTATCCCTAATACCCGTCACCGTCTCCACATGGTTCACATATATTGAGAAGGCTGGGTCATCACCATAACCAGGCCTTTTTACTAAACCATCAAAGCCTATTTTGCGAAGAACATCACTCATGAAATCAAGGCCTAATTGCTTACCTACCGAGTCTTCAGTTACAAAGCATATTAAACCACCTGCATTCTTTCTCATCCAGGTAATTACTGATGGCGTAATATAATCAGCCCTTATTACTGCATCGACCTCATTCTCCCTATTGTCCGAATCATGTATGAATATTATTTTACCTTGCCTAAACAATTCCAAGGCTTTCTCGATCATACGCTCCATAAACCTAGAGTTTAAGTTAATAAATTTAACTTTAATTCCGGGTTTATGGCACTTAATGCATTAATAGGGTTACCTGGCAATTCAATTGATGGTTAGGGCATTAATCTTGGCCGGAGGCTTTGGTAAAAGGCTTCAACCTCTAACGTTGGATAGACCTAAACCCTTAATTGAGATTGGTGGTAAGCCAATACTTCAATGGCAGATTGAGTGGCTTAGTAGACAGGGAATTAAGGATGTAGTCCTTGCCGTTGGCTACCTGAGAACTAAGGTCTTTGAGGTAATGGGTGATGGATCAAAGTATAGTGTCAGACTCTTTTATAGTGTTGAGGAGGAACCATTAGGCACGGGTGGCGCCATTAAGAATGCAATGAAGTTCCTTGAAGATGAGACATTTATAGTGCTTAATGGTGACATAATAACGAATCTCTCAATCAGGCCCTTAATAGAGCAGTTAAATGGTAATATTATTTCAACAATAGCCCTAGTACCAATGAGAAGCCCCTACGGCATTGTCCACGTTGATCATGAGGGATTCATAACAGAGTTTAGAGAGAAGCCACTACTTGATTATTTAATCAATGCTGGTGTTTATGCCTTCACTAAGGACATATTTAAGTACTTGCCTGATAAGGGCGATATTGAGGTAACGGCATTCCCAAAATTAGCGGGCGAAAAGAGGATTAGGGGAGTTATTTATAGGGATGTTTATTGGAAGTCCGTTGATACTGTTAAGGACGTGGAGGAGGTTGAGAAGATAATAACGGAGGTTTATGCCTAAACAGCAGGTGTCTTTAGTGCCTTTAGTACCTTAATCTCCTTAATCATTGTGTATGGGTATTGACCATTTTCATCCTTCTCATATTTCTTAATCATATCCCAGATAGTCAATAAGCCCACGCCAACGGCGAATACGGCCTCCATGGCAGAGCCTGTGTTTGATACATTACGTGTATCGACGGAAACCTCAGCACCATCCTCAACAACCTTAACATCAGCATTAACATAAGTTATGTAATTAAGGTGCACGAGGGGTAGTATCTCCCAGGCCTTTTTAGTGGCCATTATTGACGCTGCCTTGGCAACAGTTATTACATCACCCTTCTCCACCCTACCCTGCCTGATAAGCTCCACAGTGCTATCTCTAAGTCTTATGAAGCCCTTGGCCGATGCTTCACCGTAATAGGTCGGTTCAGTAGTTACATCGAACATGGTAACTACTGGTTCGCCACCTGTATTATCTTCGAAGTCGCTTAGTGATAGATTTACACCCTCTTCAGACTTTACCTTACTAACAACTCTAATGTCGAACATACCATCAACACGACTAGAACCACAAGTCTGTACTTGCTTACCCATGAAATTCGTGACCCACTCAGGTGTGCAGGTCCTGCTGCATCCCTTAATGGTATTCCACGCGGCGAGTAAGCCCGTGAATAAGCCAAACAATGCATCCATCTCAACGCCTGTTTGTGCCCTAGTCCTGGCTAGTACAGCCATTCTAATGCCGTTCTTCTCATAATGCACCCTGGTCTCTATATAGGTAATAGGAACTGGGTGAAGAAGGGGTATGTACTTCCAAGCGGTCTTCGTAGCATTAATAGCCGTTACCTTAGCTATAGCTGCTGCGTTACCAAGGCCGCTAATCCCAACCTTCATCAAATCGCTCATGGTATCCTCATCAACCCTTAGAAAACCCGTGGCAATGGCCTCCCTATAAACAGGTTCCTTACTTGTGATGTCAATCATCCTAACAGTCATAACAAGGCTTTACTGCATTTACGCCTATTTAAATAACCCTCCTCAATGCATCAATTATTAATTCATAAATATCATTAACAATGGACTCCAGGTCTCTATCAGCGTTAATGACTGGGTAATTATTTGTAGACGCTCGCCTTAGGAGGAATTCCCTAACCTTACTGAGGAATTCCTTATTAACCTCAAAAACCTCAAGCTCACGCCTATTACTCAACCTACCTATTACGGTCTCAATGGGCGCGTCGAGGATTATTGTTAAGTCGGGCCTAGGTACGAACCTGTGAAGCTCCATCAACCACTCCTGCGGTAGCCCCATTGCACCTTGGTAGGCTAGTGTGGATTCCATGTAGCGCTCAGTAATGACTAAATAACCACTATCAAGCTTTGGCTTCACCTCACCATAGTAATGCTGAACCCTATCAGCCGTGAAGAGTAGGGCGAAGATTGATGGATGAGCCGCATTTGAACTTGGCTTAAGGAGCCAATCCCTTATTAACCTGCCAATGGGTGATTGACTGGGCTCAGCCGTAGTATATACCCTATACCCATTGCTTTCCAGTTTTTTCCTTAGCATGGAGATCACTGTTGATTTTCCAACGCCGTCTATCCCCTCAACAGCTACGAACATTACTAACGCCAAGAACCATTAGAGTGAGAATTACTTAAATAATTCATCTAAGTTGTGAAGTTAATGAGGAAGGGATTATTAATAACGGGTGCCGTAATCATCATACTTGGGGTAGTGATATTCTTCATAGGCATTTACCTAAGTTCGGGCATAACAAGTGGTATTGCGTCCCTGGTTACTGGGATTCATAATGAAACCATGATTTCACCTGGTTCATCAATAGTAGTGAATACTAATGAGACTGGCGCTGCAGTAACGGTTGTTTATAATGATACTTTAGGAAAGCCATTACAGGTAATTACCTCAGGGCCCGGACAACTGGAGGTTGAGAGTGTTGAGGGTCAGTACGTGGTTATTTATGTGCCGGAGGCAAGCCCTAGTACATTATCATTAGTGAATAATTATAGTGAGAATGCCATGGTTTATTACACGTATGGTGCCATTAACATCAATACACTGATGCCCCTTGCCCTATCCACAATTATTAGTATAGGCCTTATCATTGTTGGTATAATTCTCTTGATATTGGGTGCAGTATTAAAGAGTAAGTAATTGATCGGGAGAAACCTTTATTAATAGCTGTTAATATTACGTGAGCAATGAAATCTAATATCAACGTCGCAATAGCCGGTGTGGGCAATACGGCCTCAGCCTTCGTTCAAGGACTTAAGTATTGCGAGGTGGAGGTAGAACCCGTGGGGCTTGCGTTTTCACGCATTGGGCCATATGAACCAAGAGACATAAAGGTTGTTGCGGCCTTTGACGTCGACTCACGTAAAGTCGGTAAGGACCTCGGTGAGGCCATATTCGCGGAGCCAAATAATGCACTTAAGGTCATTGAGGTTGGTAAGTTAGGTGTGATTGTTAGAGCTGGTCCATTACTTGATGGCATTGCTGAGCAATTAAGGAATTCCTTCATACCGATTACGGAGGGTTCCATTGAAGATATTATTAGAGAGTTAGAAAGTACCAATGCCCATGTTCTCATTAACTACTTACCCACTGGTGCCCAAAGAGCCAGTGAGGCCTATGCGGAGGCGGCCCTAAGGAGTAGAACCGCATTTGTGAATGCAATGCCCTCCGTAATAGCAACGTCTAGAGATTGGCAGGAAAAATTCGAAAAGGCTAAACTACCACTTGCTGGTGATGATGTTCAGAATCAGGTAGGTGCTACGGTGCTTCATAAGACCATAATTAGACTACTTGCATTGAGAGGTGTTAGGATTGAGGGTACGTATCAATTGAACGTTGGTGGTACACCAGACTTCCTGAATTTAATGTATAGGAAAGGCCAGAAGGAGAAGACTAAGACGGAGGCTGTAAAGAGAATGGCTGAGGGTGAAGACTTCGATGCGTATATATCGCCAGTGGCCTACATAAAGTTCCTTGGTAGTAGGAAAATAGCGCATATGTTCATTGAAGCCCGTGGGTTTGCCAATGTACCAATCAGGATAAGAGTTGATCTGGAAGTTTACGACCCATTCAACAATGCAGGTGTCATGATTGATATTGTTAGGACCGTGAAGGTAGCAATGGATAGAGAAGTAGGTGGGCCATTAATTAGCCTATCAGCCTGGGCCTTCAAGAACCCGCCAGTTCATGCGCCACCAGACGTTGCTTATCAATGGCTCGTGGAGTTTCTCGAAGGTAAGCGTAATAGATAAAAATCAAATACCGACTAAAACCCCTATTAAATCATTAATGCGTAAAATGGTATATGAACATCCTTGAGTGGGCCCTTGACGATAACACCCACCTTTGGTTGTATATCAACTTCGAGTATTGTTGGTTGCACTGCCTGCCACCTCATCTTCCTAATGAATAGGTACCTCTTGAAATCACCCTCTGTTGTTTGAGCCAATCCCATTACAAACACACCAGCCGCCAGGAATTCCTCAACTCCATACCTAGAAATAACCCTAGCTCCCGTGGGTATTTCCGTGGTTATTATCGTCGTAACGCCAACCTCTCTCTCAATACCCATAACCAAGGCCCTAATGTACTCCCTAAGTACCTGGACATCCTTCTCAAGGGTAACCAATGGAGCTATTGGGTCAATAACAAGTCTCTGGGCATCAAGGGATTTTGCATAATCAGCTATTGTGTAGACAAGGGACTTAGCAATCGTTATTGGGTCCTTCTCCCTAATCTTCTCAATGATGTCCATCTCGGGTATCAAGACCTCTAGGTAACCCTGTTCCCTAAGTGCCTCAAGATCCCAACCGAACCTCTTAACGCCGTTCATTAACTGATCGTAAGTCTCATCAACGGAGACATAAATACCAGGTTCACCATACTTATAAATGCCATCGATTAGGAAGGACAGTGACAATAGAGTCTTGCCAGTACCCGTCTCACCACTTATTAAGTACGTCCTACCTCTAATCAATCCACCGCCAAGTGCTTCATCAAGCCCTGGAATTCCTGTTGGAATTAAATCATAATATAATGACATTGGGTCAATAACATTGTCCAGAGTTATAAAGATTGCGGACACTATTTTAAATTCACATTAAAATTGACACCTCCATTATTTAAGCTCTATTACGTACTTCCTAAACAACTCCTTAAACTTCTCGGTAGTTATTACGGGCTTGCCATCAGCCTCAATGGACTCTCTGGAAGGCGGTATCTTTAGGTAATTGGGCAACCTCTGTGAATATCTCTCCTCGAATGTTGGTACATTAGGGTTTATTAGGAATATGCCGATGGGTATCCTACCATCACCCTCATATGACTTAACCAAGGCCTGGGCAGCCTTCTGCGGTAACTCCTCTGGAGTCTTCACCACTGGGTCCCAACCCTCCTCCTGCAGGTCATAAACCCTCTTGTTATAGTAATCGTACGTGTGTATGTTGTCATAAGTCACACAGGGTTGTAAAACATCAATGAACGCAGAACCCTTATGGAGTATTGCCTTCTTGATAATCTCCTTAAGGTGTTGAACCCTAGCTGCATAACTCCTGGCTATGAACGTATAACCAGAGGCGATGGCAAGGCCTATTGGATTAACAGCATCCTGAATATTAGGCTTGGGTAGTGCCTTTGGTTGTAAATTCCTCGTCAATGTTGGACTCGCTTGCCCCTTTGTTAGGCCATAAACCGTATTATCATGCATTATAACAACTAAATCCGCATTCCTCCTACCCAGCGCCACAAAGTGTGCTGCACCAATACCCAGTAAATCACCATCACCCACATTAACCACCACAGTCAAGTCAGGATTAGCCAGTTTAATGCCCTCGGCATAGGGTAATGCCCTGCCATGTAGTGTATGGACACCCGTCACATTTATGAAATGCGGCGTCTTCCCTGAACAACCTATTCCGGAGACAACCACGGTCTTCTCAGGTTCAAGCTGTAGGTCGGTAAAGGCTTGATACATGGCTGAGAGTATTCCGAAGTTGCCGCATCCAGGGCACCAATCAACCCAAACGTTGGTCTTGTAATCATTCATTGTTAGCTTTATCTTACGCTCCATAACTCACCACCTCCCTTGTACTACCCTTTAATACGTTCCTCACTGCATTAATTAATTCATGGACATACATGGGTCTCCCCGTGTACTTAACAATTGACTTGTTGATTATTATTCCCGTATTCATAGTGACTAGCTTTGATGCTTGCGCCATGTAATTATGCTCCACAGCAATTAGATTATTTGTACCGATTTCATTGGCGAACTTAATAAGTGAATTCCTTGGGAATGGTATGAACGTCCTAATATGGTAGTAACCAGCCTTTATTCCCTCCTCATTTAATTCATAAACAGCCTTAGTAGCCACGCCCTTAACAAAGCCCCAACCAATCAATAGTAGGTCAGGTTTTTCAGGCCCGAAGTACGCATACCTCCTTTCCTCAGATATATCCCTCTCTATAATGTCGAGCTTCTTCATTCTTTTATCAAACATCCTAATCCTATTAATTGGATCTTCATCAATGTGTCCATACTCATCATGCTCATCACCCGCATACCACATTACATAATCACCTAGGAATGCCCTTGGTGATACCGCGTTAGATAAGTCAAACCTCTTATATTCCTTGAGCCCTCTTGGTGCCAATACGCCCCTTGTTATTCTCACATTGTCCAGGTTGGGCATTGGTATTGTTGCTATTGTGTTGGCTAGGAACTTATCGACCAGGTGTATAACAGGTACTTGGTAAGTCTCGGCATAATTAAATGCATCTATTGCATCATAAAAGGCCTCCTCATGATCACCAGATGCAAGTACAATCCTTGGATACTCACCATGTGATGCAAATACTGATGATAATAGATCACTTTGGCCACCCCTCGTAGGTTGACCAGTTGATGGTCCACCCCTTTGATAGTAAGTGACTACCACAGGAACCTCATTTTGCCCGGCCCAACCAAGTCCTTCAACCATTAAATCGAAACCAGGGCCACTCGTAGCTACTGAACTCCTTGTACCAGTCAGGGCAGCGCCTATTGCGGCGTTTATTGCGGCTAACTCATCCTCCGTCTGAAATACTACTACGGAACCCTCACCACCTAATGTTTCGTATTCCTCAAGTGTGAAGCTCTCATCGGCTGCAGGCGTGATTGGGTAATATGCCTGAAACCTGACCCCAGTCACTATCTTAGCCATGGCTATTGCATCATTACCACTGGCAATTAGGATCTCCTTAATGCCCATTCTTGGTTGTTCAAGCCTTAACTCAGAACCGAATTGACCCTTGACTAGGTCTATTACTATCCGTGCCATCGCCCTATTATGCCTATAGACATCCTCCCTAGTGAATCTTCTCCTGAGACTGTAGTCAAGGCTCTCCTCACTGATATCCGTTATTGCGGCAACGGCACCAACAAGTATCGTACTTATGTACCTAGAGGCTTGTGATGGTACTATGCCCTCGCGTTTCTGTATCTCCATGAGGAGCTCCTTAAAACTGAGGGCGACGATACGAACCTTCCTACTATTCTGTAGGTACTTAACAATGGATTTCACGGTACCATCAAGACCAAGCTCCTTAAATTGAACACTCAATCTATCCCTCAAATCCCTTTCCATACTTGGTATGTTGGTGTAGTTTATGGAGTCATCATCACTATTATAGATCAAGTAACCGCCATCCCTAAGATCACTAAGATGCGTGAACACGGTCTCCGCATCCATGGCAGCTACAATATCAACGGGATAACTAAGGTGTTTAGGTAATTCAATGGCTGATACCGTAGCATGAACATAACTATGCCTACCCTTAATATTCGAGAAGTACTCCCTGTCAGAAATAATGCCATAACCAGACCTCGCAAAGGCCCACGAAAGTATCTCAGATGTGGTCTCCAGTCCACCTCCCTGAGGACCCCCGATAACGTACTTTAACTCATTCATATTGTATCACCCACTATGCACGCCATACTTATCAAGAGCTCGTCAATACCTAGTATAAAAAGAATCCTTTAATTATCAGTTAGAATAGATTTGTTAATTATTAATTATTTTAAATTGACATAGATAATTTAAAAATAATTAATAAAAATATCCGCTATTTAATGAATAATATTCTTTTAAATTAGGTAATAATACTAAATATCTTATGGAGAAATTCTGTAAATATTGAAAAATTTCTTAATAAAAGCTTAAACACTTCTTTACTTTGTAAATAATTAATGGGCGAGAGCGAGGAGTTCATACCCCACGCTATTCACACGTGGTTTGGTTACTTTAAGGATCACATAGTCACGAAGGATGATGGGGCTAAGTATAGTCATTTCTCAAAGGATGCCGAGCATCGGCTAAAGGAGACACTATCAACATTTGGCTGGGTTTACTGCATAGACTGTAAACACCCAATCTTTGACCTAAATGAGGCGCTTGAACATTTAAGAAAGGGTCACGTATTAACTAATAGATTCATGCCTGACGAAGTCGCACCCGAGGAAACGCCAATGGTTAGTTAGGAAGGATTCTGTATTAAAATTCAATTAAAAATCAATCCTGAGAAACCTTACACACGTTACTTAACTCCTGTCTCAGTATCAACCAAGGCCCTAACCTCAACAACCCTACTCAAATCAACACTGTCAATCCTGGCATTAATCCATACGTGATTTATCAATAAGGTAATACATCATGAGATTAATAACCCTTAAGGCCTTAAAAACAGGGGCCAAGCCACGGAACCTTATCACCATACCCCTTCTCAGCATAGTTTCTCACCCATTCATCCTCAAACTCCCTCGGAACTTTTGGTTTTTTAACGATATCGTAATAATCATACGGCTTAATATCGATTACGGGAGTGCCAGTCCACGCATAATAGCTGTCAGCTGTGCGTAATCTACGGCAGCTGTGGATTACGTGGGTGGTGATGCTATGGAGTGGTCTTCTCATGCTTAATGGCTGTGGTTTATATGGAGACCGCTTGGCGGTGGTTAACCCTATTCACTATGTAGTCCATATCCCTAAATAAATAATTTTTATTTTTAACATTATTTAACTATCCTAACAGCGTAATGCCGCTTTGGATTTATTACCTGGATAAGTTTAGGTTGCTTACCCTGACCGTGGCTTGCCGGTTCTCCTTTCAATTGCTTGCTTAAGTCCGTTCAGTACTTCTCTGGCAGTGATTTATTAGTCTTGTTGTGTATTAATTCAATGGATGCTTCATGGCTCTAGGGATTTGCTGGGGTGTTAAGGTTAGGGGCTCGGCGAGGCTTAGGTGTGGTGAGTCTGTTGATGATCTAAGGGTTGTTGATGAGGTTAATAGGCTAATCAATGAGTTCATTAGCAGGGTCGAGAAGCACAAAGCCACATTACTCAGTGATTCAGCTGCCGCACTGCTAAGGTCTAAGTATGGCAATGATGTGGTACTACTGACAGAGTTGGCGCTTGATATTCATGAAATTTCAATACAACGGATTAGATAGGGAGGGCATTCTCAGCCGTTATTTAGACCTCGACATGGTTAGGCAGGACATAACGGCGATTATTGAGGGAGGCAGGAAATTGCTAAGCTTAATATATGGCTCAAGACCTGGGTCGCCTTCACCGCCGCCCTAATAAGCTCCGACCTATTAAGGGCTAACTTAAAACCAATGACGAAGGGGAATTTGGGCCGTTGGTTAATTTTAGGTAAACCTCATGCCCCCTGGCTATTAGTGAGTCTGTATACTGCCATTGGTTTTGTGCTTGGTCGGTGCTGCAGGCTTGATGGCGTGATTGTGTATGGCTTATCGATGATTAGCTCACCATCTTGTTGCCTCGGCATTACTTAGCGGTTCAAGGGACTGGGAAGAGCGCCTTGGCGGCTAACTTAGCCATAGCAATGAGTCAGTCGTTCAAGTTAAACCTACTCCTAATAGACTTGGGGGTCTGCCATACTGCGGAGACCATGGCTTTATCATTGATGGTGCGAGCTTATACGCACCCTGGCTTACTACACACTCATCGAGGCTTCATCATAGTAATGAAAATTAGGAAGAAAAAGGTGGAGAGGTTTAATTTTTGATTAAGCGCGAAGTGCCATCAAACGGTTTTGGCACTACCACGTTGGCGTACAGTATTGATATATGTAGAAGCCATTGTTTGTGGAGCTCCAGCCGGGTTGGTTCGGGTTATAGCCTGGCGGCGTCATTACCACAGCACCCGAGCTTGAACGCAGCGGACCAACGTTGTTAATAACCTCCCAGGCTATGTCGTAAATCACATGCTCATACTCATTACCAGGAACAGGAATAGGATAAGCCGGGCATCCGCTGTTGGGCTCCTCAACGAGGGCGGAGACGCCAGCGGGTATGTAGTAGTAAGTTGGTGCAGGCTCATTGGCAGGGCCCATGTATGCCGCGCCCCAGCTATCTGTGGCTAGGGTGTTTTTTACCGTGGCCGCCGTTTGTGAGGTAGGCTCCATGATCCAGGTATTGTTTATTGCCGCACCTATCTGGGTGCTGGTAGCCGCGGTCCCACTTGGGTCTAGGATTATTTGGTCCCCTAGGCACGTGATCGTCATTGAGAGTCCGCCCGTTGCAATGCCTACGGTTATTCCTATGCTGTAGCTCGTGGTGCACGGTTGAGACCCAGGCTCTTGACCATAACTATCCGTCCAGTAGCCTGGCTGGGCGTTTATTATTGGGATCCAGTTCTCGCCCTGGCTTATGTAGTACTTATACGTCTCGTATGACGTGTAGGCGTCCTGGAAGGACTTGAGGTAATTAATCTCGACACCGGAGCCCGGCGCATATGTTATGTAGTTGTAGAGCTCAGCCCAACTGACGGCTGCACCATTCACATTCTCATCGATGGTTGTGGACCAGGTCAGGCAGAAGTCAACGTTTGTAGTGCCGAAGGAATCGCTATAGCTTTGTTGCCCGTACACTATTGCGTAGGCCGTGCTGGTTATCTGCGTGGGCGTGTTTGGAGGAACACTATACTCTGACGCTAGTGTTTCGCATGGATCCTCTGGATTTATTGGCTGTTTCGTTATTATCGGTATCCATAGGTTGCTCGCTGTTTCTAGGGCTGAGGTTATTGTGTGCGGTCCTATGATTAGGACTCTGCTGTTGCCGAATGCGATAACGTAATTCAAGCCGTTTAGGTATTTCGGTATTGGTGTGGCTATTATGCTGGTGTTGTATGCCCTAGACCATGCCAGGGCTAGGGCACGCTCAATAAGCAAGACATCACTGGCGTTTCCGTGGATTATCAGGAAATCACCACGCTCAATCAACAACACAATCAAACCAAACACCGTCGAGTTGGTATTGACAAAAACACCACCGCTCTTATTAACAACGAGACTCGGACCAAGAACAGACCAATCAATGATTACTAAGCTATTGCTTGGTAGACTCGGTAATTCATTGATTGTTACTGGCTTGATTAGTGATTGGTTTATGCCGGCGTTGATGAGTTTCTGAACAAGCGTTGCCAGTCCGACTACGTAGATCGGCACGTCTATGCTGGTCAGAGTTAGGTTATTACCCATGGTTGTCGTTATTCTTTGATTAATGGATCTCTCAATAGTGCTTGGGATGGGGATTCTTGGTAATACCAGCATTACCGTTAATACGATTAAAAACGTTAATGAGATTATAATCGTCACCTTCGATTTCTTCACCATGCTGGTCACCAGTAGCGTGCTATTACGTAGTCTGGTGCTGTGTTTTTCATGAATATTGTTAGGTTGTTCATGCCTATGACCCTGGGTAGCCCCTGGGCAGTGGCTATGTAGATTATGGGCTCCTCAGTTATGTACGTACCCTCTATGTAAAGCTGCATCGTGGTTGGTGTTGCGTTTGGGTAGTGGGGTATGAATCCAATCCAGTCATTACTAACCATTAACTGGACCTCCTCAGCCTCGCTACTCACGTTGCATGATGGTAGGATGTAGGGTATTGAGGAATATATGGCAACGGCTATCACGTCATCCGGCGTCGCATTGATTGGCGGGAACTCGGCGACAAAGCCTGTGTGTATTACTGACCAATTCGCCGCCCTTGCATACTGCCAGAAGGATACCGTCTTATTGCCAAGTGGGTATGTGGTGTTTACGATTGTGGCTATTGCCGTTGTTGGTGAGGCTATGCTTGTGGCTATTAATGTGCCGTTTAGGTAAACGCCCATGCCCATAACCATACCCGGCTGTGATGGGCCTGGCAGTGAGTAGTTAATTACCGTGAGCGGCACATCAATGGATATGCTCACGTAATTGATAAGCGTGGTTCCATGAACATGATAAACAAGCACTATGAGGGAGTTACCTGGGATAACAACACCACCATTACATGCTAAACTCCCATAATAAATGAATTGCGGAACGGGAAGCGGAGGTAAATGCCTCGAGGAATTACCACCCACACCAACAACCACCTCATGACCACGCTTAATAAAGGCAAACTTAATAATAAACAAGGAAACAACCACCACCGCAGCAATAACCGAAACAACCAAAATTAACCACCTCACCTTTAAGCCCATAACCATCGGTTTTACATAATTCACCAGATTTTTTTACTTCGCCTATTCATAAAAAGTGAATCGAGCAGGGTTGAAGATGCCTAGGCCGTGCCTATCGAACCCGTCAGTAGGGCTTTTACCTGCCTTGTTAACGCATTGGTCATAGCCTCGATTGCCTTCTTGAAGCTTGTGAGTGAGCCTTTTGGTTCGAATAGGATTGCCGGCTTCATCGTGGCCGTTAAGTATTGGGCTATTGGGCTCATTGGGACCGTGAACACATCCCATTGTGTGCGAAACCCTTAACCCCCAGCCTCAACACCATCCAACCCAGGCAATGCCTTGTTAAGGACAACATTAATGATTTTTCTGTACTTTAATTGCGTAATCATTATAATTTCATAACCATTTAAGCGCTTGATCTATAAATGAAGCATTGAACAGGGAAGACCCTCTAACATGAAAACACTATTGGTAATGTAATAACTATTGCTAGGAGCGTTACGTCAGTCTCTCCTTTATCTTCATCAAAATTAAATTTATACGAGATCACGAATCGGCTTTGTTGACCTATTATTAAGGCTTGGGCTCAACTCCTCTATCATTGCAAGGCATTAAGATCATCAAGGTCCATGAATATCCTTGTTGAAGTACTTCTATTATTTTCTAATCTCTAACTTCCATCTTAAACTCGTAGGTTTTACGTAGAGTTACCCAATGATTAATAAGTAATTAAGGGCTAGTTAAGAGGTCAGGCAATCATCTAGTGCTGAAGTCGAACCATCACGCGTTATTGCTTCTCTTAATGCTCCTAACGAGTAATTCTCCACGCCTTGAGAGCCTGTAATAAACGTGGTGCTTACGAACCTCATTACTGAGCTTAAAACGGGCAACACTCCTCTTCAGTGTCTTACCTCCCCTGACCCTCTCAATAAGGCCCATAGCCTCAAGCCTATCCAGTATCTGCAGAACCTCCTCGAGCGGGATGCCCGTGTTTATGGCTATTGACTTACCGTAATCCACATTGGCCCTCTTCAGGTGCATGAGTACGGCAATGTCCTTATTCGTGAGTCCATCCATAGGGTATGGATTAATATCATAGGGTACATTAATTAAATTGACTCTGTCAAAATTTGGAGTAACTAAGTGAAACTGTTAGTATTTAAAGCAAGGAATGTAATTTAACATAATATTTAACGGGTACTTTTGGCTTTTAAAATCGAAGTAAACCGTCATGTGCCGCTTGACTTATAATGAGATTTTTTAGGGTCGTGGCTAAGAAGATCGTTATTAGGCTAAACCATTTCAATAAGTATGTACAGGGATGTTAGCTTGACGGGGCAGAACGTGCTTGAGATGTATAGGTTATTGGCCATTGCATTTAATTTCAAGAGATAATTAGGCAACTCTCTCATATTCTTTAGTGTTCCTTTCAGGGTCTATCATAGGTTAGGTAAGTAGGGTTGATGCATATGATTGACTCATTCATTAATAACAAACTGGTGGTTGGGAAAAATGTATTACCAATAATGGAGTAATGTTTATAGGTAGGAATTTATAATGTAGTAACGTGAGTAATTGGGTTACAGTATCAACTAAGGTCAGGAGAGAGGTTCTTGAGAAGGCTAGGAGGTATGGTATTAACGTTTCCGAGGTTTTACGTAAAGCTCTCGAGGAGGAAGTAATGCGTAGGGAAAATGAGGAACTAATTAAATTACTTAAGGAGGCTTCTAAGGAGCTTAGGAAAATTAGTGAGATTTATGGTGATGACTTCGTCGTAAGAAGCATACGCACAGACCGTGACTCAAGATGAGCCTAGTGTTTGATGCAAGCGCCATTATAAGGTTGGTAGAGCTTAAACCAGATAAGGCAGTTAATGCCTTAAGGAATCAATATACTGTTGACCTAGCATACCATGAGATTGGTAATTACTTATGGAAAATTAGTAAATTAACATCCATAAATATAGAATCTTTACTTAAGGCATTTAATAGCGTCATCAGCCTGATGAACGTCATATCAATAGGCCTAAACAGTGATGCCATTAATTTAGCTAGGAGAATGAATATAACGTATTATGATGCAACCTACGTGTATCTAACGTTAAAACTCAATGCAAAACTGGTAACCGAGGATAAAGAATTAATGACTAAGTTTCCAAATATAACAATAAGTATTGAAGAATTATAAATAATACTCATTAATTATAATGAAGAATTCATTGTTAAAGAACCACTAAAATTATTGCCACCACTATTATTAATGCGCCCAAGAACTTAACAACGCTAAATTTCTCCCTACCCATGGCACTTGACATCAACTGGGCTATTAATGGCATGGTGCCCGTCAATATCACGGTAAGCCCAAGACCTATTAAATCCATTGAGAAGGCGAATAGGGCAACACCGAGACCCAGGTCGAGTACGGCAATAATGGGCAGGTAACTACGTACCGTCCCTTTAATGGCTCCTGCAATGTTGTTTCCCATGAAATAACTAATCACAAACAGTACAACACCCGCGGCGGCGACCCTCGTAAAAGCTATGGAGACTGGGTTAAGCCCTGCAACATCGGCTACCTTAATCATTGATTGACCAGCAGCCCATGCAAGGGCTGCACCAAGACCAAAGAACAGACCCTTAATCTCCCTCCTTGAGCTACCGCTACGGGATAGCAGGTAAACGCCGGGTATCAGTAGTATGCTCGCAAGTAGCTTCGTGATAGTCAGTGATTCCCCCAGGAACACTGCGAATAACACCGTCAGTGGTATGTAGGTGTAGGACACGGGGGCTGCGATTGAGACCCCTGAGTAATTGATTGAGAATAGGTATAGTGAGTCACCAATGACTAAGGATAATAAACCACTCAGGGAGCCCCATATGACTCCGTAATTAAGCCCTAAAACTATTGCTGGGATTAGGAGTATTACTGAGGCGTAGAACATCCTGAGGAAGTTTACGACCAACGGATGCATTCTCTTCATGAAGTCACCATACATGATTGACGCCCAGGCCCAGATAATGGCCGTTGATATGGCTGGTAAGTCCTCAATAATCATAAGGCCAGGGTAACTAGGTAATATCGCGCTTTAAAGATTATTCCCTCTCAAGTCAGTCGGGCCCAAAGACTATGTTTATGTCCTTATCCGGCGACCTGAACGAGGACACAAGCCTAGTTAACTCACTCCTTATGGCATCAACACCGACCTTGACCACGAAATTCCTAACCCCACGAACACCAGACCTCCTATACATGTCAAGAAGTACTTGTACTGCGAGCTCTGCATCGCCTGGATCGACAGTGCCGATGACGAAGCCCAACGCGGTCGGTGAACCACCCATCGTTATTAATATCCTCGTCTTTGAACCGAATGGTTCAAGGCCTATATCCGCGATCCACGACATACCGCAGTCGTGGGTACAACCGCTAATTCCAACCCTAATTGGCTCATTCAACTTACTTAAGTGAATATGTATTTTGTGGCCGAGCCCGGTGGTGTCTATTAGGCCTGGTGGGCATAATTCATTACCTAGGCATGCAACTGTTGTTGGTCCATCAGGGTACATGGGCCCTGGATCCCTGACCTCGTAATTGCTCAATTCCTCAATCCTATCAACCTCCTCACGGATTGGTATGTATATGCTTTGATTATTGAATAGCAATACATAGCCAAACCCATACCTATCAGCCACATTGGCCAACCTAATTAATTCATCGGCGGCAACCCAGCCGGTTGGGTATGGAATCTTTACAATCCTTGATTTAATGAACCTGGGCGTTGGATCAGGTGGCTTGGGTAGTTTAGGCTTTACCTCCCTGGCTATTGCCAATACCTCCTCCTTAGCCTTATCAAGACCACGCAACTTAACAACCCACTTAAACCCCCTCCTCTCGCCAGACCTCCTAAAGACCTCGGCGACGCCCATGCAGATTGGAAGTAAATCCTCAGCATCGACGTCAGTAAAAGCCAACTTGGCACTGAATGCATGCTCACCAATACCACCACCCAGGTAAATGTCGAACTTACCATTGGACTTAGCCACAATACCAATATCCTGAGCCACGGGCACCG
Source organism: Vulcanisaeta moutnovskia 768-28 (assembly GCF_000190315.1). Taxonomy (NCBI): domain Archaea; kingdom Thermoproteati; phylum Thermoproteota; class Thermoprotei; order Thermoproteales; family Thermoproteaceae; genus Vulcanisaeta; species Vulcanisaeta moutnovskia. The sequence goes on from NC_015151.1 coordinate 163,097, forward strand.
CGCACGCCCTCTCGCATGCTGATATTGATATCTTAATCCTGTGCGGAAGCGATGGTTGCTCATACTCACTTTTATACCTAAAGTAATCACCTATGAATGTCGACAAAACCTCAGCATTAACATGAGCATATGGGCAGAACTGCGACGTGCATGGTATTGGATTCCTAACAGAGTTACCGCAGGAATCCCTGGGATCGAGACCAGCCTCCTTAAGCCTAGTCACAACCTCATCAAAGAGCCTAAAGTCGACCTTGAAAATCTCAATATCACCCCTCGTTCCAAGCATCGCCCTACCATCACTATACGCCTTGCTAACCTCAGCAACAACCCTTAATTGGTTTGAAAACCACTTACTTGGGTCACGACCAACACCCTGCCTAATCCTTATCGAGACCCAGGGATTATCACCACGGTTCTTATAAATACCCTCATGCCTCCTCGGATAAACCACTTTATAGATATCGGAATACTTAAACGAAGACACACCAATTCAACGGCCAGTAACTATTTAAGTCTTCAATATTGAACATGTTACAACAAAAACACGCACCACTGCACCAAGGTTGGCGCTCACTCCACCAAATTCATAATCCTCAATCGTAAATTACGCAGATGGGCAAACTCGTCCTCTACGACTACGACATTGAGGCCTCTTGAAATGCCAATGGAACTCACATGGTCTCGGGCAGGGTTTATTACTATTATGACTTCGAAGTCCTCGCACCAAACGGGACCAGGATAGGCGTAATCCACGTGTACGTCTGCACAACCAATGACGTGGCAACAATGCACATAGAATTAATGCCAAGAAACGAGGTAAACGAGATCAACAACATAAGACCTGCCTAATATACGGCGCAAATATAACAATCAGTATTTGGCCGACTGAATAATTATGCCGACCCAACATTCATCCTAAACAATTCAATCACGCTAGACACGGCATTAGATAAACTCATGGCATCAAATAGTACTAAATGATCATTAATAGATTTGCACATAGTAAACCTTCACCTCAATTAGTCATAATCGCCGCACGCACTAGTAGACGCACAATGAGGCCTTGAGCGACCCTTGATAATTACCTCACGCCTAAGCAGCTCCCTAAGTAATGCCTCAACCCTACGTCCATCACCACTATCGAGCCTAACAACAATCCTCCTATCACCCAATTGCTCAACACTACCTGAATAACCAAGGTACTTCAGGAACTCATTAACATCTCTAGCATCAACATTAGGTAACTTACTTAAATCACCACACGGACCCCACCTACAGGCCCAACAACCAAGGCCAGCAGCCTCGATATTAGCCCCACAAGCCGCCTCGTAAACCCTAAACCCCATTTCACGGGCTTTCCCGGCTATCCAATCCTTAAGATCCCTAGCCCTTATCGGAACCTGCTCCCTACCCAACCTACTCGTTGGCAGCCTATCATCGAGATTAATGCCGATGCTCCTAAGCCTAGTGTATATATTTTTAGTGATCCTTAAAGTACCTAGTACCACAGTCTTAACACCAACCTCCCTCGCTAACTCAAGGATCTCCTTAGCGTCCCTATCAGTAATCCCAGGTATTATAGGCCTCATAAATAGGCCCACGTTAATACCAGCCTTGACGAGCCTACCCATGAATTCAAGCCTGTTCATTGGGTCTGGAGCCAGTGGCTCTATCTTCCTGCAATCCCTTATGCACACCACGGTCTCGAGGAAGCTGATGTGCGGTGCGTACTCCTTAATCTTGGTTATATACTCATCATTAAGTACGGACTTGCTACTAACCTGCAGCGGATTACCGAGTGAACCGAGAACCTCGATATACTCGAGAGCCCTATCCCTAGTCTCGGGTAGGAAAGGCTCGGTTACCGAACCCATGGCAAACATTGTACCGCCAGGTCCAAGAACCACGTACGGATTAAGCGTCAATGCATAGAGCAGCTCTTTGCCACTTAGTGGGTATGGCTGTGCTTTATGTGGAAATCCCATATTGTAGATATAACAATAGGTACATGAGTATGCGCATCCAATCCCCGTGTGTATCGTCATACCGCACGGCCTCGGGTATCTCCTCGCATGTGGATCCTTCCTAGCCCTCTCGATTGATTCAGGGCTTAATTCGTTCTCTAGTTTATTCCTTAGTTTTTCCTTAAATTCCAGGCGCTTAATTAGGTCCATTTACGGCCGGGTACCAATCATAATCTCTGTATTAAATCCTTACAGGTACTCGGCAGCGAGTCTGTATACTGGGTCGGAAATCCTGTAGTAATCATCCACCTTCTCAATAATGCCTAGGTTCACTAGGTTGTTTAGCAATTCGGAGATCGTTGCAGCATTTATTTCTTTACCCTCATAATCCTCAAGCCTACGCTTAATCAATCTCCATGGCATCGACTCCCTAGCCAGTGCCCTTAGTATTACCGAGTACCTACTACTCCTGAGTAAGGTTACTAAGTTCCGTAACTCACTTAGCGCCAGTTGAACAGCGTCCTTCATTATCTCGTCAAAGTCTGCAGAGCCTCTCATTGCGTATGTGTAGCCGAAATACGTTAACCAGCCGATAATCCCATCAAACGTTTCCACAGCCCTCTCTAAGGCATCCTTAGGACAGTTGATGCCTAATTGGTTGAAACCGCGTTCGAGGAAGTCCATCGACTCATCCGGACTTAATTTTCTCGTCTTAACCTCCATGTAGGCCCTACCAAAAAGTGGTGCCTTAGGGTCGTGAAGCCCGAGAAAGCTATAAAGAAGACCGACCTGCGAACCTGATAGGACGAGCCTTATATTCGTTAGGTTGTCGAAGACGTAGGCAAACAGCCTATCGAACCTAAGCCAATTAACCTTCCTCAACTCCTGCGCCTCGTCAACCGCGATTACCACGAGCTCACCAACATCATTTAGCCTAGTGAGCAGATCGGTAATACTAACTCGCGGCTTACCTCTAAATTTGACGGCTATTTCAGGCGGATTAAGGGATATCTTCAAACCCTCAATGCCCTTAAGGGCATTGATTATCTTATCAATAATTGAGGATTCCCTACGTAGAAGATCGTTAAGGGCCTTCACGAATAGGTCAAGCACGTCACGATAGCTCGTATACACACTAAACCTAACATCAAGGTATATGTAGTCAATATCAGCCTCATTAAGCGCAACCCTCATCAACGAGGTCTTACCGGTCCTCCTAAGGCCCGTGACTAGCGTTAATCTTGATCCTCTCAGGAATTTTACGAGCACCTCTAATTCATGATTAAAATCATAGAGATCCTCCCTTCTACTTTTAGGCTCAATGCTAAACAACATTTGGGGAACCCCAAATAATTTGGAGTACTGCTAATAAATTTATTTTCAGCAATTCCTGGGGTATCAAAATTAGCGAATGAGTAACGACGACATTATATTAAGACAAGATGGTAATATTAAGTGGTCGTGAACTGTGACCAGGAGGATCCCTATATCGTCTTTCTTAACCTACCAGCAGTTTTCTTTTTAACTTGAACCTATTGCTTTGTTACCCTGAAGAATATATAATCCTACCTCTGTTCTCTGATTGAGGATATTAATAGCCATAGGAAGAATAGGGCGGTTATTAGGAAGAGTGCCATACCAGCCACGTCCCTATGGAGTGATAGGTTTATTGACCTAATGAACCTTATGAATGCCATGAACCCTATCGTCACTATTAAACCAACTATTGCGGTTACCGCATCATTATTTAGCTTGATGCCCAACTTACGTAACCCTAACCTATACGTATCTAGCGTTTCCAGGACCACGATCAAATGACCATCACGGACAGCTTTAATTCCTTCCTCACAGCCTAAGAACGCTTCTTGAGTTTTATGTTCAATTCATCACCAACATACATAACATCATTATCTAAACTCAGTGTTATATTTATGGTGGGTTTACCGCTTAGGGCTAAGGCAATTACTATTATTATTAATGGGAATAGTATTGATAACACGTACCACCTTGATGCCGTTAATACTGCCACGAGCGCCATGAATATAGGTAATACCGTGAGGACTACAATCACCCTAGAGAATTCCCTCATTAATATCACTTTATAGTGATGATAGTATAGCAGTAATAAAAATAATAAGATGTGGCCGCTCCGGAGGAGCGATTGAATGTTGAAAAGCTGGTTAAAAAGGTGATTAAGGCCCGTGGGTTTGGGTAGGTTATGCATCGCATGGGTATTCTGGACACTTTAGGTTCTGTATTGCCTTTGCTATCCTCTTTTTCTTTCTCTCATCCTTCGTTTCGTTAAGCTACCCGCTCAGTTTTTGGCATATCACTGGCTTGAGTGGGCTGTCCCTCACGTTGGTGTGGGTTATCGAGACTACGTGTCTTTTGCCACAAACGCATATTGATGGGCGGAGACCGACTTTATTAAGCACCTCGATTAGTCTCAAAGTCTCATCCTTATCCTTTCTATACGCCCTAAGCTCAACCCTGCCATCATACCTAATATGTACGGTCATGCTTATGTTCGTCCCAGGGATATTGATTGACCTACTGCCCTTTTCCCTAACCTCTATGTTAGCTAACTCAATTATTCGCTTAAGCTTCTCGCTGCCTGGCAAAAAAGCGCCAAGCTCGATTAACTCCTTGATGTCCGGCATCGCCAGCCAGTCCCTGGCGAGCCTAACGGCCTTGCTCGAATCCTCCCTCCGCCTCTTTAATAATTCATGCCTTAATTAACCTTACTCAACTCACTCTAATTTAACCATGATGCGATGTCCACATGTCTTTCCTGGAATTCTTTATAAATCATTAACCTGGACTATTCTTGATGATTGCGTTAATTACTGGTGTTAGTTCGTCACCGGGTTATAAGACTGCCATTAGCCTAGTCAATAAGTATGAGGTTGTTGGTACTTATAATGAGCATTCAATTAATGTACCTGGCATCACCATGGTTAAGGCGGACCTAACGAGAGATTCTGTGAGGGTAATTAATGATTATAAACCTGACGTGGTTATCCACATGGCTGCAATAGGCAATGTTGATCAGTGCGAGGAACAATTGGAACTTTGCTACAGAGTTAATGTGGCGGCAAGTAGGGAATTGCTCACGGCTGCCTATAGGGTTGGCGCCGCCATTTATTACCTATCCACGGACTACGTATTCGATGGTGAGAGGGGCATGTACTCGGAGGATGATGCGCCAAGGCCCGTTAATTACTACGGATTAACGAAGCTCCTCGCGGAGGAAATCACGAGAGCCCTAGGCGGCTCCATAGTCAGGGTTGCCTGGATCTACGGCACTGGGCCTGGAAGGCCGAACTTCGGCAAGACCGTAGTTGAGAAGTTAATGAGAGGTGAGGTGGTCACGGCAATAACTGATCAATGGTCATCACCCACATTGAATACGATAATTGGTGAGGCCTTCGCAAAGCTGCTTGATATTAAATTCAATGGTGTGATACACGTGGTTGGGCCAAGACTGAGCAGGTACGAATTCGCAAGAGCCATAGCTAGGTACTTTGGGTTTAGTGAGGAATTGATAAAGCCAATAAGGCTCATTGACGTAAATTACAGGGCTAGAAGACCCAGAGACAGTAGCCTAAACAACAGGAAAGCGGTTGAGTTGTTAGGAATACCACTTAACGACATAAACTACGCATTATCAATATTCAAGAAGGAACTGGAGTCTGAAAAAGCTATAGTGAAGCCGTGATCCATGAAGAAAAGCTTTAAATCGCAGTTAATGGCTTACTGACCCGCCGGGGTGGCCGAGCCAGGTCCAAGGCGCAGGTCCGTGGATTCCGCGGTGCGAAACTTGAGATCCTGTCCCCGCAAGGGGGCCCGGGTTCAAATCCCGGCCCCGGCACCAAGGCATTTTAGTAACAATGGCTCATTAGGGTATTCATCATTAATTGGTGGATTACATGATTGATTGCAATGGTATCACGTGGTGGTTTCACGGTTGGTTGCACGGAGAGTTTTTATGCAGGAAACTGGTTGGTGCTTCGTGATTGGTATGGGTAAGACCTGGATTTGGGTTGTGGTTGGTGTTGTGATTGGCTTAGTGGTTAGTTTGGGTTTGGTCTATGCGGTGATGCCTTATTATTATTACTACTATAATTACTATTATGGTAATTATCCCAGCACCTCACCTATCGGCCCTGGTGTGGGTAATTACTATGTTGGTTATGCCTATAGTACATACTCAATAAGTAAGGTCATTAAGGAGATTATGGAAGTACCGAGTTATGCTCACGTTTACCCTGGTAACAATACCATAGTATTTACCAGTAAGGATGTTAATCTATTGGTTGTGGCTATGATGGGTGATGATGCGGAGAAAATGTTTAATGCAACATCTCCACCCTACGTGCATGGTGATGTCTTCGTTATTTACGGACTAATAAACCCAACACTAGTTATACCTGCTGGTGCTGTTGTTCATGTCACTTTTATAAATCTTGATGATGATATGTACCACAATTTCGTAGTAACCAGGGTACCACCGCCATACCCATACTACGTGATGCACTATATAGGCATGAGTGGTGGTATGGGTCCGCAGATGATGCTTTATATGGAGTGGTTGCCGCCGGCCAATTACAATGCTGGTTATGCCTATGGTTATGAATATGCATTCACCATCACTGAACCAGGCACGTACTGGTACCTATGCACATATCCAGGCCATGCTGAGGAGGGCATGTATGGTGAAATAATTATAATGGGTAATAGCGTGAGCACTACTGCACCGGCACCTACATACCCAGTTACTCAATATCCAGGTTCGTATTACGGACCTAGTTGGATGGGTGGTATGATGGGGTGGTGGTAATGCCCTGTCCATGCATGTGGGGTTGGGGTTTTGGTCCGTGGTTCAGCTTTGGATGGTTTGGCTGGATAATTGGCGCCATAATAGCTCTCTTGTTCCTGATACTCATAGTACTTGTGATAGTTTGGGTTGTTAGAAGCTTAATGAGGATCTCGGGTGATTATCATCAGCACCAGGGCATGAGCATGGTTCGTGCAGTAGCTAATCAATAAGACTTTACCTAGTTGGTTTTATTAAAATCTTTCAATCTTACTATATTTCTACCCTTAACCTTAACAACCTCGAGCAGGCCCTTCTCCTCAAGCCTATGAACGATCCTCCATGCCTGAACCTTTGATAGCCCTAAATCTCTCATTATTTGGTATTGAAAGATCTCACCGCCTGACCTAATCACGTACTCAAGGACCTCACGCTCAGCCTTAGGCAGTAATTTTAGAACTCTACCATAGTAATCATCAGAATTGCCGGTCATGGAACCACTTTCCACAGCATCTCTCTGCCCTATCTCATAACTTAATCCCTGGGAAAACCCATCGGGTTTTATTAGTATGATTGGCGTTATTATCATCATCACACCCACCGTTAATAATGCCACAGGTAGGAATAACGGGTAGTACATCATCATTCCACACATCATACCCATGCAGTGGTAATAGGCCATATAATTAACCATGATAATTGCGCCATAAAGCAGGTACGCGCTTACCCCCAATATTATAATACCTATTATAATCAATACATTACGCAATAAACTACGTTCATTACTCATTATTAATCATTTAACGTCGTTATTTAATAAATCCTTCTAGGCAATTCACTCCTCAATGACTGTGTTTCTTAGGGTGCCTACTTTCTCGATTTCCGCCTCAACAATATCACCATTCTTTAGGAATTTCCCCTTCGGGAAGCCCACGCCTGATGGTGTTCCCGTGCTTATGTAATCGCCAGGCTTTAGCGTTACTCCCTGGGATGCCCAATGGATCAACTCGGGTATCTTGAATATTAGGTTCCTCGTATTATCGTCCTGCTCCACATTGCCGTTAACTCTAAGCGTAAGCCTGAGGTTGTGTGGGTCTGGTATCTCGTCCTTAGTCACGATATATGGACCCACCGGTGTTGATGAGTCCATGCTCTTACCGTATATCCAGTCCATCCCGTAGGGTTCCTTACTTGGGAATTGCCAGTCACGCATTGACACATCATTAAGGATTAGGTAGCCGAAGACATAGTCAAATGCCTTATTAATGTCTATGTACTTACCTCTCCTGCTAATGATCAGGGCTAGCTCGGCCTCCCAATCAACTTGTTTCGAGACTCTCGGCTTGAGTATTGGTTGATTATGACCAACGAGTGCGTTGGGGAATTTTGGAAAGAAGTACGGTCTATCGAGGGGTTTAGCGCTGCTTTCTTCACCATGAGCCCTGTAATTAACAGCAACGCACAGAATCTTCTCAGGGTTAATCACCGGCGGTAACCAGGTAATTGTATTAGGATCTCTGAATAGGTCCGTATCTCCACTCCTTAACGACTTATCCAATAAGTCCTTGATAATGTTTAGGGCAGGTTCACCCCCACTTATTAATGCCTTCATGTCATAGAGAAAGCTCGGCGCTTCGGCTGCTTCATAAATACTCACGTAGGCACTTGGGAGATCCAAAATACCCTTGTCTGTGTATACGCCAACCCTGACAGTGCCATTCCACAGAAAGGAAAGGAGCTTCACGATTATTGCGTACTTAATCAATAATTTAAATATCACTATTAACTAGTTTTATTTTTCTCTCCACCCGCCTTTTAGCAAGTATTCCTCAATTGCCATTGCTGCATCAATGCCGTTCTTCAGTGCCTTACCTATTAGGCTTGGTCCTGTGGCTACGTCACCGGCTGCGAATACACCCTTCCTCGTTGTTCTATGCTTCTGGTCAATATCTATTGTATTATGTGGTGTTACCTTGATGCCGCAGCAACCATCCTTAAATGGTGGTGTTGGTACTTCACCAACGGCGGCTATTACTGTGTCCACGTCCATGGTGTACTCACTACCTGGTACTGGTTCTGGTGCTGGTCTACCACTCCTATCGGGTTTACCAAGCCTCATTTTGATTAGCTTAACAGCTTCAACGTGTTCCTTACCCAGTACCTCCATTATGCCAACGAGTTCCACGAAATTTATCCCCCTCTTTATCAACCCCTGGATCTCCGCCTTGCCGGCTGGTGCTTCATTTATTGTCCTTCTATAGAGCACATAAACCTCCTTAGCACCCTGTCTCTGAGCCTCTATTGCAGCGTCAACAGCCGTTAAGCCAGCACCAATAACAGCTACTTTATCACCAGTTGGGTAAATCACGGACTTAGGTAAGTAACCCAATTCACTCGTGTATATTCTGTAAAGGTAATCAAGGGCTAGGTAAACACCCTTTAGGTTCTCACCAGGTACTCCAAGGTTTCTTGATCTCCATGTCCCAGTAGCTATCAATACGGCATTATAATTATTAATAAGCTGCTCAAAGTGAACCTTATTCTCTGCGAACTCATCTCCATCAGCATGCTCCTCCTCATCAGCAACAATCTTAGTCCTCAATATGAAGTTAACGCCTAACTCAATCAACTCCTTAACACCAGCCCTCACATTCTTCTTGGGAACCCTGTACTCGGGTATTCCAAATATCATTAATCCACCAGGCTCTGGCAACTTATCATAAACATCAACCTGAAAACCCTTACATATTAAGTAACCAGCAGCGCCAAGACCCGCTGGACCAGCGCCAATTATGGCAATCCTCTCACTACGCCTCTCAATCTTCTGTCCTGGAGAACACTTAAGTGCGAACTTCACGAAAGCCTGAAGGAGACCCTTTATATAAGCCTTTCCTAATGCTTAATTCAACCGTAATTTTACTATAAATCGATTTAAAATATATAGTAATTATGAAAATATTATGATAATTAATATGAAGATCTTTTTCAATATTATCATTATAAAAGAATAATCTATAAATATATAGTATATGATAATAGATCTATAGTTACATATTAGTCATGAAGGACCTATTTATCATCCCGTAGATAAACGACAGGGCTATTCTTAGGAACCTTAAGCAATCTAATCATCGGTCCGCACTTAGCCCTAAGCAGGAATAAGACCCTCAGTTTCAGTTCACTCTCTAGGTAAGCCTCGAAATTACCAACACCCTTAGAAATAATTAAATCATGAGCACCTAAGTCATGCCATAAACCCCTATTGTAAAATACTGGGTATCTATTACCCGTGGATACAACCCTCACCCTATCCCCTAATACCTTACTCACGTAATCCGCGGTTACATCAACCTCGTAGGGCAGTCCCCTGGCATAAACCGTAACCCTAACACCCATATCCAATAACCTTCTAATCAATAGTGCATCTACCTGAAACTCCCCAGAATTATCAACAACATAACCAACATCCCTTAAGCCACTTAATAACTCCCTTAACACATCCTTAGAGGTATTTATCCATACGGCTTCCTCGAGAATTTTATTTACAAAATCATCAATATCAAATTGGTAATCCCTCATCGGTACATCAACAGAATTTGCAGCGGCAGCAACCTCAAGGTACCTTACTATATCATTACCAACATCATTAATTATCCTAGGGAGTATTAGCGATGCCGTATCCTCAAGCTCCTTCTTTTCATCAGCATGTGGATCATCATTATTCAGAATTCTCGTTATTAACTCGAAGGACTCTATAAAGAGTGGAGTTCTACCCCTTGGTATCAGGCTTGATGTGTGTACCGTTATGTGCGTGTACGTATTTAAATCATTAACTCCGTATTTCTTTGCCTCCTGTATCCTAGATTCCAGGGCACAAAGTATGCATTCGGGAGTTTCTATATATAGCATCGATATCTAGTAAGTATTGGATTAATAAGTGTTTGTTTAGTAATTATTTTATATTCTTAATCAATAATGCATTTAATGGCATAGGGACACAGTTTTTAATTCCAGGTCTATGCTAATTAGAGCTGGGGGTATGAGCATCAATGAGCTATTGAGAGAGTTAAGGGAGGATAAGATCCATGGGGCGTCTTGGTACTTCCTTGAGGGTATTGATATCGTTAGGACCGCATTAGAGAATGGGCTTAGTACTAATGACATTAGGGTATTGCTTAATGAGTTGAGGATCGTTAGACCTGGCATGGCTTCTATACTAAATCTTGCTGATATTATTGAGCATGCACTGAACACTGGTTTAGACCTAGGTAATGTCATTAGTAAATTAAGGACTTGGTATGACTCCACCCTTGAACGCTTGAAAAAGCAGCTGGACAAGTTCCCCGTCATGTGTGGGTCAAGGGCCATAACCATTAGTTATAGCTCTGCAGTTAGGACAGCCCTCTCTAGGTGGGGTAAGTGCTTCGAGATCCTGTATGTAATGGAGTCTAAACCTGGTGATGAGGTTTCCCAGGCCGTTAAGGATTACTCAAGCCACGTAGGTAATGTAATACCAATACCTGACTCAGCAATTGCATTTTTTATGAGGAATGCTAATTACGTTATTTCAGGAGCAGATGGACTATACAGTGACGGTTACTTCCTTAATAAGATTGGTACGGAAACCCTATTTATCATTGCGCATAGGTTTGATGTGAATACGGTAGTTATTTCTGAGTCATATAAAGCCGCTGCTGGTGGCGTTGGTGATGTGTACTCGATAGACGTTAATATTGCTGGTTTGAGTACACGTACTCCATTATTTGATAAGGTACCTCTTGATTTAATTGATTATTTAGTAACGGATTATGGTATTATTAAGAAACCGAAGCCTGAGGATATTGAGAATTTGAGAGAGCTTTTTATTAATAATATTCTTAATCCAAGTGAGTGAGATGCGGGTTTTCCAATGTCTTAGGTGTGATGATTGTTGTTATTTTGATAATGAGGAGAGAGGACCCATATTATTTGAGGATGAATTAGTTAGAATAAAGGCCTTGGCTGGGGCTAGGGGCTTCGATATTAAGTATCGTGAGTTATTAATTAATGGTGTAAAGGTATATAGGTGGTTAATAAGGGGTTATTGCCCGTTCTATGATAGGGAGAATAAGGCATGTACGATACACCTGATGAAACCTCTTGTCTGTAAGATGTATCCATTACTGTATAATCCAAGTACAGGTGAGGTATTAATATCGAAGGAGTGCAGGTGGGTTAGTGATGCGATGAATTCTGATGAAAGTATTGGGCTTGATAGCTTTCCTGAGGAAACAAAGGCACTTGAGGAAGCATTATCAAGATTATATAAGATTAAGGTTAGGATCCATGGGCAGTAAATGTTTATATTAGCTTAGGTCTTGCTTTTCATTAAATGAGTGATTTACCTGCAATTGAAGGTGGAAAACCAACCAGGCTCACACCTCTTCGTTTTAAACCCTGGATAACGGATGAGGATATTAATCTTGTTATTGATGTACTTAGGTCAGGTCAATTATCCGCTATAGGTGGTAAATGGAACACATTGCTTGAGCAGGAATTGACTAAGTACCTTGGTACTAAGTATGCTGCAACGGTTTCTAATGGTACAGCGGCACTTCACGTTGCTCTTAAAGCAATAGGTATTGGTCCGGGTGACGAGGTAATCACAACACCATTTACATTTGCTGCATCAGCAACAACAATCCTACATTCAAATGCAATACCAACATTTGCTGATATTGATAGAGAAACACTAAACATAGACCCAGCATCCATAGAGAGGGCCATTACTGACAGGACTAAGGCAATTGTTGTTGTTCATCTCGCTGGATATCCTGCTGAAATGGATGAAATTATGAAGATAGCACGAGAAAGGGGATTATACGTTATTGAAGACACGGCTCAAGCCCTAGGCGCGATCTATAGGGGTAAAATGGTTGGCTCAATAGGCCATGTTGGTACATTGAGTTTTTATCCTACGAAGACCATAACGACAGGTGAAGGTGGTGCGGTGGTTACAAGTGATGATGAAATTGCCAGTAAAGCCCGGTTAATAAGAAGTCATGGTGAAACGGGAAAGTATTACTATGAGTTGCTGGGTTATAACTATAGGATGACTGAGTTCCAAGCCGCACTTGGTTATTCGCAATTAAGGAGGATTGAGGAGATTATTAAGCGTAAGGAGAACTTTGCGAAGGTTCTTATGGAGGAACTGCAGGACATTGAGAATGACATTATTCAATTTCCACACCCAAGACCATACATTAGACATGCATGGCACTTATTCCAGGTGCTGTTAAGCCTTGAAAGACTCAGGGCTAATAGGGATAGGATTGTTGAGGCATTAAGGGCTGAGGGTATTGAAGCAACCACCGTAGCATATCCAATACCTCTTCATAAGGAACCAGTAATAATTAATATGATGGGTCATGGAAAGGGCTGCCCTTGGACTTGCCCATTCTACGGTAGGAAGGTAACCTATAATCCATTACCTAATGCTGAGTGGGCGGCTGAGCGTGTGGTGACGATCCTTATTGGACCGTTGTATACAGCAGAGGATGCTGTTGATACTGCAAGAGCGATAAAGCGTGTTCTTAATTATTATAGGAAATGAAAGAAATTGAAAAATAAAAAGAAGTTTTATTTTAATTTATGAGAAGTTATTCCGCTAGGTTATTATGTTTCCTTGTTCGTCTACCTTGGCTATGACTTTTCTTACTGTCTTGCCATCGGGCGTCTTGAACAGTGCCATTACGAAGCCCTTCCTACCCTTAGGCTGCACCTTCCAAACCTTACTAGGCTTCAACCTCCTACCCTCAACCTCATACTCCTTCCTCGCCAGATCCTCTAGAGATACCATACGTTGTCTAGTCTGTAACGCGGGTTTATAAATATATCGCTTTAGAAAGAATCATAAGAATAAAACGAAAAAGAAACGAAAAACAAAAACAAGAGTATATATTAAAAGTAAATGATGCGTTTATGTTTGCAAGGTATGTGTTTATCACTACTTACTTAGTATCTTTACTGTTTCAAAATCACTGTAATACTTATTCGAATACGTGGGCTTTACCGAATAATACCTATTTATATTGAGACCTACTCATCCTAGCGATGGTATTTAAATTCTTTAGTTCGACAAAGACTGTAGAGAAAAAATTTAGGAAGTATGTTGGTAGGCCTGTAGTTACTGGTGATGGTAAGGTAATTGGCACTGTTGTGAGTATAAAATTGAATAAGGGTGATTTAAAGCCCATCTCTATCACCGTTAAAATGAATGATGGAAGCACTAGGGAATTTGATATTAATGACGTTAATGCTGTGTTTACTACGGATAAGGTGGTCTTTCAGAAGCTGAATGATGAATATACGGGTTTAGTTAATACTTTTAGGAATGAAGTGAATAGTATTAAGGAGAGGCTTAGGGATATCATGGATAAATTGAATAAACTCAGCGACCTACTTCTTCAGGGTGGTATTAAGGAGGACTTGTATAGGGATATTAGAGATAGGCTTGAGAAGGAGAGGGTTAAGTGGATTAGGCAGTGTAATGATAAGATTAGTGCAATAAATGATACATTATCTGAAATAGATAGGAAAATAAGTGATGCAGAGAAGAGGAAGAGCGAGTTAATGATTAAACAGGTCGTTGGTGATTTAGGTGATGATGAGAAGAATGAGTTAACAGGTCTCGATGAATTACTTAACCAGTTAAGGAAGACCAGGTCTGAATTGCTTTCATTAAGGATGGACCTTGAGAAAGAGTGCTATTAAGGTCTTTATTCACAGTGATTTATACTTAAATGATAATGCTTTCTCGAAAGGTATGAATTCATTTGTGTCATCATCGTAATAACCAAGAACCGTATGCTCAGTATTTCTTCTACACTTCTCGCAGTACATGTATAGTTTGCCCCCTAGATTCGTTAGATCATAACCAGCATTAAATATTGATTCCGTGCCACATCTATCACATTTAATTAACCACCTGGTCATAAGGCTCTACGAAAATTGTTTAATTAGTGAAGAAATAAACCTTATGCAGAATAACGCATTAAGCCTTTAATCTCCTTAACATAGAGAGCACAAGGGCCTTTGCCGGATTTTTACCAGTAACTGCTGTTAGTTCTGCCCAATCAGGTGAACCATTAACCTCAAAGATTACATAACCATCCTTACCCTCGCCGATATCGACACCGCCATAAATCAGGTCAAGAACCTCCACAGACTTTATTGCTAGTTCCATAATCGTTTTATCAGTATTAATGCATGGCTTGCCAATAGCTCCCTGGGCAACATTTGTTTTCCATTGACCAATTGGGGCAACCCTAATCATGCAACCAAAGACCTCCCCATCAATTACCATAACCCTAATATCACGGTTAGGCTTTTCTACATATTTTTGTAGATATATCGGTTTCTTAAACGTAAGCAGGGTCTTCATAATCTGAAATGCTATATCCGCATCACTAATCTTTACAGCCCCATAGCCTCTTGATCCTTGTAACGGCTTTATTACAACGTCCTTCATACTTTTAGCCATTTCGTATGCATATAATATGTCCTCAGTACCTATTGTATCAGGTACGGGTAAACCCTTACTCTTTAGTATGACTGTTGTTTCAAGTTTATTTCTGGTTCTTATTAATCCATCAAGTGGATTAATAACCACAGTGCCACTCTCCTCAATTAGCTTCATCGTTATAATCCTTCTAAGGAAGGTTTCCACATCAATAAGTACGCCAAGGCTTCTTAGGAAAACACCATCAACTTTAAATGGTCTATCCCTAATGACCGTAAGAGGACCGTCCTTATCAACCTTAACTGATATTCTTGAAATAGGTACATAAGTGGCATTTAGACCTGAATCCCTTGCATAAATAACTAAGTCCCTGCTTGGTCTATCTGGTATTGGCGAATCGCCTATTATAACGACCGAATTAGGCATACACCGTGCCCAATTTAAATTAATTTATAAATCTTTTAACATAAAATATGTACGAAGAATTTTACTAAACTACATTTTACATAGCTAAACTTGATGTGAAGGAGGCGGTGGAGGTTGACGCTTCCTTACTCTACGTGGTGAATACCTTCTCCTTAATTCATTAATCATCATAAGAGATAAAAATGTAAGTACGATTGAGATCGCTAGGAGTATTATTGATATTATTAATGATAATGTGCCAGGGAATAAAGGACCAATCATGCCAGTAAACCCGACATAGTATTGATAAATAATGTATATGCCAATCGCCGATACTAATGCTATTAAGAGCAGAGCTAGACTTGTCGTGATTATGGATGGCAATCCTAGAAACTCTCTCCTATTCAAGCTAGACCTAGCCATATATACCATGAAACCACCAATTACAGCCATTACTGAGGATAATGCTATAAGACCTGACGCTGCATTTAAGCCAGGAAACGTAAGCACTTGGAAATACTTCACTGCTATTGATGGTGGTAACTCATTAGATAAAAAATCAGCCGCTATGACGACCATTATGACTGAAAGTAATGATGCGATTGCCGAGACGAACATGAAGACCGACGACCTCTCAATTAACCTCTGTATTTCATCTGAATACATGGCTTAAACACCCTAATTATTGGAGGTATATATATTGCCTTATCTTGACCTTGCAATTGGGGCATGTGAGCGACCTTTCAATTAATTTAACCCTATGCCTATTATCCTCCCTGGCCCATTCACCATCAACAATCATTATAAATCCACAACTTGGGCATTTATTTACGTAAGGATTTAGACTGTAATATGGTACTGATGATAACATACTCTTGATATCCTTTTGCGGTATCATTCAGGTCGTTTTATCAATAAATAACTAATTAATAAATGTTTAACAATTAATAAGATCAAGCGATAAGCGAAGCACTAAAATATTCCTTAGTAATCCAGGTAAATTAATGAGTAATAACGCGAAATTACCTGAAATACCGGCCGAGTTAAGACCCTTGCTGGAAATTGTGTATGAAGGTAATGCACCACATATAAGGTGTAAGTACAGGGGAAGGGATGGCAAAGAATGCGGAGCCTTATTTTTCAACTTAGGTGATGCAATAAGGCATTTGATTACGCATGATGGTAAGTATAGGAGGTTTTTATCTTACATTAATACGTAATGCATTTAAATTCCCTATACCTTATCAAGGTAAAATATGGCAAGGCAGGTATCACTGGATGAATTAGTAAGTATTGTTAATAGTGCTGAAAACTTTGAGGTCATTGATTATCAAGGCAACTCTATAGTTATTGATGATGTTAAGGGGATTGTTAAGATAAAGGATGAGGAAGCGAAGAAGGAATTCAGTGAGTTACGGAAAAGAAGTCCGAGAGGTAAACCAACGCCTAAGCAAGTATCAGTAACAGCGGATGCTGTGAGAAGACTTGCAGAGAATAAGGTGAAGTTTAAGGTGGTTTTTGGACCTAAGGAGGTCATTATCAGGTTCGACCTTGATCATTACGTTAGACTAAGTGATAAGGACGTAAGAGTGGTGGGTTTCTCAAGCAAAAGCGAGGGCGTATTAGGCTTAATAGCAGGTATTCTTGAGAAGTACGGACCATTAGTCTTCCTTAAGAGAGTTAAGTAATATCGTTAAAATTGAGTTTTAGGCTATTAAATACCGTTGGCGGTAAATAATCGTGTTGCCTAAGTTTTTAATCACGAGGAAGCACCCCATATTACCACTGAGATTAAGTAATGATACTTTATGTATTGCACATAGGGATAAGTACCTTGATTTCATCACATCATGTAATGAAGCTGGTAATTATATAATGATTATACCTTATCAAGGCTCCTACGTAAATAGTAAGCCTATAGAACCCATTACTTGGAGTGATTTATCAGGCATTGAGGTCTACACCCTATTAAGAGATGAGTTAGCGCTTTATGAGTTAAGTATTAAGGATGGTAAGGCGTCATACGTTAGATATCGCATTAATGAGGAATTCCTGAGAGGCATTAGTTTCTTAGGTAATGCCATGAACGAACTATTAAGTGTTACCGATGCTATACTGATGAACTACATAAAGTCCAGCTTTATGATATACACGGCTTACCTAAGACTAATAACGAATAGCAGCATTAAGTTCCCTGGTTATAAAGAATACATTAGAGGTAAGGTTAGGATCTATAGTAATGATGGATTAATAATAGTAAAGGAGAGCAGCGGTAATGAGGTTAGGGTATCATTAGTGTCCACAATAGAAGGAATTAATAAATTCACAAACGTTATAATGACGTTAATAAAGTCCTCTAGGGTAATAAATGATGTTAGATTGGGTAGGATTGGTCATTCTGTTAAGATGATACTCGATGTCTTCATTCCTAATAATTTATTAACTCCAGTTAATAGGAGCACGTAATGTTCGGAGTCCTCGGCCATGCTGCCATTGACATAATAAGAAGAGGATCAATAAGCAAAAAATCACCAGGTGGCGCACCAACATACTGCTCATTCTACCTAAAGCAGATAGGCATTGATTTAATACCAATTACATTAGTTGGTAGGGATTTCAATGAATACATAATTGATTATAAAATAAGGAATATACCCATAGAGAGGATTTGTGTCTTGGATAGTTGTAATAGTACATCGTATGAAATAACTTATTATGATGATACAAGGAGATTAAGGTTATTGTCGAAATGTAGGGACTTTTCTATAGATGACCTTCATGACTTACCTGATGTAGTTGTGGTAAATCCAATAGCTAGAGAGATAAGTCTAGATCTTCTTCAGTACATAAGAAGCCAGGTTGGCTTTGTTGGTGTTGACTTGCAGGGATTCTCCAGGGTATTTGACAAAAATAATTATGTGAATTCGATGATTAATGTTGATGATATAGTAAGAATAATTGAAAGTGCTGACCTAGTTAAGGTCAGTATTGATGATGCGCCAATGAACGTATTTGACAACATAGTTAATAAGTATCCAAGCAAGGTTATAGTACTGACAATGGGCGCTCATGGATCAGTACTATTGCGTAATAATCATAAATTCCGTATCTTAACAAACGGCATTGTTAATGTTAAGGATCCTACCGGGGCGGGTGATGTATTAACGTGCACATTGACTTACATGCTCAGTAGAGGTGAGGATCTTGAGTGGTCATTCATTTTCTCAAATGCAGTTGCCGTTGCCAAAACAATGGGTGAGGGACCGTATGGTCTCATAAGTAGTGAGATCGTTAGGAAAATTGCTAGCGAATTATCAATGCGACTTATTAGAACCTAGTTTACTGATTATGTCGCTTACATAATCAATATCCGTTACCTGTACATAACTGAACCTACCAACTCTTCTAACCGTTATTAACCCCTTATCATGTAGTCTTCTGATTATTCTAGAAACAGTGCTCTTGGGTAATTCCAATTCCCTGGCTATTTCGGCTTGATAGGCATCACCGCCCTTATTTAATAGAAAGGATAAAACCTTTACTTCATCTTCATTTATATTATTAATTAACTCGGTGATACCCACAGTGCCCTGCTTATTCCTATTTACTGTATCAAATTCTAACTGACTTATCGTAGAGGATGATTTATTAATCCTAGAATTGTCCGATTCCTTATCTATTGGCTTTTTTGATTCCTTGAATACTTGATAGATGAGTGATGATAGTACTGCAAATTGAATGAGAGCTATGGAAATAATAAGGTAATAATTGTATATGCTCATTAATGTCATACAAAGCATAAGAAATATCATACTTATTTATAAATTACTCTGGTTCCTAATAAGCCATATAAATAAAATAGAAAATAATAACATCGATTAAGGGAGAGTTATGAACATGTTTTTTCGGTTTCATTAATCATATCATCAATCTTCGAAGCTACCAATGTCAGTATTCCAAGGCTGGGAAACTCACCAACTAAATGTGCTATACCTAAATCCTCATAAACTATTTGCGCATTGAATCCCTTATTAACTAGGGTATCAACTACGCACTTCAACGCGGTTATTGCCCTGGCCAATACATCAACCCTTATCCTACCTAGTTCAAGTTGCCGATGCTCGAGTTCGACCGATACCCTGATTATACCGACCTTCGTATCATAGACCTTAAACATACTAATTAAGGTATCGCTTAGATCAAGTATCCAACCCTTTGACACTAGTTCATAATTTATCTCAGACCTTAACAGGGGATTGCTTGAATAACTTAATAATTCAATTATTAATGTGATTAGTGAATCAACGTAAGTACTCACTGTTTGTAGATCATCATATAACTCAACCTCTGGACTTGGATATAGCATTGCAACCTTATTATCCTGAACGTAATCTATTGAGAACTTAAAATGAGGTGTTAATATTGTGAGTAGGGATACTTCAATTTCGTTTGCTGGCTTTACCGAGATAAATCTCAGTTTATACTTATTAATTGCCTTATCAAATACTACCCTGATTTCTATTGTCTTACCAAGCACTGAGTATCTACGTACATACGTAGCCATTAATGCATCCTCAGACTCTATACTCCAGCTAATCATTAATATTGAATAGAGAGAAGTAATTTAAAAATGTATAACTTTTTAATCACAGCGTGAGTATAATTAAGAATCGCATTAAGAAAGTATCAAATCTTTTTGACGAATTAAGCCTGGACGTAATTGTTATAGTCAATGAACCAAACCTTGAGTATTTTACAGGTATTGATAGTGGTTTAATGTTTATTATTAATAGATCAATGGATACCACATTAATAGTTCCAAGGCTGGATTTCCATAGGATACGGGACTTGGTTAACGGTGATACAACACTCATTGGATACTCCACGGTTGAGGTACCACAACGAACACCTGAAGAAAGATTATTTGTATCTAAAAACCTGGGTGATTACTTACTTAGGGAGGTCGGTCTTAAGCCTAGTAATATTATTGGCATTGATAATACAGACTCCTCCATAGCTAAGGAGCTTAATTCCGTGGGTGTGAGGGTAATAAACATTAATGACTCCATACTAAGGATTAGAGAGGTTAAGGATGATTATGAAGTCAAAATGATTGAGGAGGCTACGAGAATAACTGAAGAAGCCCTTGACGATGCCCTAAAAAGCGGACTTGAGGGTAAGAGGGAGAGGGATGTAGCTGCAATGCTGTATCAAGGAATGATTAGTAGGGGGGCTGAGGATGTTGCGTTTAAGCCCATTGTTGCCTCTGGATCGAATGGCGCATACCCTCATCATGTATTTACAGATAGGGTAATAAAAAGAGGCGATTTGGTGACGATAGATATTGGTGCTAGATATAATCTCTATTGTACTGATATGACAAGGACTGTTGCTATTGGATCAGTAAGCGGTAGACTGAAGGACGCTGCATTAGCAGTACTTGAAGCCTTTAGGAAGGCATCTAACTCCGTTAAACCAGGCATAAAAGCTATGGATATTGACCTAGTTGCAAGAAACGTACTTTCTGAGTACGGTTTTGACACATACTACATACATAGTACAGGGCATGGTGTTGGTATTGAAGTCCATGAGAAGCCTGCAATAAGTCCCTTAAGTGATGAGGAACTAAGATCTAACGAGGTTATAACAGTGGAACCGGGCGTTTACATTAAGGGCGTCGGCGGTATTAGGATTGAAGATACAATATTAATTACGGAAACGGGCGCAAGACCAATAAGTAAATATCCCATAAATCTATTTTGATATATTGAAAATCAAAAGTTTTAACATACACAGAAGTAATGTTTTAATCATTAGCTTAATAAGTAAGCTAATCGTTATTTTGATGATGAACTCGCAAGGTATGCCAATATTAGTTCTTAAGCTGATACTTATGAAAGAGCTCCATAAATTAGGAGGTATAAACATTGAGGAATTCCCGAACTTTATTTCTAAAATAACTCAGTACTTAAATAGTGTGGGATACTCCATTGATCCTAATGATGTAATTTATTTGTTTGATATCATAAAGATCAATGAAGGTAAAGTAGCATTAAGTGACGAAGGAATTCATTATTTAAAGATCCTTGAGATACTTACTAATAGCACTACCGAAGTCTCTTAACACGTTATACATAGCCTTTATGACCAAGCTCTTAAGGTAATCCATCATACTATTTACGTCAATACCCCAACAAGCACTACTTAACTTTGCAATATCTACAAAAACAAACACATGCGGTGACCTCTTCCATGCATCTGTCACTGATACTACCAATGGAGATAAATCATTAATATTAGCTAGGGTATTTCCATGAATTATATTGAGCCTTGTCTCAGGCTCAAATACCCTAAATCCTATTATTATTGATGACTCTAGATCATCATCGGCTAATTTACTTAAGCAGGTAATTGACGAGCCACGAAGCTCTCCTCTTAACCTTCCATAAAATGTTCGCAACACTTCACTCCTAATCTCACCCTTACTTAGTAGGTATGGGAATGAATCATTTATTAGTGCTAGGTCAATACCTTGTTTGTTAATAAGATCTAGGAACTCGAAATCCCTCTTCCATAATGCCTTATACGCAGTGCTCCTTGTTATAAGTGGATCTAAGTACTTAGAAATACCATGGATCCTATCCAATAAATACTGCCTATTTCTCAATAATACAGATAGTAAATAATCATCTATTATGTACATAATATCATAACCCTTCAGATACCCAATTGAGAAACGGTATAAACGACACAGATAATCCTTAATGTCCTCATTAAGCTCATCATAATGCCTTAACAACTCACTTAATAGATTCTTTGCTAATGTATTGAATAAAACAACTTTATGATGAAGATAAACCAGCTTGTAGATATTGAAACGCGCAATTACGAAACCCTCTAAATTAGCCCTAGCCTTCTCATCAAATGCCAACACATAGTTCTTATCGTTTTTAACAATCTTCATATTATCAAGAATCCTCTCAATATCACCAATACTGATCGTAGAGCCAATACTCGCCCCTGTTAGGTAGGAATCCCTAAGTACGTACTCCACCCTATCAGCATCAAGATCTCCTGATATTAAGTTCCTCAAAAGGTTGAAGAAATTCAATTCCTCACCAAGTGAATCAAGGAACTTCCTATCTTCATAGTCAATAATGTCTGCGTGCTGTGGTGACAATTCTATAATCTTACCTATTATATCACTATGTAACAGCGCCTTTATTATGCGTAGATCAATACCTGGCAACGTCTCTTTAAGCACGCCTTTGAATTCATCATTATTTGTAAGTATGAAGTACGTTATTAACTCATGCTCCTTAAAAGACCCCTTAAAGACCCTACCTATTATTTCCTCATTAACGTCCTTACTGCAATTTCTTATTAATGGATCAATACTCTGACCGAAAACTCCCTCAAATACATGAGAAAACGGCAAATGACCTAGGTCATGCAATAATGCCGCTACTCTCATGTGCATTATTAATTCATCTTCTGTATCAAGACCTATGGATCTCCCAAGACTCAGCAATAGATCTTTAATGTCATTTAATCTAAGTATTCTCTCAAGCATTAAGGTCACTATTTGAAGCATACCCAAGGAATGCTCAAACCTACTATGACGAGCTGAGGGATAAACCATGTATGTTAAGCCGAGTTGACGTATATGTCGTAACCTTTGCACGTACTTACAGGAATCAATAAACCTCGCTTCCTCATTCGTAAGTCTAATCCAACCAAGTGCTGGATCAGCAATAACCTTAGTAAAGCTTAGCACCATTTAATATGAAGAGACTAAAACATATATTAAATTGTTAATTCCTCCATAGAACACTTAGAATGAGCAAAAGCGATATTATAGTGATTGGAGCAGGACCAAGTGGGCTTTACTTAGCCCGTGAATTAAGTAAGGTAATGAATGTAAGGATAGTTGAGGAAGATAAAGTGCTTGGTGTGCCACCTCACTGCACTGGACTTGTTAATCTTGATTCATTGAAGGCACTTAACGTTGCATCGCCGATCGTGAATACGTACCGTTATATAAGGTTAATAGACCTAAGTGGCAATAGCATAACCTTTGATTTCAAAAGAAGAGCAATAGCAATGCTTGATAGACCAGGTCTTGAGCATTACCTTGCCGATGGATTAGGTAGTGCAACGTTAATATTGGGCGAGAGAGTTACCGAGTTGAGTAATGACTTTATTAGAACCAGGTCGAGAGAGGAGACGTTTAATTTAGCTGTGATTGCCGAGGGCGCTAATATGGCATTAACAAAGGAGATTATTCCTTGGAAGCCTACCTATGTTTACGGCGTACAGACGGATACTAAATCATTTATTTCGAGCGAGTTAATGCCTAGGGGTGATGATGAGATAGTGGTTATATTTGATAGAAAACTAAGTGAGCATTATTTTGCCTGGATAGTACCGAGGGATTTTCATGAATTCAGGGTTGGGTTAGCTGATGATATCAACACGTGGACAAAATTTACTGAATTGCTAAAAATAATAAAGGCTGAATATTTAAAGCCGTTCGGAGGCAAAGTAATAATTGGTGGATCACCTGATCATGTAGTTGCGGGCAATACTGCGGTAATAGGTGATGCCGCGGGTTTCGTTAAACCAATGACAGGTGGTGGGATTATAATGGGAATGCTTAGTGCAAAGATTCTGGCCGAAAGCATACATAATGTGATCAAGGAGGGCTTATCTATAAATGATGCATTGGTAATATACGATACATTATTCAGAAAATACATTAGGGGAAAAATAAAGGCATTAGGTTCAGCATCACGTATCCTTCATATGATGATAAACAATAGCCTAGATGATGCTATGCGCTTAATGAATAATGTGAATGTTGATGTTTATGATTACGATAATCATATTGACGCAATATTAAGGGCTGCTTCAAAAAGACCTTGGTCATTCATTAGGGCGATTTTTACTGTTATGAACGAACTATCGCTAATAGAACCTGGTACAATTAGCGAATTAATTAAGGAAAATATGGAATAGCTTTACCTAGTTATCTTCATTATATTGCCCATTTCTTCTATTAAGTGAGCCCCCTGACCCTCCTGGAACCACCTAATTATTGGCTCTAGGCGCTCAATAACTTCATCAGCAACAGCATTCTTCAAATCCAGCGGATGTATCTTACCCTCAGTATATGCCTTAGTTAATTCATTAAAGGACCAAAACTCTAGTTGTCCACCACCGTATTGTTGCGGTCTCTTTATTATGAATGGTTTATCTCTACGTTCTCTAAATGAGAATAAGTGCGCCAACTCAATCACAGGATTCATTTGAACCTCCCTAGGCGGGCAATAGGCCTTGAGTATTTTCTGGCGAACTGCCTCTACACTATCATGAAGGAATATGGCAGTATCCGGTAATGACTTACTCATCTTCATCTCGCTCAACTCTTCCCTGGACTCCTTACCCGTAATGTTTAACGCCGGTATTAGGCTGTGGAATAAGGCTATTGGCTTTACCTTCTCATTATTGAGCATTAATGGGTAAAACCTAACCTTTAGGGCAACCTCCCTTGCAAGTACGTAAGCCTTCCTCTGGTCGATACCGCCATGCGCGATGTGCGAGCCAATGACAAAGACATCAGCCACTTGAAGCAGTGGGTATACGAGCCATGACATTGGTACTGATTCACCCATTTTCCTACCAAGTATTGTTAGACTGTGCCTAATGTCAGCCATGTTAGTCATTCTAGCTAGGTCGAGTATTAAGTACCAATAATCATCATTATTATGATAAAGATCACTCGCCATGTAGAACCTCACATTGTCAGGATCACCACCAAGCACTTCTATCACCTTTCTAAATGTCTCAACATAATATCTATTCGCAACCCTCCTAATTAATTCAAGGTCGCCACCAAGCTTATTATTAAGCCATGAGTGTATGTCTGCAAGCAATATTGACACCTCAACACCAGCCTTTTGTAGATCAACAACCTTTGATAGGCTTACAATACCTGTACCGATGTGTATATAACCACTTATCTCAAAGCCTATGTAATGCTTTAGCCTAGCCCCCGTCTCCAAGTACTGCCTTAACTCATCAACCGTGAGTACCTCCTCCGTTGGATACCTGGTTATTAATGATAATTTCTCCTCAACATCCATTATTATTACCGTTAAAATTAAGATAATTAAGCTTTATTGATTTAAAATTTACGTGGTCAGGGTAGTTATTGATAGGATAAGGGCTTGGGGGCATGTCAATGTTAGGGCTAGGCATAGGACAACGATTGAGGTTACGAGGGATGATCACTTAACGCCTAGGGGCGATTGCATAATTGGTATTAGAGCTGATAAGGGTTTATCCAATATAAGTCCTGAATTAAAGGAGATAATAAGGAAGGATGAATCAATTGTAATAGTGATATTCATTGTTGATGATTATTTTGATTATGTGATTGGTACAGGCTCATCAAAGTTAACCCTAAGCAATAGCAGCAAGCTAATTATTAGAAGGAGTAATTACATTGATGATGCAACGCTAATGATTAAAGCGAACAAGGCGGCTATTGACCTCGATAGAAGACTCATAGATAGGTTAAAGAAGGAGAGTCTCTTGACAGTTTATATTGTAGGTGTTGACCTTGAGCAGGATAGAACAACTAAAGGCAATGGCGCTTAGAAAGTTAATCCATGTTGTGCTATCCGTATTCCTAATAATACCATTCATAGTGAATTTAGGAGTCTACGGCATATCAATGACCCTATACTTCGCGTTAATAGCCCTTGGTGTTTCCGTAATATATGTTATCCAGGTTAAAAGACCAATAATTACCGTAATCCTGCTAGATGCCCTAACAAGTGCCAGGAGATCAATATTGCAGCAGGTCATTAAGTCACCAATAGGCTCAGCAATACCGATAGATACCCTGAATGATGGATTAATGAGGCTTGAGAAAACAGTTAAGGAATTACTTGAGAGTGTTGAGAGGGACTATGAGAGGAGAGGCGGGTACTTAGGAATCTTAATGGGGGCTATTGGTGTATTGATTAGCCTGCTATTGACGAATAACTATGTTATTTACGGAATAATATCGGTAATAGTTTACGATACGATGAGCGCACTTGGTGGTGTACTCCTTGGAAGAGTTAAGCTACCCTTCAGTAACGCCACAATGGAAGGAACTCTTGTCGGCATGGCATCGTTAGTTACAGTCTTATTTCTACTCACAAACCAATTAATTGGTTCCCTAACAATAACAGTAGTGGCCGCATTATCTGAGGCATATGGCATGGAGGATAACCTAGCCATACCTGTGACCACCTCCTTAATAGCCATGGTCCTTAAACTACCTATAATTGCGTAATTAATGTTTTAACAACACAACTTGTAAACAAAGGACTTACTTACGCCTTTCCAAGACCCTGTATAGTTTATCCTCATCCTGCCAAACCCTACTTTTCATGACCTCATCCCAAAGCCTATTAAATACTGGATAACCAAGCATCTTCTCAAGTGCCCATTCCCTGGCGAATGTACCATCCTTAATCTGCCTAATTGCATCCCTCATTAACCTCTTAACATCATCAGTTACGTATCGAGGACCCCAGGTTAAATGACCGTATTGACTCGTCGTAGAATGACCCTTAAGCTGCGCGAATAATCCCTTCTCGGCAATCGCCTTGGTTATGGCAATTAACTCACCAGAGGCCCAGAGTTCTAGCATTGCTGCTTCGGGTGATACTCCATTCTCAATAAGTACATTATAACCCTCAGCAAGTAGAAAGAGGAATGCTCCAGCCCACGTATGCTCACTGAATAGGTCCGTTACAGTCTCCTCCTCACAACTAGACTCAACAGCAACACCGCCTGGTCTCCCGATGGCTCCAATAGCCTTTGAGTAAGCTAATGTGTAATCCCATGCTTTACCGCTATGGTCATTCGCAACACCGATTAGTACGGGAAAGCCCTTACCATTCACGAAGTTATCCCTGACACCCTCACCAATCATTCGTGGGGCGACCATCACCACGTCAACATCCTTAGGTGGTTTTATGAAGCCGTAATACACATTATAACCACTGAGGAAGATCACGATCTTGCCTGGCAATAAGTTAGGTGCTATATCCCTTACCCAAACCTCTGGCTGCACTTCATCAGGTATTGCCATAACTATGATATCGCCATGTTTAACCACTTCAGGGATTGAGTATACCGTGAAGCCCTGATCCCTAGCCCTACCTGCGTACTCATCCTCTATATTACCAATTACAACTTTAAAGCCACCATCCCTGAGATTAAGCGCTTGTGCGCTTCCTTGATTTCCAAACCCTATCATTGCTATTGTCCTATCTCTTATTAATTCGGCATTTCCATCGAAATAAAGCCTCGCCATAATTAAGCAAGTAATGGCCTTAAATATAAATATTCATAATAAAGCGTTAGATCTGGTTTTTAGGTTCTTTCGTTCCATTGCCTCAGTAATTCATGCGCAGCATTAATTCCAAGTCTTTCAGGGTCTATGGATGAGTCTCTTATTTTTACAATGACCTTTCTATTACCATTTATATCGGCAATACCCGCAATGAATTCCATGTAATTTCCATCATATATAGCGATACCACCAACTGGTACGTGACAACCACCGCCAACAGTCCTTAGAAATGCCCTCTCGGCCAATGCCTCAACCATTGCCTTAGGATCACTTGCCTTCCTAAGGAGATCAATTAAATTAGTGTCCTTTTCACGCGTGACAACAGCTATTATTCCCTGCCCTGGTGCTGGTGGTAATAAATCAAGGGGTATGCGTGCATACCTTATATGGAGAGACTTCATGTCATTGATTAGTCTTACTAGTCCAGCCTCGGCGATTACCACGGCATCGTAATCACCTCGAATCAATTTATTAATACGTGTATCAACATTACCCCTAATTACATTTATTGAAATATCCTTCCTAACACTGAGGAGGAATGCCCTACGCCTAACGCTTGACGTACCTACCTTAGCACCGCTGGGTAGTGCCATTAAGTCACTTGGGTAATCATTCCTAACGACTAAGACATCAAATGGTGGATCCCTAGGTGAAAACCCAGCTATTACAAGGCCTGGACTAATCTCGCTTGGTAAATCCTTAAGGCTATGCACAGCTATATCTGCCTCATCCTTTAGTAATGCCAGGTTAACCTCCTTCTCAAAAATCCCTTTGGTACCGATTGCATATAATGGCTTATCCTGAACCAAATCTCCGGTGGTTCTTATTATTATTACCTCAAATTGAATATTGGGTTCAACTCTCCTCAACATCCTCATAACAATATCTGACTGAATCAATGATAACCTACTTCCTCTTGTCGCTATCCTAATTTTCATTACATAGTGATAAATAATACATTATTTAAATGCTAATGACTGCGCGAAGTCTTGGTACTTCTTAAACGTGTCTTCACATATTATACTCGTACCATCCCTAGAGGATAAGTAAAGCCTTATCTTGTCAATGGCTTCTACGGCTGGGCATGACTTGATGATACCCTTAATTATTTCCTGATCTTTACCACCGACCTTAAGCTTACTTTGAACAATCTCATCAGCGTAATCCTCATAAACAGGTAGTATAGGTATTACTACGTCAATGTTCTTCCTAATGAAGTCAATATCTATGGACCATGGATTAATACTCTCAAACACAATAACTAAATGCTTAGACTTGGCTATATTTAGTAACTTAAGTATATGATTCATATCCTCATTAATTACTTTCTCAAGATTAGGCACATGAATTATTGCGTTATCAACAATGGAGATACTGGGATCCTTATAATCAATGATTGGTATATTAAGGTGCTTAGCCACGTGATTTATTAACGCTGTCTTCCCCGATCTAGATGGACCTATCACTAATATTGATACTATGTACTTAAGCCCAAGATTATCCATCATATCCCTTAATCTAACAGACGAGTCAATATAATCAATTAACTTAGACCTAGTATTCATATCTATTAAATCCACGGGATCCAACGTAATCACCATATTACTACTTACATTCTTACTCTTTGCCTTAGGCCTTTCTCTCGTGGTCTCAGATTTCGATTCAGTCACTTGCGGTTTAGGTAGTTCTAAGGGCCTTTCCTCACTAGTAGTACTCTCCTTCGGCGAGCTAATTGCAGATTCAATGCTCTCCTTTACATTATCCTCACTAATTGCCTTAGTCACGTTATTAGTATTTACAGTACTTATTGTAACATTGGTATTTACCTGAGGAGCCACTTCCTTACTTACATTATTATTAATAGAAGTGATGCTTATGTTACTCTCAACGGCCTTGTCTTGTTTATTCTGCTCCTCATTAATATACTTTGTTTGTACATGCTCTGTTTCATTCCCTTGAGCCGTAGTGTAGTTCACGATCTCAATACCATATTTTCTCAATCTATTAAGGGCACTATAATTATTATTTATTATTAATGTATGTAACTTAGTACGTTTATTATAATCAATTAGCTTAGATATTAAATTCTTATTTATTTCATTTGGGATTATTATGAGTAATGATTTTTCATGTGTCCTAATGAACCAGTTAACGTCATCAGGTAGTTCATCAACATCGCCCTTAATTATGAAGCCCTTAGTCCTGGTTAATCCGAATAATACCTTACTAATAATCTCCATTTTGTCTTGAGACAGGGATGCGCTTAATGCAGTAATTCCAGTTTTAGATAATGTGTTTATTACTGTATTTACGAAATCCACATCATCCTTAGGCAATTTCTTAGCCCAATAACTATACTCAGTAATCATTAATGGATCCGTTATTGGTATCACAGACGATATTTTCCTTCTTACGTGTAGTAATGGAGTCCTTATTTTAGCGTTGGATTGTAAAATATCAAGTATATACATAAGAGACCCAATAATTAATGACCCAACAATAAATAGGGGGGTCACTTCGTAATTCCATGCATTGCTGACTAAGGGCGCATAAAGTAGGGATGTGGTTATTAATTGTGGTGATATATTCATGATTACCTGAGCTACATTGTTATTTAATGGTTGTAACATGACTAGCCTTGATAAATACCTACTTACTAATGATGGTGTTGCAATAATTATTATGAAGGCTAAATAAAGTGATAAATTATTTAGTTCATTATACATCATAAACGGGTTACCTGAATTACCGAAGAGAAGGGACCTTATTCCATACGTGATACTTAGATTCGCCGTATGCATTACTGTTATTGGAATCCACATAATACCTTGATATGCTGCGGCAATCGCGTATAATAACGATAGTAATGAAAAAACAACCACCGACCTAATGCTATATCCCTTAGTTGATGGTATTATTGACAGTGGTATTGATAACCAGTAAAGTGGTGTAAAAAGTAAGGCCCATGATATTATGGCTATATCGTTAATAATACCAGCCTCAGTTATTAGGTAAGTGAGTAGGAGGAATGGCATTATTAATAATGATGCATGCCCTAGGGTGGTTATGAATGTTATTATTACGTATGTTATTATTATGGCAGTCGCCAGTCCATATCTTTTAAGTATCGATGATGCGGTTACCATAGCTAATAGTACCAGGAATACGTAGAGTGGCATTATTGGAAAGACCAAGTAGAGAACCAACACTGTGCTTATATCCATTAATGAGTAAACCGTGTTCTTTAATACATTCTGTTTCACATAGTGAAAACTGCGAAATAACTTATAAACCGTTTGTTTCTTAATAATTGAAAGAGAAAAACAAATGTGAAACCAGTAGAAACTGGTAGAAACTATGAAGTATTATGTATTGACTTAATAACGTCGATCCACGGATTATCACGTATAAATTCAGGCAGTGAATCGGTATTTAATTGCCCATTATTGGCATTATTAGTGATGGAGCCCTGATCCCTTACAGAATTAGAGGAGCAATTATTTACGCCTCTCTTCTCTAATTCCTCAACCTTCTCAATTAATTTACCTATCAATTCTCTAAGAGACTTCAACTCCTTTATTAATTCACCCTGATAGGCGCTTTCATACGAATAATCATTTTTAAGTGGCTGAATGGGCGAACCAGTAATGATTGAAAGACTTACATTGAAAACACTACTGTAATTATTCAATGCATATGCATTATTGTCCACTTGGGTATTAATTTGTTTGTCATCATTCAATTGCGCAGATGCTTGATCTAAGCTCTTGGCAAATGCCCTATACTTAGAGATCGCCTTATACACGGTGTTCACAGATATACCGAGCTTCTGCGCTATTTCCTTAGGCTTCAGCCCCTCATTAAAATAAAGCTTGGCGGCAAACTCCTCAGTCTTCGTTAATTTACTCGACATACATAATTAATTTATCGATCACAATAAAAATCAGTTTATGTACCTAAATTAATAAATTATTCATGTATTACTCATTAATATACGTCAATTAACGGTAAATAATATAAACACTTATTACTGCACAATCTCGATGAATTTTAAGGCTACGATAGCAGTACATGGAGGCGCAGGTAGTGCTGGTTATTTTGTTAATGAGGAACATAGACGAAGATACTTAAATGGCTTAGTAAATGCCGTAAGTGCCGGTTTAGAGGCAGTTAAGAGGGGTAATGCCCTGGACATGGTTGTTGAGGCTGTTACTGTTATGGAGTTTGACGGTTCCTACGACGCCGGCAAGGGGTCCGTATTGAACTTATACGGCGAGGTTGAACAAGACGCAGGCGTTATGTGGGGTAAGGATCTAAGTGTTGGGGCTGTGGCTTCTGTTAAGCACGTAATAAATACAATAAGACTCGCCAGGCTTGTTATGGAAAGAACGGATCACGTATTAATTATGGGGGATGGCGCCGAAGAACTGGCTAAGCAATTTAATCTTTGGGTTCCATCAACGGAATTAATTAATGAATTTAAGATAAATAGGTATAACTCCTTAATTAAGAATTTACGTTCACGTTATGAGAAAAACGTGGAACTCGCCAGGAAATTGGGCTTATTGGGTACGGTAGGTGCAGTCGCGCTTGATAGGGATGGTAACCTGGCCGCAGCAACCTCTACAGGAGGAACAATACTTAAGTGGCCTGGCAGGGTGGGTGACTCGCCGCTTCCCGGTGCTGGTTATTGGGCTGAGAATGGCGTATGTGCCGTATCCGTTACAGGTATTGGTGAATTCATTATTAGGGCAATGGCTTCATTTAGAGTATCAACACTTATTAAAAGTGGTGTTAGTATTGGTGATGCTGTTAGGCAGGTTGTTGATTATGTTACCAAGTTATTTGGTTCAGATAATATAGGGTTAATAGCGATAGATAGTTCTGGTAACGTAGCATCGGCATTTAATACCGAAGTCATGGGCAGGGCATGGGGTAGAGAAGGCATGAACAAGGTAACTGTTGCTCATTATCCAAATGACCCATTTCCATGAATACCATGAACTTACTTGCTTCCTAGATTACTAATCATAGAAACTTCCTGGTAAAATCATTAAGTCTTTCCCCAATTCTTCTTGCTCGTTCTCTCAATACTTGGTAATCCCTGGATTTATCGTATATTATTCTACCGTTAACAATCACAATATCCACGTCTGAACCATCCGCTGAATAAACAATATTCGATAGGATATTATCATCTCTAATTGGCTGAAGCCTTGGGCTACCTAGATCAAGTAATACCAAATCTGCCACGCAACCATTACCTAAACAACCACCTCTAGGACCTAACAACCTGTAGCCATTCACAGTAGCCGCCCTAAATGCATGCATGGCCTTAATACTGACATCCCAATAAGAATGCCTCTGAAGCAGTACTGCCATCTTCATTTCTCTAAACATATCAAGAGAATTATTGCTGGCAGGTCCATCAGTGCCTAACGTGACTATAACACCCATTTCCATTAACTCTCTCATTGGGAAATGACCCGCAGTAGCTAATTTCATGTTTGATGTTGGTGCATGAGTCACACGGGCATTGGCCTTGGCTATGATACTCAACTCCCAACTAGTAACCCAACCCAAATGAATAAGTTGAGATTTACTGGAGATGAGACCTAGTGAATTGAGGTATTCCACGGGAAATACACCGTACTTTCTCTTTGCTTCATAAACCTCATCCCTAGTTTCAGACACGTGTATCTGTATTGGTAGATCAAGTTCATGACTCAAATCCCTAATTCTCAATAATGTGTCCTTACCCACGGTGTAGATACTATGTACGTTAATTATCGGTCTCACCAATGATGAATTCCCATACCTACTCATGAAATTCCTCAACTCATTCTCAACAAGCGTAGGACTCTTAAGTATGTCAATGAATGTAGGACCTAAAGCTGCCCTTAATCCATACCTTGAGGCGATGTCCGCAACCACGTCTGGATAATGATACATGTCTATGAATGCTGTTGTGCCACTCATAATCATTTCGATTATAGATAACTCACTGCTGAGGGACACGATATCTCTAGTTAATTCATTCTCCACGATCCACATCTTATTAAGCCATGTCATTAATTCCGCGTCATCATAAAAACCCCTCAATAAGGACATTGGTGTGTGAGTATGTGCATTAACAAGCCCAGGTATCACCACATGATTTGAACAATTAATTTCCTCGAGATGACCCTCAATGGCTTTACCAACACTTATTATTAACCCATTATCAATGGCTATATCCACATCCCTAAGTATCCTTAATTCGTCATTAATCCACGTTAATACAAAGTCACAATTTTTAAGTAAATACCCCATGCCAAGTCATTTAACGCACACTATCACTCAACTAAAACCTTTGGCTCTAGGTGTATAGACTTAATTATATAAACCCATGAGTACTGATCTAACCTATTAACCTCACCATCATCAATGACGATCCTCTCTCTAAATAATGGCGCATCAACAACAAATGTCTCCCCCTCACCACCCTCCAATGCCGGGTTGAAACCAAACTTTAATGCGGCGCTTATCAATTCCTCAATATCACTAGGTGTTAATACCTTGCCTAACAATTTAGGATTTATACCCATCGTGCTTATTGATGTTAATACAAACTTAAAACCATGCCTGTATAGATCCCTTAAATAGTTAACTTGGTTCTTCCTCCACAATGGTGAATAAACCCTTAAACCTAATTCATGGGCAATGATGTTTATCATCATCCTTTGATAATCAGAGAGTAAAGCGCCAGTCACTATACCACTAATTCCAAACTTCTTCTTAACCTCATTAAAAGCTTTCCTTAAATCCTCAAGCTCAAGATCCTTAACACCACTGGTCTCATAAATAACCTGGAAAACGCCTAATGCCTTAGCTTGATAACTCGTCCATTCAATATTTGGGTAATGAAACATCCAGGAATCAGCACGACGAGGCCTTAATGTAAGTAGGCAAGTGACGCTAAAGCCCTTGAGTACAGCCCAGTGTAGGGCGTATGTTGAGTCCTTACCACCTGAAAATAATGAACAAACCCTCATTACCAATAAAACCCTAAACTCATAATTTAAAATACTAATTAGTATCAGAACCGTGTTTAAATATTAAGAACCAGTGAATTTGGCAAAAGCATGAATAAATTAGGAAAGATTATTGTAAGGATAAAAATCCGCAACTCGTAAATAGTAATGTTTTTAATTTACTAAGTAGTGCCCAACCTGATGAGTAGCGAGGGTGGAGAGGAGTGGCAATTTCCTGAAGATTGGGAGTATTCAGGTGGTGTACCTGAGAGATTGCTAAGGATCAGGGCTAAGTGTCCATACTGCGGTCATACCTTTGAGATTGAGATGGGCGAGTCTTGGTATAACATGGGCATTTCAGTTACCTGCCCAAAATGCGGTAAGCAGTTTTCAATAAGTATGTATGGCGAGGTTATTGGCGAGGCTAAGAAAGGCGCTAAAAAGTGATGTTTAAATTTTGTGTCAATTTAACGGCGTTTCATAATGAGTAATACAGAATGCATTGAGGATTTGATGAATGCTGTAATGACTTTTTACTCCGTAGCAGTTATTGAGCATTACATGATATTCCTATTAATAAGTAAGTCCAGAAGTACTGAGGGTGTTTACGACCAGTTATTAAACGCAGTAAGAGATCACCTAGATAAGGAGGATAGAATATTAAATAACACGTTAAGATTAAAGGAGTGTGTGAATGGTAATGTTGCATCCTTACTTAATGAACTCATAAAAAACATTCAAGATGGAATTACCTTAGTTAATGACCCTGAGTTCATAAGTAATTACATCAACGATTTTACAATTGCCGTAAAAGCCCTTACTAAGTACATGTTACATCATGAAGAGCTCATGTCAAGGATTATTAATGAATTACAAGAAAATATTCGAAGGTACATGAGAAGTTTAACCTGATTTTTATAAAGCCATGTTACTTCACGATAGGTACTGCGGAGGTACTTGAGTTAGGTTCTTCTTTATCGCGTCGATACTGGCTAGGAACTTCTTTCTTTGCTCGTCATTAAGTTTCAATTCAATTATTTTCTCAACGCCATTCTTACCAAGTACGACAGGCACCTCCGCAAAAACGTCTCTCACACCATACTCGCCATCAAGGTATACAGAGGCTTCGAATATTCTCTTTCTATCTTTCTTAATTGAATCAACCATTAATGATAGACCGGCAGCTGGACCCCAGTTACTACTGAAGCCTCTCAGATTTGTTATCTCTGCACCAGCTTGTATTGTCTTCTTAACAATGTCGTCGTATTGATCCTTGGTTATGAACTCAGTAAGTGGTTTACCATACACGAAGGATGCCTCGGGTACTGGATACATATTCTCACCATGTTGGCCAAGGACGACGGGTATTATTGATTCAGGCGCTATGCCAATAAGTAAAGATGCGTAATAGGCCATTCTATTTGAGTCTAAGACGCCGCTGAAACCAATGACCCTATTCCTTGGAAAGCCTAACTTCTTATAAAGAACATAGACCATTGCGTCAAGTGGGTTTGTGGTTATTATTACTATTGAGTTTGGAGCATATTTCTTAATTTGATCAGCCACTGATGCCACGATCTCGGCATTCTTAGCCGCCAATTCTTCCCTAGTCATTCCAGGTTTTCTAGCAAGTCCTGCAGTAACTATTACTATGTCACTACCCTCCATATCCTTATAGTCATTACTGCCCTTATACCTAACGGACTTACCGAGTATGGCAGCGGCATGGTTTAGGTCAACAGCTTCACCTTGGGGCAGATTCTTTATTACATCTATTAGCGTGATTTCATTGTCTAACTCGAAGAACATTAGGAAGGCGGCCGTGGTTGCGCCGACACGCCCACTACCTATTATCGTGATCACCTAGTTCACCCATTACCTGATATTAATGACGAGTTTTTAACTTTAATCCACTCACAATGTATCATTAACAATATGCATTATTGAATTGACGTTGTTTATTTATGAAAAATAATATTTAGTCACTCATTGCTTATACTTTACATTTAACTATGGAAAATCCAGAGGCCTTCCTTAACCTATTCATTATGGCTAGTCCAATACCCCTCTCCTCAATGCCCTCTGCGATGCCTATATCCACATTTATCTTATCAAGATTCCTTAAGGAGTCAAAGAGCGATGCTGCTATTGTGTATGTATTTTCTCTATAACCTAGGATTATTATTGGTAATTCATTAATTTCAGGATATTTCATTAATTGATTAGCAGTTTCTTTCGTAATTAGTAATGCCACTTTCAATTTCTTATTTAAATAATCAATTAAGGTATCATGCAATAACTTAATTAATGAATCATGATCATTGCATTCCACGATGATCAACCGTGTGTGTGGCGCATAATGCCTATACCTCATACCTGGAGCTAGAGCTGTATCAGCTTCGCCTAAACCTCTTGCGAATTCCGGCACTACTATGTCGACGTTAAATAATGATTTTAATTCCTCAATAGTAAAGGGACCAGGCCTTAAAAGCACGGGGGGATTCCTCGTTACATCAATTATTGTTGACTCAACACCGAAAAACGTAGGCCCTGCATCAAGTAGAATCATCTCAATATCGTCATTGGCGTAATCCTCAATTATATGTTCAGCCAATGTAGGGCTTGGTCTACCTGACTTATTAGCGCTTGGTGCAGCTATGGGCGTTCCAGACGACTTAATTAATGCAAGTGCCACGGGGTGTGCAGGCGACCTCACAGCCACCGTATTACGACCACCAGTGACCTCCTTAGGTATGTCAGGCGACTTGGGTAAGATTAAGGTGAGAGGTCCTGGCCATGCTTTCCTAATTACTGGAAATATGATTTCGGGTATGTCAATGGCGACCTTATCGAGCTCATTTATATCCGATATATGTACTATAAGTGGGTTATCTGGTGGTCTACCCTTAGCTCTAAAGATCTTTAGGCATGCCTCGCCATTAAATGTATCTGCGCCAAGCCCATAAACGGTTTCCGTGGGGAATGCCACTAAGTACCCATTCCTTATGTAATTACTTGCCTCCTTGATTATGGAGTTATCAGGATTTAAAGGGTCTACCTTACGCACCTTAAGCATCACGTTTATCAATACCTGGTGCTTATAAATCCATCTACGTGTCATCGCTATACACGGATAACTATTATCAATAAGCTAGATAGGTTTATAAGCATGTTTCCGTGACACTGTTGGTGGTTAATAATGGCAGTGTCTAATGAAGAAATAACAAATAGTACGAATAATGAGAATGATGAAGAACCAATATTCAAAACAAACTTGCCCAGTGATAAGACCAAGGAATTAATAGAGATACTACGTAATGTTTACGACCCTGAAATACCGATAGACGTGTACGATCTGGGACTTATTTACGAGGTAATGTTGGATAATGATAAAGTTGTTCATGTAAAAATGACTCTGACAGCCGTAGGCTGTCCATTGTCAGAGAACTTAGGTTATCAAGTCGGTGCGGCTATTCAACAGGCAATACCTGATGCAAAGGATATAGAAATTGATGTAGTATTTGACCCACCATGGACGCCATTAAAAATGACGAGGTTAGGACGTGAGATGTTTAAGGCAATTTATGGATATGATATTGTTGAACAATGGCTAAAGTCGCAAAATGAACAAAGCACTCAAACGAACAATCAGGAGAATAGTGAAAACGCATAATTGTCCTTGTTTTCATTATCTATTTCTAAATAACTGCATTTTATATTCTGAATAAAAGATTTAAAAGGTGTATTTAGAATAGAAAATGTGTTATCATCAATGGATAGCATTCCATCGAGAAGAACATTAAATGAACGAGTACAACAAAAACTAAGTGAGATTCTAGAGTCAAGTGATTTGATAAAATTTGTTGCTTTAGTTACAATGGATGGATTTACCATAGCCTCAGGAATGAAGGGCAATATTAATGTTAATCCTAAATGGTTAGGCGCCCTAATAGTATCATCAATTAAGAACCTTGAACTTAACCTAAAAAAGGCATTGAATGAAGCAAATCTATCCGAGCTCGTTATATCCATAGGTCAGGATCTATTGATCGTGAAATCCATCGGTAAATTATCGCTGATAATGATTGTTGATAGATCACTGGATATTAATTTCGTAATGTACGAGTTAGAGGAGGGATTAAGGGATTTAATAATGGATCTAGGCTTAGAAAGGAGATAGATTTTACGCATTATTCAACATTTTCCTCAACCGCCATACTATTTAATGACTCTATTAACGCGGCTGATGTCAAATTCTCAATTAATTGCTTCGACCTCTCATAATATGCATTAATTAACTGCAATAACTTCTGCTTAACGTAATCTATTGGCTTTGTGTAGTAAACATAGGTATAACCTCCATTCTTAGCAAGCACGGGTCTCCTAGCAATTAGGCCAAGTTGAACCAGCTTTACTAAGGACCTCTCAATAGTGCTTCTTGATTTATTCATTTCCTTAGCTATTTCGGCCACGGTCAGCGGCTCCTTCGCCTTATTCTGCAGTAAATAATAGATCTCCACCTCAGTTGGTGAGAGCCTAAGTATGCACCTCAGAATGTATTTTATATCCACATCCTCAAGGATCTCTTCGGTACTTTTCTCCTTAATTGTTATGAGAGACACCACGTTAATCACCAACATCAGTGTCACATAGTGTCTTTATAAATCTTTTTCTCCAACATTTTCCACCATAGAAATGCATTAATTATTACATTATTTATATATAATAAGGCTTTATAGCTCTACAGTGGTACCCATATTCCTACTTTTCACTATGCTATATATGTATGATGCAGCCGCGAGATCCTCAACCGCAATACCAACGGATTTAAACAACGTAATATCACCATTCCCTAATCTACCCTGTCTCAAGCCACTTACTATTTCACCTATTTCGATTAAATTCTTTTCAGATATTAAACCATTCTTAATTGGAATTATTATATCGCCAGTCTCATTCATAACTGCAGTGCGTGAGTCGACAGCTATCACGGATACTTTACGAATAACATCGTCATCTAATTCCCTGGTATTAATCTCAGGGGCGCCGATTGACACTACGTGCATTCCCTCATGGAGCCATGAACCATGAATAACAGGTTCTCTACTTGTTGTTGCTGTTATTACGATATCGGCTTGCTTAACAGCAACATAACCTGAATTAACTACCATGGCATCAATACCTCTATCCTGAGCTATTTTCGCTAATTCAAGGGCCCTTTCTCTCGTCCTTGAATGTATGAATACTCTCTTGATGGTAAAAGCCCTAGATAATAATATTAAATGATACTTCGCCTGTAATCCAGCGCCAATAATTGCCATTTTATCCATACCTCGTGCCATATACTTGATCGATACGGCGGTCGCGGCTGCGGTTCTCCATGCCGTTAATGCCGTGCCATTAATAACCGCCATTGGTTGTCCCGTAACATCATTCATAAGTACGACTACTCCCTGGGTCGTTGGTAAGCCACGTAATTTATTACTCTCAATAACATTGACTATTTTAACGGAAAAACCAAGGTTTCGTGTACCGCAGGGCATGACGCCCCACCAGTCATTATCAAGGTAAATAACCGTTCTTTGAGGCATCTTGACAATGCCAGAGCTATAGTCCTTAAAAGCCGTGGCTATGGCATTTACTAATCCGTTAACGCCGTCCTTACTATCTAGGACCTCATCAACCTCCCTTCCACTTATTATTAACAGTCTCATATTACATTTGAACTATGATGAAAAATTTAAGCATTATTCTCTATAGATATGAATAGGAGAATATCGTCTATGCATTTTGCGACAGATTTATTAATTCTAGTTATAAGTAAAATAGTGGGTGAAATTATGGAGATTAAATGCATTAATTGCAAGTACTTTAGACTTCATGAGTTACATGATGATATAGGTATTTGCACGAATAAGGATAGCCCGTACTACATGAGGATGGTCATGACCGAGTGGCAATGTCCCTTCTTCATGGAATTTAATGAGGAGAAGGATGAAGATGAATTTTATTGGTGCTCAGATTGCAAGACAATGATACATAAGTCATTATTACCACTTCATAAGGGACACAAATTGGTTAAGATACCGTACATTGATGAGGAATCACACTTAGAAACCTACGTTGCAGATTAAGCCGTTGCATGCCTTCAGAACGACTTAATTAAAAAATTTATGCAATACTTATGTATGAAATCCTCAATAGCCCTTGCTATAACTCTGATATCCTTACCTCTAGGTGTGTGAGACATTCCCTCAATTCGTATTAACTCAATAACATTACCAAGAGACCTGGCTTTTTCATAATAACTCTCTACCTGTTGAATATTTACTAATTCATCATTCGTACCATGTATCAAGAGTATTGGTGGTAAACTAGGCCTTAAGTAGTTGATGGGAGAGGTCCTCATAAGAAATTCCTCAGTAACTTGCTTACTATCGATTTTCATTAACTCCTCATAAGTCCTCCTCCTAATACTACCAGGTTCACCTGCAAGTAACCACCTAATTTGGGCTAACCTGTCAGTTGGTCCAGAAACCGAAATAGCACAAGCAACTTTATTTAATGTCGATGCTGCAAGTAGCGCTATTGTGCCACCCATCGAGTGACCAGCAACTATGAAATTATCATTAGCGCTTTGTATTAATTCATTAATTTTATGAAGCCCGTCTTCGAAGTCCCTATATGTTGGCGTTATTATCTCCAAATTTAGGGATTTTAATGGACCGGTAAGCCAATTTATTTTTTCAGGACTTGAACCAAAGCCATGAATCACCAAGGCCTTCATTATTAAAGTACGTGTAATGCGTTAATTATAAAGTTTGTTGTAGAGTTAGGTTAGGAGAGTTAACCTAATAAATTTACTAGGGTTTTAACATCAGTCATGTCTAAATCAAGGAAGACGAGAAGATCGCAAAAACGCAAAGGAAAACTCTTCTACTTTGCATTAGCGTTAGTAATACTTGGAGAAGCCGCATTTATAATTGTTTTATTCCTACCTGGCATAGTATCTAAGCTTACAATGACCTCGCAAGCACAGGCTGAGCTTAATGCCACGGTAATTACTGATTACATGCTCTCAACATTAATAAATCCATACAATAATTCACTCATAAATGCAACGGCATTAGGACTAGTAAATAATACGAAACCCATACTAATGTACCTAACGGTTAACGATCCATACCTGGTGGATGAATCATGCGGTGTTTGGCCAATACTTTATAACGCCACGTATTATCACGGTTATAACGTGGTAGTTATAGTATTCCCTAATCCCCCAACACAGGCCCCCGCAACCCTGTCTGTGATCCAGCAATTCAATAATTACGTATATGAACTCTGTAACTTTAACCCAGAGACTACGAAGTTCATCATAACAACAGCATTCTGGAGCAATTATACATCTGGATCCCAGGTACTCATTATTGGCTATGGAACATTACTACCACAACTACTTACTAAGCTTGGTATTAATGCAAGTAGTGCTTACTTCCCACTACTAATATTGGTTAAGCCGCACAATACTGTAAATACATCGGGAGTAATCTATGGGCAACAACTCATAAATAGTACGTACTTAAATGAA
This sequence comes from Vulcanisaeta moutnovskia 768-28, assembly GCF_000190315.1. Taxonomy (NCBI): domain Archaea; kingdom Thermoproteati; phylum Thermoproteota; class Thermoprotei; order Thermoproteales; family Thermoproteaceae; genus Vulcanisaeta; species Vulcanisaeta moutnovskia. The sequence continues at coordinate 205,798 of NC_015151.1, forward strand.
ACCTTATTTGGATCGTCAAATAATTAGTAAGGTAAAAACCTTGTGCAGTTAATGGGCTCCTCATTATTAAGGATCCTATTTATCGACCCTAAATCCCAGATTGCGCATAAGTAAGTCCTTGTATACTTAGCCAACTCCACTGCTGACTGAATCTTCTTTATGAGACCCCCTGTTACATCAATATGCCGTGTAAACCTCTCACTAATTATTGATGTCCTAGTTAATTCCTTAATCACATTACCATTGGCATCAAGTATTCCAGGCACATCCGTTAGGAATATGGATGCCGTTGGCCTTAACCTTAAGCCGAGATCAAGCATTATATCATCACCACTAATTATTGAGAAACCTTCATCACTTAGCACAACATCGCCATACAACATGGGTATTACCCCTCTCTCAAGTAATTCCATTATGTGAATTGGTTCTATCAATAATTGAGGCTTACCATCATTAATAACGTAGACTGATCCCGTCCTTAATGGATAAATAGGCAATCCCATTGATGCCAAGGTAATCGTCAACTTCATGCTTAAATAATGGAGTATCGCTGATGTGAAAGAAACACCTGTTAATTGATCATAATCCCTATATCTACTTAAACCGTAGGCTAGAGCCATAGGATGCGCAAAACTACCGCCTCCATGAATAAGTACGAATTTATCACCTGCCTTAATACTTGTAGCAAGCAAATTACCTAAATTCCGCACCCAATCCTCCCTATAGCTTAATGGCCTCGACTTATCACTTATTGCGCTACCCCCCAACTTCATTATGAACAGTCTCATTAAAATCCTCCAAGGCCAGTTCCGTAAATCTAATTTATAAGCATGAAGTAGGGCTATCTTTTTAATGTAGTTAAAAAATGAGGATAATTCGCCAAATCCTAAAACTCTCTTGTTACTGTAAATCTTAGGATTTCCCTAAGATCCTCAACAAACTCATTATTACTTAACTCATTCAGTGACTTCTCAGATTTCTCAGCAAACTCCATAGCCATTTTCGATGCGTTTTCCCTAGCATTTGTCTTTGATATTATTTCTACAGCTTTCTTAACGTCATCATTAGTAATTGCAGCCTTACCAAGAATACTCAATAAGTCCTCCTTGTCTTTATCATTCAGTTCTTTTAAAGCCATAACAATAACAGCATTTCCCAACTTATGCTCCTTAATGTCCTTACCAATTTCCTTACCAAACTTCTTAACATCGCCAAATATGTCCAATATATCGTCAAGCACTTGAAAAGCAAGCCCCAGGTATGTACCATAGTCAGAAAGCGCCTTAACGCAATGTGGTGTGTTTGCCGACATCGCTCCAAAAACAGATGATGCCCTTATCAAGGCAGCCGTCTTAAGGCTTATCATCTTTATATAAGTATTATACAGGGATTCCCAATTACTCAATAACCTAGGCCCTAGCCTATTTTCAACAAAATATGGATCTTTACGGCCCGAATACTCTAGGAGTATGTCTAATCGCTCACCCTCATCTATCGCGCGTATTGTTCTTGCAGTCTCCCTAGCAAAGGATACTGGGTCCCTAGTTTCAAGTATTGCCTCCTCAATTGCTTCCCTATACCATATGCCGATTAGTATGGCCGCGTTATCGCCGTACTTAGCCCTAACGGTTAGCTTATTTCTCCTTAATAACGCCTCGTCAATAATATCATCATAAATCAGGGAGTAATTATGTATTAACTCCACAATTGCTGCGGCGGGTAGCGCAACTTTATAATCACTACCGCAAGCCCTTGTTGCAGTTAACGTTATTAACGGCCTCAACCTCTTACCACCAGTGGATACTTGGTAAATCACCGTATCCTTAAAATCCTCACTCACCTCCCTATTTAGGTACTTGATCAATTGCTCGTCAATCTCATGTCCATATAGATTATGAAGCTTCTCTAGTATGTCCATTGAATTTATGGTTAATATTAAGTAATTAAGTTGTATCCTTACGATATTTTTAACTGTTGAATATAAATTAGTTAATGTCTAAAGCCATTATTAATCATTAATTATGGACAAAGCTTAATATTGCTTATATGATGAAAAACGTATATGAGTCAAGATGTGGTTATTACGGGCTTTGTAAGGACACCAATTGGTAAATTCGGTAGCGCATTTAAGAATGTGAAGACACCCTATTTAGCTGCTGAGGCAATAAAGGCATTAATTAGGAGGACGGGTATTGATGGTAAGCTTATTGACGAGGTTGTCTTTGGTTCAACACTCCAGGGTGGTATGGGACAGAACCTTAGCAGATTCGCGGCCCTGCTCGCTGGATTACCCAGTAGTATTAGTGCGTTTACCGTTAATAGGGTTTGTTCATCAGGAATGCAGGCAATTATTGAGGCCATTAGGGCCCTTAAGGTTGGTGATGTTAATGTAGTAATAGCCGGTGGCGCTGAATCAATGAGTACGCAACCACTTGCGTTACCACATGAGGCTAGGTGGGGAGTTAAGCATTTGATTGGTAGGGATTTGAAATTCATTGATTTAATGATTTATGATGGATTAATGGATCCTACAAACATGATGTTAATGGGTCAGGAGGCCGATAAAGTTGCCATGGAACATGAAATAACTAGGGAGGAACTTGATAGGGTCGCCTATGAAAGTCACATGAGAGCTTTAAGGGCTACGGAGAATAAGTACTACCTTGAGCTGGAGCCTGTCGATACTGTAATAAATGGCGAGAAGATCTACCTAGATAAAGATGAGGGTATCAGACCAGACACAAGCCTAGAGAAACTAGCTAAATTAAAACCTGCCTTCGGACCAAATGGACTACACACGGCTGGTAATTCTTCTCAACTATCTGATGGAGCTGCATCACTATTATTAACTACCATGGATAAGGCCAAGGAGCTGGGGTTAAAGCCCGTTGCAAAGATAGTTGGTTATGCATGGCATATGCTAGAACCCTGGAGGTTTCCGGAGGCGCCAATTTACGTAATTAGGAAGTTGCTAAGTAAGGTTGGCTGGAGCGTGAATGATGTCGATGTTTTTGAGGTTAATGAAGCCTTTGCTGTTGTTAACGTACTAGTGAATAAGGAGTTGGGTATACCATACGAGAAGATGAATATATTCGGCGGCGCAATAGCCCTAGGGCATCCACTTGGTGCGAGTGGTGCTAGAATCGTTACGACATTAATATCGGCATTAATGCACGTTGGTGGTAAAAGAGGTGTGGCTGCGCTGTGCCATGGGACAGGCGGCGCCACGGCTGTGGCTATCGAGATGCTCTAAATAAAGCAAAAGGCTTTTAAATGAAGTAGGTCCTTTGGTACTTCGTGGACGTCCTGGAATAAAGGATTTCGGAGAACTTAAGGTCATAATAAACCTGCTAAAGAAGTATAGGGGATACGCAACTACACTCATTAGTCTATACATTAATAGTAATAGGCCAATACCGGATGTCGTATCAATGCTTAGACAGGAGTGGGCCTTAGCGAGCAACATTAAGGATAAGACCACTAGGACGCATGTTCAGGATGCTCTCGAGAGAATAATAAACTCAATAAAGGGTATTTCAAAAGCCCCGGAGAATGGCCTTGCAATATTCGCAGGTTTTCACATGATAAATCCAGGTAATTATGAGTGGATTTTCCATGCCCTAATTCCTCCAATACCAATATCAACCTTTAAGTATATATGCGATACATCATTCCATACAGAGATCCTGGAGGGTATGGTAAAGAGCAGTGATACTTATGGAATAATAGTCATTGAAAGGGGCGAGGCCGTGATCGCACTACTAAGGGGTAACTACTGGGAGATTGTGGATAAGGTTCAATTCTTCGTACCAAATAAACACGCCGCAGGTGGTCAATCAGCCCTAAGATATAAACGACAGACAGAGCACCTAGCCGAGACATTCTACAAGCTAGTCGCCGAGAGAACCAACAAGATACTCACTGAAATACCCAACCTAAAGGGCATTGTTGTCGCTGGGCCAGGTCCAACCAAGGAGGAGTTTCTTGAGGAGGGTGAACTTGACCATAGAATCAGGGATAAGGTCATTGCCATAGTATCGGCGTGCTGTGCCGACATTAGTGGTGTTCTTGAGGCTATTAGGAATGCTGAGGATAAACTTAAGGAGACCGAGTACGTTAAGGCCAAGAAACTGATGGAAGAGATCATGTACTTAGCCGTTAAAAAGCCTGAGTATTTAATCTACGGTAAGGACTCTGTGATGGATGCCATTAAGAAGGGTATTGCTAAGATGATCGTTGTTAGTGAGGATGTCGGTGAAGACGAGATCATGAACCTAACACTTATGTTAAGAGGAAGAAAGGGCATTGAATTATTCGTAATGCCCAAGTCCGTTGAGGAAAATCTAACATTAACGCAAACATTCGGTGGCTACGTAGCCATATTATCAACACCATCATGGTTAATCGAGAATTATGAGGAAAACCAAGTTCAAAGTGATTTATAAGAGGGAAATTTCCTTAAAAATTATTTTGTTTTTCTAACCGCCGCCAGCAGGTGGGAGAAATACGACTTCATCACCGTTGGATAACTTGGTGCTTAGTCCATTTAGGAAGTCTATGGATCTACCATTGACTAGGATTACGTACTGATCCTTAAGTTTACCATTATCATCAAGTATTACTTTCGAGAAATTGGGACTAATTGATTTGTCAATAACCTGTATTAAATCCTTAATTGTAGTACTATCAGATACGTTAATCTCCGTCTTAAGTACCTTGGTTATATCGTAGAGGGATGCTAAGAACTTAACTTGCACTTTCATTAAACCACTAAGCTCATCATTAATTTAAAAACTTAATTCCTAAAAGTGGTCACTATGCAACACCGCAATGTGGTAGAAATGTTACCTCATCACCATCAGATAATTTAGTGGTAATGCCATTAAGAAAGTCTGGGGACCTACCATTAATTAGTACTAGGAACTTATCCTTAATCCTATTGTTGCAGTCAAGAATAACCCTAGAAAAACCTGGGTATATGGCATTATCAATCTTCCTTATTAAGTCAAGCAATGTCGCACCCTCTGGCAACTCAATCTCGGCCCTTAAGGTCTTAGTCATTTCATATAGTAAAGTCAAAAAATTGACTTGTACTCTCATTAGGTATGCCATAAAAGTCTTTAAATAAAAATCTTTTCTCTATTTTTATTTAGTAGGTCTATTTTAAATTTTTAAATAATGGTAATCATTGCTGTGATGAACACTTACCCAACGCCTTCAAAAGGGTCATTGCGACTCCAAGGCCTCTCTGCACATCCTTATCTCCCAACGCTCTCCAAAGTCCCATTAAACCACCTACAGGCTTAGCATTAGCTAAATCAAGATTCTTACCCATGCATCCACCTAAATCCTGAACCAAGCCCTTCAGCCTAAGAACATCCTGAGTATCTAATTTATTCATTGCCTGTAAACTACCATCAACGAGTATTGATAATAACCTAAATACCGCAGGATCTTGGAAAAGATACTGTATAACTTCCTCAAATCTATTAACTATTAACATTAATGCATCAATAACACCACTGCGTTTAAGCTCAATTATCTGATCAAGCAAGCCCCTAATCTCATCAATGTTTTGTACAAGTACATTAAGGGCTTCAGCAATCTGCTCATCCGGGCTCTTCTCAACCTGTGTTTGTTGGACTTGTGCCATGATCACCACCTCACATAGTTGTTGCTAACCAGGTTTTATAAAATAGATCCTTAATCAACCTACCTAACGGTGACGTCAATATACTATAACAACTACCCATCCATGCAGCCTTATTGCTAGTTAAGTCTAACTTTATGTCGCAGTTAAACATCATTCCAACATCACCATAATCCAAGGCGCACGTCATTGCATTTATTTGAGCAGGATCAACTGGTTGGCCAAGTAAATCACCGGTAATAGCTGCCGCACTAGCTAATGCCGTAAAATGCACAGGAACACCTGCTGTTGGGAGACCTACATATGGCATTGAGTGCTCACCGGGTAAGTATACATCGTCATACTTTAAGCTCCTACCTGTATAGACATTTATTGCAGTCCATTTTCCAGTAGGAGTATCAGCAACTAATGGTGTACCTTCAAAGGGCTTTGGCAATCTTGCTGGTGGCGTCACAATTAACAGGTCATACTTATACTTTTCACCGTTAGAAAGCGTAACTACCTTTTCCTTATCATCAATAGTAATTGGCGGTTTAATACCACTTACGCATTCAACTCCTTTTTTAGTGGCAATATTTTCAGATATTTTAACGGCCTCTGGACCTAGTGGCTCTAGGGGTTTGTTAAATGGATAGAGCAATGTTATGCTTGTTCTATCTCTAATACCCCTCTTCCTAAACAATGTATCTAATTGACAAGCGAATTCGAAGGGATAAACACCGCACCTATATATGGGTTCAGGGGCTACTAAAACGACCTTACCACCAGTGAAAGATCTTAATGCCTCCTTAAGTTTTAATGCGCCATCAAGGGTATAGTTATGGTAACCAACGCCTAAGTTATAGGACTGGAAGTCATTCTCAACGCCTAGACTCGCTAATAAGTAATCGTAATCAAACTTACCTTGATCTGTCTCCACGACTCTATTATCGGGATCTATCTTCGTCACCTTGGCCTTAACGTACTTAACACCCCTCCTTTCAAGCAATGATAAGGGTAATTGGGCTTGCTTAGGTTCTATGTCACCAAGCGCTATGTTAACGAGAAGTGGTGGTAATAAGTAGTAATCCGTATCATTTATTATTGTTATTTCTGCATCAACCCTACCTCTCAACCTTTCGGCCATTCTCTTGGCAGCAACGACACCACCAACACCACCTCCCAACACTAGAATTTTCTTTGGCACGTTAGACTTAAGATTTATGTTACTATTTAAGTATTATTATCAATTAAAATATGAATTAGATTGTATATGTGAATAAATAAATTGCTTTGAATATCCTAGAATATGAAAATTAGAATGAAGATAGGGATTTAATATATATTGTTGTAATTGTCATAGTGATGATGGACCAACAGTCCGATGTTAGGTAATGAGGATGGAGGTGAAGACTGATTATTCTGTTAGAAGTGTTTTTAAGTACGTGAGGACGCATTAATTAGTCTCATGAGTCTAAGGACATTATTTACAATGTCGGTAAGAAACCTTGGAGGTAGAAGAACAAGGGTCATACTGACTATGCTTGCTATAGTCTATAGTGTAGCATTAATGATAACATTAGAAACAATGACTTATGGATTTAAGGTTGCAATAACCAATGAGGTTGAAAACATACTGCCCATCGATTTAATGGTTTACTCACAAAGTGTCTCAATACCTGAGGAGGTGGCCCAGGTAATTGCGAAACTCCCTCATGTATCATACGTTGTTCCTGCAATAATAATAAGTACGGCACAGGTTAATGGCAAGGCCGTCACCCTGATTGGTATACCCAGTCAGTACTTCTCATACTTTGAGGTTCACATGGAGAGTGGATCATTGCCTATGAGCAATGGTGAAGCAATAGTGCAGGATACCCTGGTCCAGAAGGATAACATAAGTATTGGCGATACGATTTATGTTCAAGTACTAACGGGAATTCAGGGAGGCACCAATATAATACCCCTAAAGGTTACGGGAACATTCAGTAGCATACTTGGTGGTTTTCTCGGCTTTCAGTTAAACATGATTGTAACACCGATAGGTACATTGCAGAATGACTTAGATGATGATGGCTTTGTTAATGCAATATTTATAAAGTTGTCTCAGGAAAATCCTGCATATCTTAATCAATTAGCTACGGCATTGAGTGAGTATTTTCCAAATGCTGATGTTTATGAGCAGAGCTCAGTACTTAGTTCAATCTCTAATGCATTATCAATGGTTAATTTATTCTTCATAGTAATAATAGCACTGAGCCTAATAGTTACTGGGCTTAGTGTTGCGAATACTGCCATCATGAACGTTAGGGAGAGAACCAGGGAAATAGGCATACTTAAGGCGTTAGGTGCATCCAATGGGCAAGTAATCACTATATTCCTTCTTGAGATATTAATCATGAGCATAATCGGTTCAGTAGTGGGTATAGTGCTGGGAATAGCAGGCGCTTACTTAGCCAGGTATGTAATAATTAAACTAAACCTACCAATAATAATACCCGTAATACTACTGCCCGCATTATATGGATACTCACTAATAATAGCCATAGCAACATCAATTGTTGCCTCAATACCATCATTAATATCAATAACGAGAATCAGACCTATGGAGGTATTAAGGATTGAGTGATAGAAAGAAACTAGGAAAATATATCTAAACCCTCCGTAATCCTAAAATCAACCCTATACTTAACCCCCAAACTCTCTGACTCAAGTAATTGACCAAGGAGTCTATGCGATGTTGCATCCATGACCTTAACCTTCACGAATGCGCCAATATCTGCTTTCTTCACGGCTATAGGCTTATAGTTATATGAACGAACGATGTAATTCTCACCCCTAAAGTCTATCTCACTGGTAATACCCCACATTTCCTTACCAATGAATGGTTTATTCCTTTCCAAGGCCACTTTGTTAAAGATCTCCGTAGCTACCTTACTCCTCTCCTTCTTAATCTGTTCAGGTACTTGCTCCATGTAGGCGGCCTCAGTAAACGGCCTTCTACTATACCTAGCAAGATTAACCTTATCTATGCTTAACTCCTCGATTAGTCTAACACTGGCCCAAAAATCTTCATCGGTTTCCCCAGGAAAGCCAACAATGATGTCAGTGACTATTGTGGCATCGGGGAAAACCCTCCTAATCCTCGTTACAATGTCCTTAAAGAGACTAACTGAGTATTTTCTTTTCATGAGGGTTAATATACGGTCACTACCACTTTGTACAGGGATGTGGAAGAACCTATACACACGCCAATCGGATTTTACAATATCGAGTAGCCTATCAATTACTCGGCTAAGTTCAAGGGGCTCCATCATTCCCAATCTAATCATAAACCTACCATCAACCTTACCTAATATATTCTCAAGTAAATCAGCTAAGTCATAACCCCTATCACGACCATATGCACTAATCTCTTGACCCGTTAGATAGATCTCCCGTGCACCCCTACTAACGGCATTAGCAACGGCATTAGTAATATCGCTCATTTCATAACTCCTCACTTTACCAAAGCCCATCCTACCAACCTTAGTAACGCAAAAGCTGCAATTACCGAGACAACCAACTTGTATTGGCACGACGTATCTGTGCCCATGAAATTCAGGGTAATAACTAGGTAAGTACTTCATGGGTCTATCCTCATATACATAAATATCGTTGCGCCCATTTACGACCTCATCTATGAACTCAGCACCATGGGATGTGACAAGCACGGCATTGGGCGCCGCATCCTTTATCATTGCTGGTCTAACCCTAGTTAGGCATCCAGTTACAATTAATCTCTTGTTTAGATACTCCTCACTTAACTTCCTTAGAAGCTTCAACTCATTTCTCTCAGCCTCTTCCCTAACGGCGCATGTATTGATAATAATTGTATCAGCCGATTTAATGTCCTCAGTGTACTCCCAGCCCAATGACCTAAGCCTAGTAATCACTATGTCACTATCCGCCTTATTCAACCAACAACCAAATGTTATCACAGTGAATTTATTGGCCATACTACCGTTAATAACAAGGATCCCTAGGCACTTAAAAAACTAGATGCGCGTAAGCAGTGTTTTTAAATGGGCAATCCATTAATAGCCTAAGGATTATGATAACCATTTTAATAATCCACGCAGTATTAATGGCCCTTGGTATAGACCCGCCGGCATCATTCACGGTAACGGGAATCACTTGGTACTACGGATCATATTCAGAACCAGTGAGTAATTATACGCATATATACACAGGCACTGGTATAAACGCTACCATGGTGATTAACATAAATAGCAACTTATCAACACCTGTCAACGTCTCCTACACATTGAGTATAGGGAACCACGCAACTCAGGGTTTATGGGAATTACAACCAGGAAGCAATACATTAAATATAACAGTACCAGCCCTAAACCAGGGTAACTACAACGCATCCCTATCGATATATACAATGGGCTATACCATGAATTACTACTTCACAGTATCCTCAGTAACACCGGGAATAATAATAAACACAACAGTAACGAAATTATACAGCGGCGTACCTCAGGTAGTGTTGCTTAAAATAATGAACAGCACACCCATACCCATAAACTCCACATTAATAACAATAACCGGAACAAACATCGCAGTAAGCAAGAGTATTATTACGGTAAAGCCCCCATTAAATGAAAGCATAACGGTGGTGCCAGGCCCGTATTCATTGGGCACGGCAATATTAACCCTAAAGATTAGCTACACTGATGTCGGGGGTTATGCCTGGAATACTAATGAGACACTTACATTTACAATAGTACCAACGCCTGTATACCTAGCCCTAAGCACGCAATATAGCACTATTAATTATGGCAATTACCTACCAATAACAATAAATGCAACAACACCCGTAGGCCCTCTACAAGATCAGCAATTAAGTATTTATGTTGATAATAATTACGTAGTATCAATAACAACGAATAATTACGGTACAGCCCAGTACTCGTTGTTAGTGAATTATGGCGTAGGATATCACGTGTTAACGATTACCTTCACAAACACCACATACTTCCAGGAGGCAATGATTAATTATACCTTCATAGTATTGCCGGGCACAGTATACATAATGGCCTATGTAAATAATACTAATATAACGTATGGAAGCTCAGTAAATATTTATGTAAAACTATCACCACCAATATCAGGTGGCGTATTAACAATTAGTTATGTGATTAATGGATTATCATCAACAATAGGCAGTTATACTCCCATAAACGGTAGCGTTCAGGTTACGTGGATACCACCACAGGCTGGAACGTACTTAATAACAATCTATTACACAAACCCGCCAAATTATTTACCAAGCTCTACTAATCTAACGATAATTGCCCATAGAGCACCCTGTACCCTATCAATAACAATTAATGGAACTCCAGAGGTACTGCATGAAGTTATAATAATAAGTCATATGGAACCTGTTATCGTTAATGCAAAATTGAATGTATTAATTACAGGCAATAATACATCAGTAAGCGGCACGACCTACATAAACGCTAGCGGTGTTGGTGAGTATATCTTCATACCTAAATTACCTGGTAATTACTCAATAGCAGTATCATGGTCTGGAAACATCAATTACAAGGGATGCGGCACCACTTATTTCCTGGATATAATGAAGGCCCCATTAAGTCTTTACATGAATGGAAGTAGCGACTTAATTGCCGCAGGCGGTTATGAAACCTTTAGTATAAATATTATGACGAACATCCCAATTAGCTATGTTAATGGGAACTTAACCATAGTTATTAAGAATGGGAACAAGACTGTGAGTATTTATGAAGAGCCGATTACGGGTAATTACATGAAGAGCTCAATACCTTTTCCCAAACCTGGCAATTACGAAATCCTAATACTTTATCCAGGTAATGATTATGTTAATTCAAGCATATACGGACCCTACTACATAACAGTACTACCGGGTTTCCTAGGAATACCCTGGTATATGCTACTTGCTTACCTAACGCCAATAGTACTTGGATCATTAATTGGAATTATTATTAATCATAAGTTCCGTCAAGCATAGCAATTAGCCTTGGCAACTCGGCCACACTACCTATCACGAACTTCGTCGGAAACTCCCTAGCCCAGGTAGAAACCCCTATGTTTATCGTGCCTAATCCATTAACCATGATTATATCCCTTGGATGATCAGTTACGTAGACAACAACAGTCGATGGTAATCCAAGCATGTCGAGCGTCCTCTTAACCAGATCAAGCTTATCATGACCAGGACCTAAATCACCAAGAGACACACAACCCTCAATAAATTCAGTAAATCCATAATACCTTAACTCATCTACCATGCGTGAGCATTCTAATTCCCTTCCTGTGGCTATGACCAGTCTCTTATTCATACTACGTAATACCTTCATGGAGTCCAAAACCCCTGGAAATACCTCACCATAATCCCTCCTCTGTGAATACAATAGCCAGCACTCATGCCAAAACCAGAAATTCCTCGATAAATCACCAAGCACCTCACTTAGAGATGGATCCCTATAATAAACACTGAGCAAGTAGCTAATATCCCCATTTATCTCCTTACCATATTTTGCCGCGCACTCCCTCAATACAGCTAGGAACTTAGGTAGTGTATTAACGAGAGTCATATCAAGGTCTAGTATAATGGCCTTAACGACCATAGTGGGGAATATGTTATGGCTTTAACTCATTAATAAACCATTCCATTAAATCCACCATTAAAATAAAATACTTTAAGAACCTATTTAGTACTGATTAAATAGTGGGTAAGCCTAGGTATAGAATAGAAGTAGTCCTTGAGAGGGATGGTAAGGTATTAATGGATAGCATAACGGCAAGGCTTCTTGAGATCCTTGAAAGAAAAGGTTCCTTATTATCTGTCGTGAAGGATCTCGGTTTACCATATTCAAAGGCCTGGGAATTAATTAATAGGTTAGAAAGTGGATTGGAGATTAAGGTCGTTAATTCAAGGAGAGGCTATAAAGGGAGGCATGTTACTCACTATCGAGGGAAGGGAGGTATTGAATACGTATAGGACAATGACGAGGAGGTATGTATGGAATCCTGATGGATCTGTATGCGACACCGTATATGCTGGAAGTGATGATTGTATAGTTAGGGATATAATCAGCGAGATGAGGAGTGAGGGCTACTGCATTGATGCTTATTGGGTTGGTTCAATGAATGGTTTAAGCATGGTAATGAATGGTCTAGCTGACATTGCTGGTATTCACTTGGTTGATCCAATGAGTGGTGAGTATAATGTATCATACATGGACTCACTGGGTGCTTGGGACAATGCTGTTTTAATGAGGGGCTACCTAAGATTATTGGGTATTGTGCATAGGCCATACTTAAGCATTGGTGATTTAACAGACATACTGGGACTCAGAATGGTTAATAGGAACCCAGGTTCAGGCACTAGGCTGGCAACAGAGCTTTTACTTAGTGGTATTGCTAGGCACACGGGATATGATGTGGAGGAATTAAGGAGGACAATAAAGGGTTACAATGATGTGGTGAAAACCCATGTGGAGGTTACTGAGAAGGTAGCTAGAGGCCTTGCTGATTACGGAGTGGCAATAACAGGGCAGGCACTTGCGATGGGTCTCTCCGTCAAGCCCATAGCCCTTGAGGAGTTCGATATTATAATATCTAAGACAAGTATTGATAAACCAACCGTTAAGGAGTTCATACGTAGGATAAACAAGGTTAATTTAAGACCAGGTTATGTGATTCTAAGGAACACTGGCGAGCTCTACTCTAGGTAATCATAATCGCTACCGCCAACATACACATTATGAAGAACCCTATAAAGAGCATCAAGGCCCTCACCAGTTTTCGCGCTTATTGGTATTGGCTTTGACATAGTACCAATGGCAGTCAGGATATCCGTTAACCTAACACTTAGGTCAGTCTCCAACTTATTAACCTGGTTTGACAATAATGCTTCCCTGAGTAAATCCGTCTCCTCGCTCCATTCAAGTATTTCATCAACCACGGATTTATCAAGCAAGTCAATCTTATTGAGCACGTTTACCTGAGACATATTAAACCTAAACTGGGTTGATAATGATAATAGCATTGATGATACGTAACCACTTGGTGTCTGGGCCTGTGTTGCATCGATTACGAATACTACGGCAGACCTATCCATACTAAGCCTATTAATTAATACGGAACCAACACTCCTAAAGGCGAAGAGCTCCATCTGACCTGGCGTGTCTATGAGCACGTAATTAGCACCAATATCCATTACTTGGTTCTTTATCTCCTGGGCCCTGACAGCCAGCATGTCTATTGCAGCTATTATTGAACCATTGGGGCCAAGCTTGTACTTCCTCATTAACTCCCTAGCCGAGATCACATCCCTGATGTCTATATCAGGGACGTAGGGCACGTACTCCACAGCAGGATCGAGATTAACAATAGCGACGTCATATTGATTATTCTCAAGCCATTCAGCAAATGTACTAACAAGTGTTGTTTTTCCTGAACCAGCCGTGCCAACTATAAATACTGTGAACATTACGTATGGTAAATAAATTACCTTAATAAAAAACTTCCGAACCACCACTAAACACTCATGTATAATGTGGCGATTAAAGCCCTGGCCGTGGCATCACTAAGAAGCATATACCTAACACCATTTCTTAAACCCAAATAATTAGATACCACCGTTACTAATGCACCACTCATTAATGACCCAATTAGTGTCCCAATACCATAAAATAGGTTGTATAGGCTGACGGCTGTTCTTCTATCCTCAGAATTATCATAGACGAATGATATATATGCAACATTTGATGCGGAATTCGTGAAGCCCGCTATGGTATTCGCCACGTAAATCACGTATACATTATTGGCCAGGGCATAGGACAATGGGAATGTTATGAGTAAGAATCTCCCTAGAAACCTTATCAACTTCCTGTTATTCCTAATCGTAGACAGCAATCTATCAGTGACCTGGCATTCAGGATCCATTGGTTCCATGTTCCATATATTAATTACATTCATAAGAATGAGAAATGCGCTAGTGATGAATACGTAATGCATTAATGCGTAGTTACTACCAACGATTAGGCCTGTCATTAACGTTGCCAATAAACCACCTATGGAACCATAAAATGCATAAGTAGCTAATACCTGACCCCTACTTCCTCTACTCATTCTCTCCATGATTAAGGCCCATGCAAAGGAATTAGCACCACCGACAATGGCTATGGCAATATACGTAATTAAGTATAGTGTTGGATTCCCATAGGCAATAAACGCCATTGTAAACCACAAAATAGCAAGTAATAATGTCGATAATTTCAGCAATTGTTCAATACGACTAGTCCTCCTTAATGGTACTTGAACAACACCACTGAAGAAAGATGAAGCTGATGACACAAGACTAATACCAATACTTGGTACGCCAATAACGGCCGCCAAGAAACTCATGAAAGGTGATACAAGTCCATTAGCGAGGTTCTGGATTAATACGTAATTTTTCAATTTCTTATTATCCATACACCTCATTAATTAATACTAAACCATATAAAAACCATACCCAGCAGAACGTCAGCCCGGGTCCTCTCGATCATTTAAAATCACACTGGTCTAGTACTCATCACTGTAAATACGTAGTAACTCTAAGAAATAAGGCTTATGCGTTAAGAACCCTTGATTGATAGGTAAATTAAGTCACCAATAAATAGCACCAGGATAAAAAATGCTATTATGAATATTATCATCATACTAGTGGAATCATATAAAGAGTATAAGGCAATGGTTAGTAAGGGTAATGAATAGATTAGGGCGTTCATACGACCAACATCAAATAATTTCCTACTAGCCCTAGAATATATAATGATTGACTCCAAGAATAACGCTATACTTGATATTAAATTAATAATAAGAACATTAAATATGGAACTCTCTGGTATTAATGAAACGGCAGTAGAAACCATGGGTAAATCGAGGTCAAGATCATAAACATCAATAACCCTAATAAAACCCCTCCTCACTCTATTGAGAAACACCCTGCCACTAACGGTTAATCCAAGTGCCGTAACATAAGACACGTAAATCCTATACCAAGGCTCAACCCATGAAATTAATGTTAAAATCACCGCAGTAGCACCAATTAAATATAAAGGCACTAGATAGTTCAATCTTTCCTTAATATACGATAACCTATAATCAATACTAAACCTAAATGCGGAGGCATACTCTAAAATAAACCAGGAAACACCCAACAAGCCAAAACCAACACCCAACAACCACAAAAACATCAATACAAAAAACAACAGGTAAACAAAAAACTAACTCAACGTATTAAGCAAAAGGAACCATTAAGTGGTGGACCGGCCGGGATTTGAACCCGGGATCTCCCGCGCGCCGAGCGGGCATCCTTCCAGGCTAGACTACCGGCCCTCGATATGGAACAACCCTGGGAATTTAAGCTTTTCGCGAATTTATCATTAGTTCAGGGCTCACATATTCCTCGCCATTTAATGGTTTTTATATTCGCTTAGTCTCTTTATCTTGAATGATTAATTGAAATAATGATACATCCAATAATTTTTGCGTGAGCACTGGAGCCAATTTCCTTAGGATGATTGAGGACATGCAGAGGTTGTTTACTAAGCTCTATGATTTAGCAATGACAATACAAGGTGGTGTATTTATAATACATGTGGCAATTCCTAATGAACCAGGTACTTTGGGTAGGGTCTTAACTACAATAGAGGCAGCTACGGGACTTAACCTATTACTAGCCTATGCCTATGGATGGCCTGGTGAAGCAATAGGCTATGCCTTACTGGTATATCCAGCAGGTAATAGTGATGAAATGGGTAAGAAGCTCGTTGAAGCATCAAAATCGGCTGGAGCTATAATACTTGGTGCCTATAAAATAGAGAATAAAATGCTATGATTTTAATTTAAGTGGACATTAAAATCACGTATACCTAACACCATTTGGATCTAGTTTATTTAGGAATTGCAGCTCTTCGGTGTTCACCGTCTCGAGCATATTTAATGGCTCCCTAACCCTTGGCTTAAAGGCCATATTATTAATTACATCATCAAAGCTAACCCTTGGGAACAAGCCCGTCAATACCAATTCCCCCGCGTCGTGATCAAACTCAAACATAGCCTTTGGCGTGCATATTGTTAAACTTGGTCCTTGCCTTGTAGGTCCCGGCGCTGTAATGAAGTCAACCCTATCCACTAATGTCCTCCTTGAATGCTCACTAAGCCACATTATTATTCTACGGGCTCTCCTATATAGATAGGCTGCAGCTGCACCACCTGGTAACCTAACCCTTGGCCTCTCATAATTACCAATTACTGATAGGTTCATGTTTCCATGTCGATCAACCTGCGCTGCGGAGAAGAACATAACGTCAAGTTGACCACGCCTAGCCAAGTCAAATGCATCTAGGCTTGTTATGAAGCCCCTACCATTAATGAACGAGTATGGATCCCCTGATGAAGGCATCACTGTAATGTCTCTAGGTTCATACACCTCGGCTACATTTATGAACCAAATACTCAATCCCCAATACCTGGCTAATGCAATAGCTAATACTGCAGGGACGGATGTTAAGCCCGTATATGCAATATCGCCATCCCTTAATTGCTTTGCCATGCACTTAATGATGTTATCCATATCAGCCATGTACGAACACCCCAAGCACCTTCTCAATGCTTAATCCCGCCTTAACACTATCAAAGTACTTCTTAATAACATCATAATCAGCTCTATAATAACCGTACATTGATGTTGGCCACGCGCCCTTTGGTGAATGTACCACCGCAGTCACCATGAAGCCTGGTATTGTTAATAGCTCTGGGTGCTCTCTGAAATAATCCTCACTTACTATTTCCTCGGCCGTAACTATAACTCTCTTAGCAGCTTGAATTTTAAGTAAATCCTCGTATTTAGGACCGTATATTTCAATATCGCCTTTCTCATCAGCCCTATGCGCATGTACTAAAGCTACATCAGGCCTTATGGCCTTAACGGCAATTAACTCCTGGTCATTAAATGGATCCTTAATTATTTTCCAAATACCTCTCTTAACATTTAATGGAACTAAATCACTATCTAAAGCAATTGCTGATGGCATGAAGGGAAACCCATACGATCCAGCGCGGAGTCCTGCCATTACGCCTTCACAAACATCCTCAATGAACTCCACCTCGCCGCTCTCCACCATCCTCCTAAATCCAGGCGCAATGCCAAAGTGTTCGAAGGTAACCATCGCAGCCCTAATCCTCCTAACCCTACCCGATATCGTTAATAAGTCAAAGGCCAGACCAGGCTCCCTATCTACCAACGCCAAGTCCCTCTTATTTGACCTAGCTATGGCTATAGCCATTGCCATAGGATTACGATGAAAGGACATGCCGCCAATAGCTATTTCATCACCGTTATTAATTAAGTCCAGGGCCTCCTCGATACTCATCAACTTATTTTTAGCCATACAGTAATACTAGTAATTAATAAGGGTATTAAGTTTTATGATATGAATGCCTTAGGCGCAATTAATACCTCATCGCCATCGTTAAGATTAGTAGATAATCCCCTTAGCCAGTGTATGTCTCTGCCGTTCACAATCACTATATAATTCTCATTAAGTTCATCACACCTGAGCAGCATCCTCGGAATTTCTGGATTTAACTCGCCAAGCTTCATTATTAGATCCTTGACTGTATATCCATTCGGTACTTGAATGGTTAGGCTTATGGCATTAACAAGCTCATGTAATTGCGCAGATAATACTACTCTCAAATTCATAATTCATCAGGAGCAAACCGAATCAACAAATGCTTTTGCTAATTCCCTGGCTCGGTCTATTGAATTCGTTTCTTCGATACATGCGTTCTCCTCATCCTTCATATAGACTATGTATTTACCACCCACGTCATATATCATACCCCTACCAAAGCAATTCTCCTCAAGTAGTGTCTGATAAGCCTCGATAGGCTCTTTATTGGATAAACTATCTATTATGCTCCTCACCCTGTCATTATTGCACTCCACTAAATATGTGCAGATTACCGCCTTTTAAGTGTAATGCTAATACTTAATTAGCCTAGGGTATTATCGTTATAGGGAATGAGCAGGGAATATCCACGATATCCGCTGGTTGGTGTTGGCTCTATAGTTATTAAGGACGGAAAGATTTTACTGATAAGGAGAGGTGCAGAACCTAATAGAGGTAAGTGGTCAATACCTGGCGGTATGGTCGAGCCCGGCGAAGATCCTGATTACGCTGCCTTAAGGGAACTAAGGGAGGAAACCGGCATTATTGGTAAGGTAATTGGACTCTTTGGTATTTATCAATATTTAGAACGTGATTCTGAAGGTAGGATTAAGTACCACTTTCTACTTCTTGATTACTTGGTCGAACCAATAGGCGGAACACCTAAGGCATCCAGTGATGCTATAGAATTAAGGTTTATTGGATTAAGGGAAGCATTGAATTTGGATCTAACGGACACAGCAAAGCAGTTATTAATGGATTTATTGGCTTCTGGACCAAGACCATGTGGTGGTGGCTTAATTAAGCTCACTCATTAGTATCTAATTTCAAAATCATCGAATTCGTTCTTAGGCTCCTCATACTCAACCTCAACATCCTCAATAATAGCACCAGGCGGTCCTTTGTTAACTATACTCACTAATTGCTCAATGGAATCATCGGGGCCTTCAGCAACGATCTCTACAGTGAATCCATCAGGTAAATTCCTAACAAAACCCTTAATACCCAGCCTTTTAGCGTTTCTTCTTACAAATGCCCTAAACCCGACTCCCTGAACAATACCTTTAACTAACACGTGAATTCTCTTCATTATTGTCTAAAATAACGTTTTAAATTAGGGCTTTAAAGGGTAACTAACGTGTTGATTACCGATGTTAATAAAATAATTAAGGCATTGCCAGGAATAGTACTATTCATAAGCTTATTAATTTTAGTGGGCGTTAATGCTATACGTATATTGATCACTATCGCATTATTTATATTATTTTATGAATTGTTTAGGAAGTATCCACTACGGAATAATTGGTTCCTAATTCCATTAACTTCGGAGATTATCCTTGCATTATCAATAATGTTCATAATAACAAATACCTATTTCTATGATGAGTTAGCAGTATTTATTGGAGTTATTGCGATGGTACTATCACTAAGGATTGCTGATTCTAGAGCTACGGCAGCCTTAACGCTACTGTATGTTTTATATCTATTTTATAGGGGATATGTGAATCCTGCACCACCTGCATTTTATCTATTGGTTAATTCCCTGCTTATTTTCATGACATCTTTCATAATCACAATAAGAAACTCAATCCTAATGTATAGGATAGATTTTTCTGAGGATATTATTGATAGGGTAATAACGTACCTAGGTATATTACTAATAATACCAGCGGCTGTAATACTCTTTATTCTAAATCAAACCTATACGTACATGGTGTTAGTACCATCAATAGTATCTGCGGTTCCAATGATGAGGAGATTCACTGGCTATATTTCCGCGGCATTGATATTATTAACATTGATTTATGGCGTTTACCCAGTAATTAAGCCTTATTGGTTAGGCGTTGCAGCCTTAATACTCATATTTATAATAATGTACTTAAGACCGACTAGGTTAAGATTTGTTAAGGAATTGAAACCACCAATATCATGGTTAGGCGCATGGTTAGGTGGTAAGTATTTAATCGATGACATAGTAGCAACGGGTGGTTTTAGTTACGTACTTAGGGGTAGAGATGAATGGGGCAGGATCTATGCTATAAAGGTACTTAAGGACAAGGACTCGAGAGGCAATCCCCTGGCCAGCGATCCTAAAGTACTTTCATCGTTTAAGAAGGAGATGAGTGAGTATTTACTCATTGAGAGCCCTTATATTGTTAGGGTATTTGAGGTTCACATACCGCCGGATGAGAAAATACCCTATAAATCACTTGAGGATTATTTGAATGAACCACCATACGTAGTTATGGAGTACATGGAGGGAGGATCACTAAGAGATCTAATGAGGGAGAAAGGACCTTTGGAACTTAATGAGTTCGTAAGGCTTGCGTACTTAATAACCCTGGCATTATCAGAACTTCATAAAGCGAACATAATACACCTAGACCTTAAACCGGAGAATATACTGTTTAAGGATAGAAATAGAAGTATCGTGAAAATAGGCGATTTAGGCGCGGCTAAGATAATGGTTGGCGGTAAATCCTACGTATCACAATTCTCAATAGCATACGCAGCGCCCGAGGTTAGTAGAGGAATTGCCGATATTAGAACTGATATTTACTCACTTTCATGTATATTCTACGAAATGCTAACGGGCATGAATCCACACATTCATAGATTAAGTAGTGGACAAGCCGCTGTACCCTTAATAAATAGTTATAGGCCTGACATACCGCCAGAATTGGCGTCATTAATAATGAGAGGTCTTGAATTAAATCCATCACTGAGGCCGACAAGTACTGAGGAGATCTTGGCAATTCTTAGCAAGTTTCTAAATAATGCCACCTAACTATTGTGATTTCCCCTCAGCAATAACAGATAGTTTAATTACGGTATAGTAACCAAGCCTAACAACTATATCATTACTAAACCTATACTCATTTATTCTCCTAAAGGAACCACTATCGAGAACGTAAGTACCATTTGTACTATTTAAATCCTTAATTAATAATTCATTACCAACCATTGTTATTACAGCGTGTTTTCTTGAAACTGTAGGATCGGGTATTATGACCATGTTCTCAGGACTTCTGCCAAGGGTTATTTCCTTAATTATTGATAAATCAAATACCACCTTAAAGTCCTTCATGAAATCCCTAGGACTTTCAATAAATGTCAATTCGAGTCTGCCTAAATTGCTCCTTACGGTCTCCGTACCAAGTAGTTCCATTCTCTTAGTCTCCTCATTAGACCCCATTATGTATTAACTCAGAATTCGAAACAACTTATAAGAGTTACTTCTATACTAATTTTTAGGATTTAGTCGGCGTTTCTTGACTGCCCTGCGAAGCCGGTGGTGTTGAAGACTGCGTTTGAGCTGGCTTAGTAGCTGGTGGTGCCGTTACTGTCTCTTTACGTATTGGTGCCTTAGCCATCGCCATCTTCCTCTTCCTCTCATCCTCAGACCTAACCTTTAGTATGCCTAGGTAAATGGCACAGTTTATGCAATATGTCTTAGTTACGTAATACCTAGGCACAATCGCCCCCTGCTTCTCAAGCTCTCTTGCGAGGTCAGCCGGCACGGGTGAGTACGGTACAGTAACCCTAACCGCCTTAGACCTAGGCACTAGCTTACCACAATTATCGCAGTAAACCATTGGTTCCTTACCCTTATCGCCCTTATGGCGTCCCCTATTCTTCCTCTTCTTCGGCATATTCCTGAAGCCATACATTAAGCCTCTTAAAAAACATACCCCCTTCGTAATTACGTACCGAACAAAACGGTTTTATCTACCTCATAAGGTTTTTAATCATTAATTAATGATTACCTATGAGAATAATGAAGGAAGCAACATTGTATAAGGCATTACCTGATGGCAGGGTTGAGTGTACGGCATGCGCAAGGAGGTGTAAGCTTTCTGATGGGCAATATGGGTTTTGTGGTGTTAGGTGGAATTTAGGTGGTAAACTTTACCTGATGGTTTATGGGAAGATCTCGGCAATAGCCGTGGACCCAATAGAGAAGAAACCCCTTTATCACTTTAACCCAGGTTCAATGGTGCTTTCCTTCTCCACGTATGGCTGTAGCTGGGCATGCCAATACTGCCAAAACTTTGACATAAGCCAGAGAAGGATTCTTGAGGGATTTGAGGTAACTCCAGAGAAGATAATCGAGTTAGCGGAGACCTACGGAACCCAAGGCATTACATATACGTATAATGAACCATCAATCTTCGCAGAATTCGCGCATGACGTCGGAATCCTCGCAAAGAAGAAGGGATTATTTAATACGTTCGTTACGAATGGTTACATGACTGATGAAGCCATTGATTACATATCTAAATTCCTCGATGCGGCTACTGTGGATTTTAAGGGTAACGCTGAGCCTAAGTTCCTGAGGAAGTTCTCATTAGTTCCCGATCCAGAGCCCATATTCCAGACAATCCTTGAGATGAAGAGAAAGGGAATATTCGTTGAGATTACGGATCTCGTAGTTCCTGAGATAGGTGATAACCTGGAGTATGCCCATAAGCTTGTCAGGTGGATAGTGGATAATTTAGGGCCCGAGACGCCCATACACTTCCTAAGGTTTCACCCTGATTATAACGTTGATTACCTACCACCAACACCCATAGAGACACTGGAGAAGCATGCTCAGGTGGCTAAGGAGGAGGGACTTAAATACGTCTATATTGGTAATGTTCCTGGGCATAAACTCGAAAACACCTATTGTCCAAGTTGTGGCAGGGTTGTGATTAGGAGGAGGGGTTTCGACATATTGGAGGTTAATTTAACGGAGGATGGAAGGTGTAAGTTCTGTGGTGCTAAAATTAATATTGGTGGTAAGGTATGGTCGACATGGAGATTAAGTGATAGGTTCGTCTACGTACCTATTGAATTATTGTCTAGGTATGTTAGAGTAACTAGGGAGCAGATCGAGGAACTTAGGAACAAGATACATGTTAAAAGACAGGAGGGTTAGGTTAACCTCTTAATCTCAATATTAGTGATACAGAATACCCTGCCTGATAGGTTAGCAGTATTTCCATTGATTAGCATTGTTATACCCGTAGTCTCATCGGTGAGATTAAGCTGGTTAGTGGGGAGTACTATGCTTATTGTGCTGACATTAACGTAGATCCTAACCACGTACTCCTCATTATACTTATCAATAAGTGTTAATACAAAAAGTGATAAATAATCACTTGCCTTATGCTCCTTCCAACCCAGCAGCCAATAATCATCGCCATACCTACTATTAACGCTCCTTAGTAATGACGTGAATTCAATATCATCAAAACACTTACCTATGGCCAAGTTCAACTTCCTTAGAAATCTCCTCAAATTCCTAGTAGATCCTTTAGCTAACTCTACGACCATTTCATTTCGTTAATGGGAATTGTTTAAAAACATGTCCCTAAAAATAATAATTATGCACGGTAAATTAGGTATTAATGACTTATTAATTACCATAAATGATGTAAAAATAACTTGATTAACCAATAATAAATTGGTAAAATTATACATTACTTACTCACGACATTAACCCTAACCTTAATACCATTGAGCAATGGTGTACCTGCATACTTACCCTTAACACGCCCTGTAATACTATTTATTGGCTTACCATCAAGGTCAATAAGACTACTCTTATAAATCAATGCCACACCAGGAGGCACATTATCATCCCTAACAGCCCTAGCTCTAACACTACCAAACTCATTCTCCAAAACAACAATACCCTCATAATCATGAGTATAAACCACAGGTTCTAGATTGCCGTAAACCTCGCGGAACTGCGTATTCGTATAAAGTGGGTGCGAAGTAAAAACTAGTCTAATCTCATAACTACTCAATTCACTGGGCTCTACGAGATTAGGCAGCGGAAACGCATCTGGCTCATTAGTGGGTAAATACTTTGGCTTAATCTTAATGACCTTCCTCTCCCTCAACTCCTCCAATGTAATACCAGCAGGCCTTATGGCTCTATCCACGGCCTTCCAGGGATCCTCAAGAAGTAGTGGATGAGAAATCTCAAGCTCCTTAGCTAATCTACGCATTAAGTCAACCTCCGTTATGCCCTTAGGAGACTTAATTGGTTCATTGTAAACCAGGTAATCATGCCAATAACTATAAATTACGTCATACTTCTCAAGGAACGTCGGCGCCGGAATAACGACATTAGCTAGCTTAGCCGTTTCGGACCAGTATGGATCATGAACAATTAATGTGACCCTGCCCTCACGAACAGCCTCAATCAGCTTGTCACCACCTGGTAAGGTAACCACCGGGTTCTCATTCCAGGCATACATGATATCGACCTCACCACGCTCAATGTAATCCCCAAAATCAGCCATGGGTATAACCCTAGATGACTTGGCCATGTGAAGACCTCTAAGGTAGTCAAAGTCTATTCCCCAACCCAGAGAGTTCGAGTAGTAATAACCCCTCTCTAGACCGACTAAGGCTGGGATTAGTGAAATCATACCAATGGCATCACCGCCATTTAGGGAACGCCCAAGAGCAAAACCGATCAGCGTTAATGGCTTATAACCATGGTAAAACTCAGCGAGCCATTTAATGTCATCGATGGACACGCCGCTAATCCTTGATAGATAATCAAGCGAGAACTTCCCGACGTAGCTAGCCAACTTCTCAAAATGCCTAACCTTACCCTCGACAAGACCCTCATCAATAAGCACCTTGATTATGCCGAGTGCCAAAAACACGTCGGTACCGGGCTTAACTATTATCGCCTTATCCGACTTCCTAGCTGTGTCACTGAATCTAACATCAATCGCCACCTTGAACTTCTTAATGAATAAAGCCCATATGTGCGGCGCCGACACACTAGCAGGAAATGCCCAGAACACGGCAGCCTTATACTTAACGAAATCCTCAGGCAGGGCACCCATGCTGGTGCCGTAATGCGACCTGATGGCTGCGTGACCCTCCGCAGAGCATATGGACCTATCAGTCTGTGATGCGCCAATGACATTAAACAGCCTATCTGGGAAATACCACGTGAGTAATCCCTGGTTTCCGTCATAGTCTGTACGTAGTATCCTGGCCGGATCCTTCTTTATGGCCTCCCCGAGTAGTCTTGCCACGTATTTAATGACCTCATCAATACTGACCTCCTTACCATCTATGTAGGCCGAAGTAACCCTATTTCTCTCATTCCTAATTAGGTCAGCCCTACCCCTGGCGCATGTGAAGCCATTAATCGGGAATATGTTAAGTGGCCTATAGTTCTCGTCAAATATGCATGTGTCGTAGCAGTCCCTCGTGCATGCAATTACCATGTTAATTAGTGGTCAATCACGTACTAGTTATAAACTAATTCCCAGTGATAAGTGAGGATTGACCATGAGCAGGGTATTCGATGTAATAGTAGTTGGTGCTGGTTCCACGGGAACAACAACGGCTTACTACCTCGCCAAGGAGGGCCTTAGGGTCTTGGTCATTGATAGGCATGGTGTCGCTCAAGGAATGACAGCATATTCCCTAGGCCTCGTTAGGAGTTACTATGCGAATGAGGATGTGGCTAGTATGTCGCATTACAGTCATGAATTCTTCATGAACTTCGAGAAGGAATTCAGCGTTAATGTGTTCACGAAGACAGGCCTCCTGGTCCTTGGTAACGATGAGGCCGACATGAGGAAGACCTTTGAAATGCTACGTAATGTTGGTGCCAAGGTTCGATTACTGGGTAATGATGAGATCCGTGAAATGTTCGATATAGATACTGCACAGGATGAGGTCGGTATTTATGAGGAGGATGCGGGTTATGTGGATACGGGCCTATATACGAACACGGTCATGAATAGGGCTAGGGAGTTAGGTGTTGAGTTAGTTATTGATGAGGCCCGTGTTCAATTTAATGATGATAAGGTAATTGGCGTGAGACTCGTTAATAGTGACGATATTGTAAGGGCTGATCACTACGTTATCGCGACAAATGTATGGACACCAAAGTTACTACCTCAACTAAACCTGCCAATTAAAAATATTATTGAGAGGGTGGTTAGGGTTGACATGGGTAGGTCACTACCCAACGTTTTTGATTACGTGAATAACTTCTATATAAGGCCTGAGGGTTCGACTAACGGATTAATGGGACTATTGTACCCACCCGAGGATGTTTGGCCAGATCCAGATAACTTCAACCCACTAGCTGAGCCTGAGTTTGACTATGCCGTTGGTGTCATGGAGAATGCAGCCAGGAGGTTGCCGTGGTTCGTAAATGCCAAGTACCTGGGCGGTTGGAGGGGCCTCTACGATGTTACACCTGATTGGATGCCAATTATTGATGAACCTATTAAGGACTTGGTGATTGTTATTGGTTTAAGTGGCCACGGATTTAAGCTGGCACCGGCCTTCGCCATCATGGTCACGGAACTAATAAAGTATGGAAAAATAAAAACGTTTAAGGACATATTCAGACTAAATAGATTCAGGGAGGGAAGAACAATACAGGGAATAGTGCAAGAAAAGGCTGCATTTTAATGAGATTCACGGATATATACTTTTTGTCCTCCTGTGTATGTTTCTAGTACCTTTATGTTTCTTAGTTCCTTATCGCCTACGCTTAGTGGGTCTTTATCGATTATTATGAAGTCAGCTAGGTAACCTGGCTCGAGCTTTCCGAGCTCATTCTCCTCACGGAGTAGGTATGCAGAACCATACGTGTAGTAGTGGAGGACGTCTACCACGCCTACCCTCTCATTACCCGTATACTTACAGAGCTCTATACCCTCATAGCAGCCCCTGGTAACCGCCGCATACACGGTCTCCCATGGATTTAGCGGCTCGACTGGCGCGTCTGTGCTGAAGCCGAGCATGATACCATTATCGATCAGCGTCTTGAATGGGTACACGTACCTAGCCCTATCAGCACCAACCCTATTCACAACCCACCAATCAGCAATTACGAAGTGAGGCTGAACGGCTAATACGATGCCGAGCTCCCTAATCCTCCTTATTAAGTCCTCCCTGAGGACTGAGGCGTGTTCAATCCTATGCCTAAGCGCCTGGGCATTGCCTAGCTTACCGTAAATATCGAGTATTACTTCAACCATCCTATCCCCAATACCATGAATAGCGAGTTGAAGACAAGCCTCACTACTCCTCCTTGCAATACTCATCAACTCATCAAAACCGTAATTCGGTCTGCCGGAATTACCTGGATCATCACTGTACGGTCTTGACAACCAGGCAGTCCTAGCCCCAAGCGAACCATCGGCGATGACCTTAATACCATTAATCCTCAGGTAATGAGAGCCAAACCCAGCCCTAATGCCGAGCTGTCTCAGTAACTCAATGACATCAATCCCATGGTCGAATGGATTTAAGTAAGCCCTAACCCTAATCGGTAACTTACCGAGATCTTTCTCGATCATTATCAGTGATCGAATGCTCTTGAGATCAACTGATACGAAGCTAACCGTAGTAACGCCAAGTGATGCCGCATACTTCATTGAGTTCATCATGAACTCCCTATAATCATCAAGTGTGTATGAGCCCCTCACCAACTCCTCAACCTTATCCAACGCCCGCTCAACAATTACACCCGTGGCATTACCCCTCTCATCCCTAATTACATCCCTATCCGCTGCATTTAAGAGCCCAGTTAACTCCATAGCCCTCGTGTTAAGCACGGCAGCATGACCACAGACCCTAACCAGCATGACGGGTCTATCGCTGACCACCTCATCAATGTCGAACCTACTCGGCCAACGCCTCTCCCTAAACAATTCCTGATCCCAACCCCTACCCATTACCCACCTGGTCTTAACACTCTTCACATACTCCTTAAGCCTACTCTTCAACTCCTCAATACTATCAATACCCCTTAAATCCAGTGTCGCCAGGTTAATGCCTATCGAGTCCAAGTGCGCATGGGCGTCGATAAATCCTGGCATCGCAACACGGCCCTTTAAGTCCACCTTCTCGAGCCCGAGGGCATCCGCAATCCTCAATGCTCTTGTTTCATCACCGGCATAAACAACCCTATCACCAACTACAACCATAGCCTCAGTCCTAACCAGGGGCTTGAATGATGGATAAACCAAACCATTAAACAAAACAAAGCCGCTAACCATTATCTAGAGTTATTAAAGCGCCCCTATGTAAGTGTTACTGGTGAAAGTCGATGGGCACCTTAATGATCGAGGCTATCCTAGACGCTGTGGTTAGGTTTGCCCTGGCCCTGATTATCTCGTTACCGCACACGAAATTAACCATGTAATATCTGCCGTGTCTAACCATGACGACCCTATCAACCCTCAATTCCCTATGGTATAATTCTGAGAATGAGAGAATGATCGCAATGACTATTATGCTAATGAAGAAGTTGTAGGCTATTAAAAAGAAGGATAGAACAATTAGTAACACCGTGGTCGAGGTACATAACTTAACCAGTATACTATATTCATAAACCGTGACGCAACGTCCATATACATCACTTAGAGAAACACCACCCACTAAGAATTAATGAGAGTTGTGAATTTTTAAATTTACATAACTCGGCAACGTCACTAACTGAGATAGCCGGGATATCTTTAGTAAAAGAGTATAAGTAAGGAAATCAGGAGGATATTTTGTGAGGACTAACGATCCATGGTGGACCGGCCGGGATTTGAACCCGGGATCTCCCGCGTGCAAGGCGGGCATCCTTCCAGGCTAGACTACCGGCCCAGGAAAAACCGTAAGTAAGGAAATTTAAGCTTTTGCCTGTGCTTGACCTAGTTCCTTCTCGTAAACAATGAACTTGCCGTAGTAATTCTCGAAGTCTCCCCCCTCCGTGGCAAGTACCTCGGTTTTGATGGGCGTTGTTGGTGGCCCTATGGAGAATTCACCAAGGCCTATGCCCCTTCCGACGTACACCTCGTCTATCATGGTCATTACAAAGTCCTCAATGGCCCTCGTACATAGCCAGTGTCTTCTTGTTGTGCAGAAGTAGCCATTAGTCCTTTTTAATGCCTCCCTGATTACTTCCCGAATTGCCTCTCCACGGACTATACTTACTTGGCTTGGCCTTGCCACGCCTGTGAATAGGGTTAACACTTCGTGGAATCCCAGGGACTTCGCTAGGCATCGACTCGGCTCGTTCCAATCAGCGATCATTAGCATCGCGTACCTAATACCGTTTTTCACGGCTTCATTGAGTACGTACTCCGTTAATGCCTTACCAATGCCCATCCTTCTATAGCTGGGGTGAATTCGAATTCCCTCGAGCCATGCCGTGCTTGTTTCCCTAATCAATACCATGTTTACTACGCCTACTATTCTGTCCTTAATAATTGCAACGTAGGCCGTGCCCTCATTAATCCACTCATTAATAACACTAGGTATGTAATCACCCCACTGAAACGTATTCCTAGTGAACCCTATTACTTGCTCTGCATCACTGGATGATGCCTTTCGTATCGTCAATTCATTCATTGTGGCCGTAAATGCCAAATACCGCTATTTTTACCTTTTCCCGCCAACCCTGCAATAAAACACTTAAACATATCTTATGAAAATTATTTTTCGTGGGTTCATTCACCCTAAACTTCAGTAATGGTACCTTAATCGTGGAAGGACCTGCAACTATAACCGTGGCGAGCGGGCAATGCGAGGTGTTGGGCTACCCCGTGAATGGTTCATTAAGTGTTGAAAGGTTTAGGGTTTTGCCCATATTCGCCAGGGGTTCATGCACATTATCCGTTAGTGGAGGTTCCGTTAGGTATGTTGATGGTAGCACAATACCAAGCGATTGGGATGAGCTTAATCTCGAGGGTATTGCCTTAATAGTTGGCGATATCGATTCTGGCAAGACCACACTAACCACGTATCTACTGAATAAGCACGTTATCCGGGGCTTAAGTACATGCGTCATAGATGCCGATGTTGGTCAGTCATCGATAGGGCCTCCCGGTGTTATTGGGCTTTCCTGCGTTGGATTACCAACGCCAACATTAGAGGACTTACACATGATGAGCGGGTTCTTCATTGGTTGTAACAGTCCATCACAATGCATTGGTCGGTTTATCGGCGGGGTTAGCACTATGGTTAGGGAGGCCTTTAGTAGGACGCCGGGCCTCGTGTTGGTTGACATGCCTGGTTGGGTTGGGGATGGTGGTATTGAGTTGATAAGGAATGTCGTTGATGCGGTTGGTGCGGATTACGTAGTATCCATAGGCATTAACCTACGCTTAAGGTCAGGTGTTAAGGTAATTAATGTTTCTAGATCAAAGTACGTAAGACCCAGAGACTCAGATGAGAGGAGGTTTCTGAGGAATCAAGCATTACGTAGGTACTTAAGTGGTGAGTTGGTTAATGTCAATATCGAGTTAAACAAAATCATTGGTAACTCAGTGATTGAGTGCATAGTCAATAATTGCGGTCATTACGTGATTGATAACGTGGCTAAGGTCACCAGGCATGGTAGTGTGGTCAAGGTCCCGTCTAGGCTCTTTAATAATGTATTCATTGGCTTGGTGCGTAGGGGTTTCCTGGTAGGCTTTGGCGTGATTAAGGAATTTAATCTTAAGGAGGGTATAGCCAACGCCCTTGTCACCACAGATTACTTTGAGGAGGCAGTCATGGGTAGGCTACGTGTTGACCCGGAGAAGCTTGAGGAGATTGAACCATTTCCACTACTTTAATAGCCTGAGACGTAGATTGCTGTGACGATGTTTAGGTTACTGCCCGTCCACCCAGTACGTATTATGGTGTTTGTCCTTTCGAATATGACCGCGGTATTGTTATTACGTAACTCATTCACTGGGTCAATACCTAACTTAATGGCTTCCTCGATTAGGTGACCATCAGCGACACAGCCCGCTGCATCCATGTTTCCGTCGATTCCGTCGGTTGCCATGGAAATCATGGAGACACCATCAACGCCCCTCACCGATAATGCGAAACCCATACATATCTCCGTCGTCCTACCACCCCTACCATTACCCACCACCGTAACCGTAGGCTCACCACCAGATAGGATCAAACCGCGCCGAATCGGGACACCCCTAAACCTGGCCTCCAGTGCTACACTCGCCAAGTACCTACCAACCTCCCTGGCCTCCCCATCCATCCTAGACGTGAGTATTAAGGACTCCATACCAAGCGACTTGGCATAATTTGCCAAGTCCGTGAGCACGTCCATATTGCTCGCAATCACATAATTCCATGTATTAACCAACTCCTTAGGCGACTCCTCAATTATGCCCTTCAAACCCTGCTCAAGAACCTCCCTAACGGTACTGGGTACCTTATCCCAAAGACCCCTATTCCTCAGTATGGTTATGGCATCTTTATACATGGTTGGGTCAGGGACTGTTGGTCCGCTGGCAACCGTTGCCGGGTCATCGCCAGGTACATCGCTTGCTATTAACGTTATTACCCTACCGCCCCTCTTAATTACCTCCTTGGCTAGTCTCCCTCCCTTCGTCATCGATAGGTGCTTTCTCACGGTGTTTATCTCATGAATAGTAGCCCCACTCCTCAGTAGTAGGTTATTTACTTCCTTAATGTCCTCAAGGCTCAGACCTTTCATGGGTACTTCGACCAGGGCTGAACCACCACCGCTTATTAGGAATAGTACATAATCATCACTCCTAACATTACTTAGTAAATCAAGTATCTTCAAACCAGCATTAACACTTGCCTCTGTTGGCAATGGGTGTGTTGACTCAAGGATCCTTATCTTCCGTAGATTACCTGGCGTCCCCTTGGGCACCACGGCAATCCCATCAATGATTTTATCGTAGGCCGCATCCTCAACTGCCCTAGCCATCCCCACTGAGCCCTTACCGATGGCTATGACATAGAAGTTATCGATTTCATGTCTCATGACTCTTACCTTACCATTACCAATATTGATTGCTCTTAAGGTCCTGAGGTATAGGTCTGAGGACTTAAGAATGAGACCTAGTAAATCACTCAGTAAGTCACCGCCAAATACGGGAAATACCACGTGAGTTATTAGTGGCAATTGCTTTTTAAGGCTTGGGCTGATACCAAACCGTATGATTGACACCGATGGATTAAGGGCGAGGTTGAGAGAGCTTGAGGAGGTTAAGGATGAGGTTATTGAGACTGGGGTTAAGGTGAATAGGCTTTCTAAGTCCGTAATATACTCATTGATTAGGGATGATATTGAGACAGCGCGTAAATACATAAGGGAGATGCAGGATCTCGTTAATAAACTCAGAGAATTAATTGCCAAGTACCCAATGTATTATAATAACGCAGTAATTAGTCTCCAGGAGTACGTTGAGGCGATGACAATGTGGTTCTTCATGACCGAAAATAGGATACCAAGCCCGAGTGAGTTAGGCATCGACGCTGAGCCCTACATAAACGGCATTGCTGATTTCACGGGCGAGCTCAGTAGAAAGGCGACTGAGGAGATGATTAAGAATAACCTAGACTTCGCGTTAAAGGCTAAGAGGGTAATGGAGGAGCTTTACCTGGATTTACTTAGTCTAGAGCCCAGGGATTACGAGATGAGGAAGAAGGTTGATTACGTGTCATCCAACATTAACTGGCTTAATGAAAAGATATTCTACAAGACATTAAATATTAAGGTGGTTCAGGAACAATCATCGAAAAATTCTAACGTAAATAATTCACTGGAGTAAGGCTTAAAAATTTTCTAAATCTTTCGATCTCGTGACCTTCCTTCACCGGAAATATGGAAAACGAACAAAATTCTACGGCAGGTAAAAGTATTGTTAAGTTAAGAAAAGCCTTGACGTTTTGGGACCTGCTCTTCCTATCAATATCGGGAATGGTTGATAGTGGCTGGTTATTCGCAGCCTCTTCTAAATTTTAAATACTTGTGGGTATTTCGTTATTTTTAATTACGTGATTATTCCCCCTCCTCTATCACGATGATTTTTAGTGGTTTTCCGTGTAGTCTTGCTAGTTTTTCCTGGTATTCCCTCGGTGGGTATATGAGGTACCTGTTCATTGTCTTTACAACCTTACCCTCAAACACATAGATTGCTACCATACTCTAATTCAGCAAAAGATGAGTACAAAATTTTATAAAACTGAGTTCTAAAATAACCAGTGATACCGATGACTAGGTCTATCCACCTGGGTGGGCGGATCTGGGAGAGGATGCACTACAGGGCTCTTAGGGCTGAGGTGGTTGAAGGAAACATTAAATGACTTACTTTGGAACTTGGCACTATGCAGGCATGCCCTTCAGAGGCTGATTGATGCCTTGTGGGACTTGGATTCCCTGCCTAGGAAGTCCCAGCTTCATTAACTCTTCTACCCGATGCTTAGGGGCTACGGCTTTAGAACTCATGTTGCCAGGAATATTTACGACCAAGCCTTAGCCATTGTGAAATCGGCAAGGGCTAATAATGGTTCTAAACCAATTGTCAAGGCATTGCCAATCAGGCTCGATTACCAGGACACAAGGGTTAATCTAGGCAATGGCACAATCAGGATTATTGTTAGGGATAGGTAGTATGTTTTGAGGCTTAGGCAAAGGGAGGAATACGTTAGGAGATTCCTTGGGTTTAAGTGGAAGGAGGTTCACCTGAAGTACTTAGGTGGTAAGTTATTCGTGGGCATAGTCTTTGAGACTCGCTATGCTCCATACGTGCCCAGGGGATTCACCGCTGTTGATGTTAATCTAAGGCAGTTGACGCTATTCAATGGTTTTGAGGTTAAGAGGTTAAGGACGAGATTCATTGATGCCCTGTCTAAGAGGGCTAGGGCTGAGGAACTAATGAGGAAGTATCCAAGGAGGTGGAGGTTCAATAGGCGTATCTTGAGTAGGGTT
The DNA here is from genome assembly GCF_000190315.1 of Vulcanisaeta moutnovskia 768-28. NCBI lineage: Archaea > Thermoproteati > Thermoproteota > Thermoprotei > Thermoproteales > Thermoproteaceae > Vulcanisaeta > Vulcanisaeta moutnovskia. The sequence continues at coordinate 239,912 of NC_015151.1, forward strand.
AGGGCGCTCCACAGGGAGTCCCGCAATATAGTCACTGATGATTCCTGGAAACTGGCTAGGCGCATTGTTCAGTATTCCGGAAGGCATGGGCATGCAATAGTCCTTGAGGACCTTAATGGATTGAGAAGTTCGATTAACGGCAAGCCATCATTAATTACTTGGAAGTTGAGCTATTCGCCTACAGGAGACCCCAGCAAGCTATAGTGAGTAAAGCAATTGAGTATAACGTGCCAGTCATATTCGTCAATCCAAGGAACACATCAAGCAAATGCCCGAGGTGCGGCTCGAAGCTAGAATACGTGAATAGGTTGGCTCACTGCCCAGACTGTGGCTTTATCGCTGATAGGGATGCGGTTGGTGCAATGAACGTATGGCTCAAGGCGCATGTGGGGGCGCCTGGGTCATCCCCGAACGCCCTCCCAATGAAGGATGAAGCCATGACAGAGGGAAGGAAAACTCGTGAGGGATGAAGACTGCATCAAGAAGCATTAACAGTTAGCGAAAAGCAACGACCAGACCTAAACCCTACCCTCTGAGTAGTTGCGGTAATTGCTCAGTGCTAAACTAAAGTCAAAATAATAAATATCATTTGTTATATTTTTATTGAGATATCATGTGCGAGGATGAGGCATTAAGGGATATCATACCCAGTGAGGCATTGTCCATGTTTAAGAAGCTCATAAGTAAAGATATCGGCATAGCATGCGACTTCCTAATGAGACATTACAGGAATGAGTATTGGTCCAGGAGAGTTGGTACGATGCCTTCGTTGAGAAGGACCAGGGGTAATTACGTGATTAAATTGCCAAATCCTAAGCCCATTACCATGGCTGTGAGTAATGTAATCACCGTAAGAAGAAGTGCGGAGGATTTTATTGATGAGTCAATAAACATCGATGACTTAGCAACCATACTTTACCTGGGTCTAGGCATTACTGGTTGGACCCAGGCCTATGGATTAGGTAAATACCCACTACGTGCATATCCATCAGCGGGAGCTTTACAACCCATTGAGGCCTATCCAGTGGTTCACAACGTGGTGGGGTTAAAGGAGGGACTCTATCGCTATGACCCATTCAATCACGCACTAGAGACCCTTAAACTAGGTAAATATAATTCATTAATGGTTGACCTAGCCCTTGGGCAGGACCACGTTGGTAGGGCGTCAGTAGTCGTCATACTCACGGCATTCTATTCACGAACACGTTGGAAATATTGGAAGAGGGCTTTGAGGTATGTCCTGCTTGACGCTGGCGCCACGATGGAAAATATATACCTAGCGGCAATAGGTTTGGAACTCAGCGTTAGGGCCGTGGGCGCCTTCTACGACAATGAATTATGCAGATTCCTCGGTATTGATTGCATTGAGGAATTCCCAGTATTGCTAATGCTTATTGGTAAAGAGGCACGTGGTTTTTAACCATAGATGCAACTTTAGATGCCTTATATCGAGCCTATTATACTCCTTATTCTCTCAATCTTCCTCTCTAACTCACCGCATCTTTCCTCAATGGCCTTATTAACCTCGTCCTCCGTATACAGTCTCTCAATCTTTAAATTAGAGAAGTTAAGCCTGTTTGCCTTTTGGTCGTATGATACTACGATGCTAATCCTCACGAGAGCTAACTTATCGATGTTTCTCTTAATCATCTCATCGTATACGGCCTTATTCAACTCGGCAATATCCCTGAGTATCACATCTTCAGGAACCATCTTTGAAAAAGCTGCGAATGCAGCACGCCTTAATTTATCGGCGAATCTTGCTGCTATGATTATGCCTGTCCTTAACTCGACAGTTAATGGCCCTTGGAATGTGAAGCCACTGTATAGTTTCTCATATTCTACGGTTCGCTCCTTATCTCGTTCTACATCTTCACTGGGTTTCCAAGACATAATATACTATATTATCAGGCTTCATTTAAAACTTATTTTCCGATGCGGGTTAAATACTTAAGTAGGGGTGTGGTTTATTATTTCTGATCTGAATTGAGTGGGTTACGTAGGGTTGTGCTTGATGTTGATATACCAAGTAGTGTCTCCACAGTGGAGCTCGCAAATAGGTTAGGAAGGGTTAGTGGTGTTAAGGCTGTTAATGTTACCGTTACCGACACTGATGTTGAGGTTCTAGGCCTGGTAATTGTCGTTGAGGGTGATAATATAAATTATGATGAGGTGAGGAGGGTTATTGAGGACTTGGGTGGCGCTATTAGGAGTATTGACCAGGTAGTGGTTGGGGATTACTTGCTTGAGCTTAATCCTCAGTTGCTTAAGGAGAGGTGAGTATGGTAAGTATTGATGGCAGGTACCTGGTACTTGGTTTTTTGGATAGTGTTTTGACGACACTCGTGTTAGGTGAGACTACGCGGAGCACGGTCAAGTTGGTGGTTATAGTCACGGTAATCAACCTAGTAACCGCATTCATGGCTGAGTACATTGAAGAGAGGAGTTCGTTAAATCGTATTGAGAGGTCTTTGCTAATGAGAAGAGGATCGTTGCTGAGGACTAGCCTGCATAGGAAGGCTATTTATGATGCATTGATTAAGGGCCTAATCTTTGGCACAGTATCGTTAATTGGCGCCTTAATCACTGACTTAACAATGTACCTAATTAAGGTGCTTTGGATCCCAGTAATCCCAGTAATTATGCTCGGTGTCTTCGGTACGTTAATGAGTAGGTACTTTAGGGGGAATGCCATTCTTTGGCTCATCCTTTACATAGTACTAGGAATAACCATGTCATTTATAGGCTCTGTTATTTAAAGACGTTGGTACACGATTGCTATCTATTCACTATGTTGATAGGTTAGTTGGTTTTCCTTCCCTCAATATTTTATTTCCGAGTTCAGGATTGACCTTAATTAATTGATCCCTAACTTTATCTAGGAAGGCCTTATCCTCCTCCTTATTCCTGAGTTCATCAGGTAATAATATTGGTATCTCATCCTTAATTGGGTACCAACGACCGCACTTAGTGCAGTAAAGTATGCCCTCAACAACCTCCTTCTTAATGCACTCGTCGCAGGGTAGTTCCTGCGGGTTTGGGTAATTCTTTATGAAGACATTCTTAAGTGCACAGTACTCCTCACAGAATGGCCTCCTATTCCATTCATATTTTCGTTCAGGATACTCCTTCTCCCTAAGCACTATTAGCGTTAATGGGAATGTCTTGTCGTATGGGCATGCCAATACATCCATTAGTCTGTATTTCACGAAAGAACTCCTGTTAATACCCCTTTAATTACTTTTACCTACTTTAATTTTATTCCCTAGTACTTTCTTTCCTCAGGTTTCCATCTCGTTATACGAACCGGCGCATAGCTTATTCTCGGCCCATCAGGTGTGTAGAAGTATATTGTATGCTTCAGCCAATTAGCATCATCTCTCTTTGGATAATCAAGCCTATAATGGGCACCTCTTGATTCGGTCCTTGTTATTGCGCCAACAATTATCAATTCAGCCTGCTCAAGTAAGAAGTCAAGCTCTAGCACGTCTCTAAGGTTAGTGTTGTAATATTTGCCCTTATCCTCAATCCTAACATTCTGGAACCTTTCCCTCAACCTCTTTATAGTTGAGTATGCCTCCTCTAGTCCACTCTTGTCTCTAAATACGTACACATACGTGTCCATGGTCCTATTCATATCCTCCCTAATAGAGTATGGGTTTTCAGCACCAACTTCCTTGTGCAGTAGTTTATCGAATATCCTACTTTCCTCATTAGCCACTTTTGCTGCTATGTCGCCAGTATATTCAAGCATTGAGTCTGGAGCTGACATTGCGTACCTAGCGGCAGCAGCACCATCAATCCTACCCCACACAAGGCAATCACTTAATGAATTACTACCTAACCTATTGGCTCCATGAACACTTACGTTAGCGGCTTCACCAACAGCCCATAAGTTAGGTACTCTCGTCTTTTCCTCATCGAGCATTACCTGTCCATATAGATCAACATGTATGCCGCCCATCATATAATGCATTGCTGGTCTAACAGGTATCGGCTCATCAACTGGGTCAATACCCAGCGTCTTAATTACTATCTCCCTAATCATTGGTAATCTCTTATTTATTCTCTCTTCACCAAGATGCCTTAAATCAAGCAATACATAACAAAGTCCAGACTCCTCATCCACAAAGCCCCTGCCCTGTAGGCACTCAGTAACTATTGCCCTGCTAACTATGTCCCTAGGCGCGAGTTCCATCTTACTTGGCGCATAATTCTTCATGAACCTCTCGCCCTCCTTATTAACCAAGTAACCGCCCTCGCCTCTGGCGCCCTCCGTTATTAATATGCCGTTAGGCACTAAAGCCGTTGGATGGAATTGCGGAAACTCCATGTCCTTAAGTGGTATACCTGCCCTATAAGCTAGGGAAAAGCCATCACCGGTAGATGACCAGGCCATTGTTGTGAATTTATAAACTCTACCGTTACCTCCAGTCGCGATTATACCTGCCTTAGCAAGTATTGCCTTGAATTCTCCTGTCCTTAGGTCTATGGCAGTAACTCCCCTAAATACTCCGTTATTCATTATTAATGATGTGACGAAGTATTCATGAAGCATTTCAATATTATCAAATCTAAGTACGTTGTCATATAGCGTACTCATTAAGAAGAAGCCACTTTTATCTTGGGCGAAGGTGGTTCTGGGAATTGACATTCCGCCAAATGGTCTCTGTAATATCCTGCCTTTTTCATCCCTTGACCAGGGAACGCCCAGATGATCCATGAATATTATTTCCTTAGGGGCCTCTCGTACGAGTAGCTCAACAGCGTCTTGATCAGCCAGAAAGTCACTGCCCTTAACAGTATCGTATGCATGCAAATCAAAACTATCACCTGTCTCCTTTGGGTAGAGGACTGCGCTTGCACCACCTTCAGCACTGACGGAGTGACTTCTCATTGCATGCACCTTGGATAAAACGGCAATTCTTATCTTGCCCTGCGAGACTCTGGCAGCTTCAAATGCTGACCTTAAACCCGCTAGGCCTGACCCAATAATTATTAGATCGTACTTAAGCACTTCAGTCATACTCTAGTTCGTTTTACATAGGCGATTTATATTTTCTTCCCCTATTAAGATTACTGACCTGGGATAAGCATTATTAATACCCTCCTTAATATGGCTTACCTGAATGCCAATTTTAAATGAGGAGGAGCTAGAGAATAAGATTAAGGAATTGAGTGGTGAAGTTCTTAAGGTTAGAAATGAAATCGGCGAGAAGGAGAAAGAGAGGGAGAGTCTTCGTAATGAATTGAATAAAACTAGAGAGGAATTAAGCGCAGTAATAAATCAACTCAATAATAAGAGGACAGAGTTAGGAAGTATTAAGGAGGAAATAAATAAGTTAAGAAAGAGCAGAGATGATGCCGTAAACACACTAAAGCAACTTAAGAATAGGAGAGTGGAGCTTCTTCAGAGGATTAAGGAGTTGATGGATAAGGTAAGGAAGTATAGGGAATTGCTAAAGATGATTAATGATTTGATTGGTGGTAAGCCTGTTGATAAGGATAAGTTGAAGGAATTAATAGATAAGCTTGAGTTTGAGCATGAAATATCACCCACAGACCCTGAGAGGGAGTGGGAGTTCTTTAGGACAATACAGCAATTAGAGAAGGAGTTAAACGCGGCTGAGGTGCTCTCAAGGATTAAGGAATATATAAGTAATAGTTCTCAGGAAATTGAGAAAATACGTAAAGAAAGGACGGAAATAGTGCAGCAGATGAGGGATCTCTACAGTAATGCTCTTGCTAATATTAAGATGCAATTGGAGGAACTTAAGAAAAAAAGGGAGTCCATTGTTAATGAAATCATTCAATTAAAGAGTAAGAGGGATTCACTTAAGGCTAGGCGTGATGAATTAAAGGTTAAGATACTGAGTAGGTCCGCTGAAATAAAGGAGTTAAGGGCTAGGTTAAAGGAATTGAATGATGAATTAAATAAGTACCAACTGCTTTTAGCGGCAGCACGTAAATCCAAGAACCTAGTTGTTAAGAAGCAGGAGGAGGCCAAGATGAAGGAGGAGATGAAGAAAAAGGCTGAGGAGGGGCTTCAGAAATTAATGAAAGGTGAAAGAGTATCACTGAATGATTTATTAGGGCTGGAGTTAGATGAAGATAATGAGAAGTAGGCCATGTCTAAGCTCGTAAGAAGATTAATTGTGCTGTATGTTGATAGGGACAATGATGTAGGCGAGAGACTTGGCGTTCCAACACCGATTATAGGCAGGGGTAATGTACTTAAGGTAGCCACAGAATACATACTTAGGTATCCAGATGATTCCGATGCTAACGCCATGTTTGGCGCGGTACAATTATATGATACATTAATATCAACATTTGGCGCAGAGAATGTAGAAATTGCGGTGGTTACGGGAACGAGTTCAGAGGATGTCACTGCCGACATGAAGATACTTAATGAAGTTGATAAGGTGCTTCAAGTTTTTGATGCTGATGGCTTTATCGTGGTATCTGATGGACCATCTGACGAGGTTGTTGTTCCACTTATTCAATCGAGAAGACCCGTTGTCTCTGTTAGAAGAATTGTTGTTAAACAAACCAGGGGTTTTGAGGAATTCGCTGTGCTTGCCAAGTACTACATTGGTAAATTATTCAGTGAACCTAAGTATAGAAGATATGCACTCGGCGTACCCGGAGCCTTATTACTGATTTATGGTACGTTCTATAGTATATGGCCGTACATACCCATTATCATTAGAACCATGATAATAGCTAGTATAACAATATTACTCGGCGCGGTATTTATGCTCTACGGTTTTAATCTTCATAATAGCTTACTCCGATTTATCAGAATGTATGAAACAACGTTTTTCATATCAGCACTTTCAGTCTTCTTTGCAATAGTATACTTGCTATCTACCTATTATATACTACATCAAGCCATACCAATTTGGGGTGAATTGAATATATTTGATTTAATGGGGCTTGTAATTGGTGCAATACTTACAGTTAATGTAATCGAGGTTTACATTAAGTATAAAGTAAAGCCATTTGGTAGGGTAGCTGCTGATGTGCTTTTAACGATGTTCCTATTATTTGTAGCTGGTGATTTAGCTGGTTATATGCTTGGTAAGGTGGGTACGTACGTACTACTTTTCAATTTAACAATATATACTGTGGTAGGATTAATAACATTGATAGTATTAAGTATATTAAGAAACAAGTATGGTAAGGTTAAGAGTAGAGGTAAGCCGGGACCTAAAGGCTCTGGCTTACGGTGAATTAGAATCACTGTGTGAATTATCCGATGGGTCCCTGGATCTTATTGATGATACCAAGGATTTAATAATAAATTATAAGGGTAGCCTTGAATCCCTAAAAAGAAGATTCTGTAGAGCGGCATTGATTAGGCGTGCATGGGTCATTGATGATACTAACGAAACACTCTTTGCAGAACTTGACAGATCGAGGTATAGGACCCTAAAGCGAGGCAGAAAGGATAATATCGTTAGTATTGACTTACGTATAGCCAGATTACTCGTTAACTTAGCAAGAACTAATGAGAATGAAGTTTTCCTTGACCCATTCGTAGGCTCTGGAATAATCGCGCAGGAGGCTATGCTAGTTGGCGCTCACGTAATTGGGATTGATACAAATCCGAGATACTTAAGTATGGTAGGTAGTGGTGTGTATACCGATTCGATAAACTCAGACTCTCTCCTGAGCCCTATTAAGGATAATTCAATTCATTCAATAGCCACAGACCCTCCATACAATAGACTATCAATAAGTAATATAGATTTGGACTCATTTTATAGAAAATTCGCCGAAGAATCCTTCAGAATATTAAGAAGAGGTGGTTACATAGCCTTCTCGCATCCTACCTATGTTGATTCCCTTGATTGGTTCTTAAACTTAGGCTTTGAGTTAGTAATTAGTGGTTTGCAGTACGTCCATGGTGGCTTAACACGATTGATATATGTTTTTAGAAAACCTTAGTTAATACCGAGAGAATTCCTTATGACCCTAGCAGCCATTACTGGGTCTGCTGCCTGTGTTATTGCCCTTCCAACAACCACAATATCGATATTAGTACCCCTTATTTTAGGTGCTATTTTTTCATCAATACCACCTGCTATGGCCACAGCTAGGTCAAAATTATTCTTAATATTTATGGCCTCATTTATTAAATCCTCAATGGTTAAACCCCTACTCCTCTGAACATCAATGCCTAGATGAAGACCAACATAGTCAGGTCTCAACCCAATACTAAGCAACTCCTTAACCCTAGTAATGGGGTCCTTAACACTTATCATGTCAACTAACGACTTGCCATTAAGTCTCCTAGCCTCGTTTATAAACTCACTTATTGTTTCATTGGCTGCGGCACCCAAAACACTAACTATATTAGCACCGGAATTAATTGCCAGTCTTGCTTCAAGCGCACCAACATCCATTGTTTTTAAATCAGCCATTATCTCTGCATTAGGGCAGGCAATTCTTAGTGCGCTAACTATGAATATCCCTGCTGACTTTATTAATGGAGTGCCCGCCTCAACTATGTCCACAACCCTTGCAGTGCATAGTTTACGTGCCAAGTCAACAGCCAAACTAGGCTCTGTAAGGTCGAGCGCTACTTGTAATTTCAATTAAACTCACCAACTCCTGAAAATTATCTTAATAGGAATCCCAGTCTTTAATTCAACTAGTATTGGCACTTCAGCCTTATCACCGAGCTTATTCACTATAACCTCGAGTATATCCTTAACCCTGGTTAATGCAGTTAATCTATCCGCCATTGCCTTCCTACTCTCGTTAAGGGTCTCATACTCATCAATTGGCCTTGGGTCAAAGATTATCTTTAGTCCCGTAAGTTCAACTGCTGTGGACAGTGGTAATTGTTGGCCCTTACCAACTATCTCCTCTATCATCTGCAGTAGCGCCATGTACTTATCGGCCTTAACCTTAAGGTCGCCCATCATATCCTCAATATCCTTAATTCTCTTCTCAAGATCATTTATTTGATTATTTACATAACTAAGCAGCTCCTTAACCCCCTTGAAGGTCATTAATTCGAGATCAGGCGCAGTTGACATACCCATTGATTAGTATCGAAGTACTTTAAAAAAATATCGCTTATGAAAAATTGAGAGAACAACCTAAATCAACCACCAGGGTCTTGACCAAAGAAATTCTTCAACAATAGCTCTCTCATTCAAACTGAAAATCTCTAAATCACTAGGTGTCTTTAACTTCATATATTCAGCATTATTTAGGGAACTTCTTAGATGCCTTAACGATACGGTAGATACTAAATACCTTATTGCATTAACGGCATCAAAAAATCTCCTACTCCTAACCACAAACCATCGTGAACCCCTTATGAATGGGCCAATAATATTTTGTTCATTAATATACTTCTTAATGAACCTCTCGGCAGCATCTGAATTCACGGGAGGTCCTTCATGTAGTTCATATTGAGGAAGTTCTAATTCGTTGAAGGATATCATTAAGAGGATTATTGATTTATCGTCACTCCATGCCATTGATCGGATAACCTTAAAATCGAGCTTCTTGAGATTCTTAGTTAATGAAGCCATTAATTTCTTAATTTCACCCCACACAATGTCTGGTGATGTATTTGTTGGATATGGTATTTTTATTACGACCGTTGGAAGCACGAATGTGGGTTTCACTACCTTACGTGTTCTCATAAAGAACTCTACTCGTGGATTCCTAAGGAATTCTCGCGATGCAGCTATGGCCATAGCTAAAGTATCCCTGCTTATTGATGCCGCTGCATTACGATTAGGATCTACGGGGTCTATTATTATAACAGGTGACTTGAATTTCTTTACCGCATCCTTCTCATTGTAAGTACTTGTCATGTCTATAAATACGTGCCTTACTGACCAATTACTGATAGCCCTTATTGTATCAAGAAATGAACCATAGTGTATCACTAGAAGTTCACTCACATAACCGCTAAAACCCTGTACCCTAATCTCAGCGCCATAAACACCCACCGATTTAAAGAAAGCCTTTAACAACCTAACATCAGTATTTCTCTGACCAAGTTTTTTATTCACAAAATCAGTGTGCAATGGGGTTCTATCGGCTGCAGTTAATGGCCGTTCACCAGGATTGATACGAATACATGGCACTACGTCTATTTCGAAGTCATTAATTAGTAATTGAATGTAAGGATGCTGAGCATACTTAATACTCCAATTAATATTATTTTCAATCGCTATATTCATTAAATCATTAATTATGCTACCATCCCTAATTTTGTTAAGATAATCCTTAGGCAATACGATGAAAATATCAATATCCCTATCACCAGGTAACCAGGTATCCTTAGCTACCGAGCCCTGTATCGTTACAGCAAAATCCCTATAATTACGTTTTAGTAACCCATCTGTAATTAACTTAACTACTTCATTAGCCATGTTAATTACCTTGGTTTTTTCCTCAAGGTCTGGCGTGACTATCTTCACAGCCTCTGAAATTACATCCTCAATATTCACAACTAGGTTAAGTATGGAATAGTTATAAATTCACCCTCATTATTTTTACTGACTAACGATACTATTGAGCCTATCCTTAATTCTAAATAACAGATCCCTAACCCTATTAAGGAAATCCTTATCTGCAATAAGGCCCTGTAGTTCATCAATCATCTCATTCACGCTCATGTCAATGGGATTTAAACCAAGCCCGGCTAAATAGGCAAGTACCTCAAGGGCTGTATCTTCACTTAATCCTTCCTCCTTAACGATATCCATAAGTATCTTACCAACAACATATAACTTAAGAGTATTAACGTCAGTACTGAGCAGATGAGCAAGGCTTTCATAATTGCCTTTACGGAATTCCTCAATAAACGAGTTAAAGTCGCCATATTTATCCTTAATTACATTATCGAAATACCTACTCACAGACTTAACATATTTTGAGTAGATTCTAACGGCATCATCGATCTCACTAACACCATCTATGGCGCCCCTGTAAGACATCACTGCGCCTTCTGTAGTTAATTCATCAACTAAGCCCTCGTTTATTAACTCAAGGAATTTATCGCCGGCCTCCTCATACGTCTTCCAATCACCCTCCTCAATGGCCCTACATAGTAAGTAAAAAGCTGCACACAAATCACCCTTTAACTTAACTGCATTCAAATACTCCTCGCTTAAACCCTTAATATTACTTAAAGCGCTTCTGCAGGTATCGTAGTACTGCATTGCCCTGGTTATATCACCATGCGTGAAGTAATAGTTAGCCAAAACCTCTGAGGAGTCCATCATACTCAAGACTTCATTAGCCTTAGCCTCATCTATGCCGACGGCCTCCCTGAAATTAACCACGGATGATACGTATAATTTAGATGCATCCTCGATCATACTTTTCTCAGCGTCATGCTTACCCTCTTCGTGAAGCTTTGAAGCCTTAATCCTAAGGTCCTCAGCCCTCGCTATCTTCGACATAGCCTCCATAAAACGTGCCTTACCAACATTACCAATACCCTCATAAATCGCTGCAGCGGCACTAAACCTAGTAATGGCATTATCATAAACAGCCACTGAATAAAGTGCTATCCCAAGTACCTCATTTATCCTAGCGCCCAACTCACCTTTTATGTTTATACCTATATTTTCATCAACCGCAATAATGCCAGGTCCCAAATCCATATTCATTAGTAATTGTACTAGGGCAGGGACATCATCTAGATCTATGAACTTAAGAACCTTAGCAACACCATCCTTAATACTTGCTTCATCTAAATCCCTAATGAATGAGTAATTATTCACGGTTAATTTACATTCATTATTGCAAGATGCCAAGTCTCGAAATGCACTATTGCTAACTAAGTTCTTAGGCGCAAAACCCTTTAATAACTGTATGAGTACTGATGCCACAGAGTTTGTTATGCATTCATGATCCCAATGGCAAGCATCAAGTACATTACTCACACTAATGTGATAAGGCTGCACTATTAATTTATTAATCCCCAACGCTTGGGTCGGGGGATAACGTGATTACATTAGCATTGGAAAACCTTGAATGAGATTAAGCACTAGTTTATGACATAATAAAATTAAAATATCCAGAAAGTGAAATACTGTATATGAAGAGTTACGATGTGATAATATTAGCCGGCGGATTAGCAACCAGGCTAAGACCCCTTAGTTATTCACGCCCTAAACCACTTCTACCAATACTCGATAAGGAAATAATAGATTGGATTATGGAATCCATAACAAAACTACCACTAAATAGGATTTTTATATCAATAAGGTACATGGGCGATTTAATTAGGGAACACATGGAGGGAGCATGGAGCAATTTTAAGGATAAACTAATATTCGTAACGGAGAATAAGCCCCTGGGTGATGCTGGACCGATCTCATTAATTAATGAAAAATATGAATTATCGGACACCTTCCTGGTGGTTTATGGAGATATACTTAGCGATGTAAATGCAGAATCGCTTATTAACTTCCATGAAAAGATGAATGGTGTAGCTACAATAACCCTTACCAGAGTAGATGATGTATCTAGATACGGCGTCGCTCAACTAGATGAGACTGGTAGGATAATAAATTTCATAGAGAAGCCCAAGCAATATGTTGGTTCAAATTTAATAAATGCTGGATTTTATGTTTTTACGAAGGAAGTCGTTAAATTAATACCGAAAAATCCGGAGAATCAAATCAAGCTTGCTGTTGATATTATACCCAGGTTATTGAGGATGGGTGAGGTTTATGGATATATCCATAATGGTCTTTGGTTCGATATAGGCACACCCGAAGACTACATGAAGGCTAACTTCAGCGTTTTAACCAGTAGGTGTAGGGATGGTAATAGTAATTGTATAAATGCTGACTTACCATCAACAGTTACCATGCAACCTCCTGTTTATTTAGGTCCAAACGTTACTATTGGTAATAATACTGAGATTGGACCGAATGTTATAATTCATAAAAATTCGAAGATTGGTAATACGGTTAAGATAGTAAATTCATTAATTTTTGATGGATCATTATTATGCGATGGCGTTTATGTTTCGGGAAGCATTGTTGGGAGCAATACGTATATTGGTAAGTGGGCTAGAATTGAGGATGGATCTGTGATTGGTGATGGCGTTTATATAAAGGATTCCGTATTTGTTGCTAAAAACACGAAGATAGGGCCGTATAGGGAGATAATGGAGCCAATATATAGGGAGGGCGAGGTCATACTTTAAATTAAAATTTAAATACCCATACTGGCATTAACCCTGAATGTCGCAGGAAGTTAAGCAGATAGTTAGAATTGGTGACACTGACCTGGATGGATTTAAACCAGTAGCCTATGCCTTAACCAAAATTAGAGGTATTGGAATACCAACGGCATATGCAATATGCAGGTATTTAGGAATAAACCCATTAATTAGATTGGGACAACTTGATGATGAGACTGTTAGGAAGCTTGATTGGGCCGTGAGGAACCTATACCAATTTGCACCTGGTTGGTTTGTAAATAGACCTAAGGACCCAGAAACTGGGCGAAACGTACATTTACTAGGCGCTGATCTAGTGCTGGCAGCTAAGAAGGATATTGATTTAATGAAGAAGCTAAGGAGCTGGAAGGGCATTAGGCATAATCTAGGGCTTAAGGTTAGGGGCCAAAGGACAAGGACAACAGGTAGATTGGGCTTAACGGTAGGTGTGGCGAAAGGAAAGACAGCAGCTGGAGGAGCGGGTGGCGGTGGTAAATAATTTTTATACCAAATGAATTATTATCTAAATTATATAAATATAGATAGTAAGTTGCTCCACGATACTATTCAACCATGAAATATTCTTGTCTATTCAATTCTATTTTATATAATGATATTCGTAATAAATCATCATTATATCTTTGTATACGATACTTCTACTGGGTGTATTTTACACTTGAAGAGAAAGAAATTTAAAAGGTTAATAGTGGTATAACATGATCGATAATGAGTATCGCGAAACCATTAGTTAAGCTTGAATTTAGGGAGTTGAAGGGCAATGATAGTAAGTTAGTAATTGACTTATACAATTCATTAAGTAACGAAAGTATTTATTACAGGTTCAGGGGTTTCTTTAAGGATTTCGAGAGGTACATCGGGTCCGTATTCTCTGACCCGCGTAATATCATTTATGGGGCTTTTATAGGTAATGAACTTGTTGGAGTTTTGGAAGCCGTTTATTTAAGTGATGGTTGTTATGAGATGGCTATTGTAATTAAAGATAACCATCAAGGCAAGGGCATCGGTACAAAACTTGTGGCATATGCCATAAATGACCTAAAGAAAAGAGGTGCTAAGACCTTAATAGCACATACCACACCTGATAATTACAGGATATTAGCCATATCTAGGAAATTCCATGGAATTATAAAGTGCATGTATGAGGAATGCACCACAATATTTAACCTCCAAACCATAAATGTTGACCAGTTCTTAAATTAAGCGCAGCACTAGTAAGCACTTGTGGAGAAAATAGTAATTCTACTTACCGAAACAGCGCTTGAGACGGTACCCAAGGAATTACTAAATGACCCAGTAATAATTAAAGACGCAAGGAGGAGACACAAAGACGCTAGATACCTGATTCTCGATAGGGCTAGACATCATAGAGCAATGATCGATTTACCTAATGCTGAGAAACGAGGAAGACCCGATATACTTCACCAAGCGCTCCTTCTGATACAGGGTAGTCTACTTGCACGTAATAACCTAGTTAAGACGTATGTTCACACAATAAATAATTTAGTAATTGACGTTGATCCGGAGATACGTCCACCACGCAACTATGAGAATTTCACGGGCTTAATGAGCCAATTATTCAAGGAGGGTAAGGTACCGCCCTATGGAAAACCATTATTAAAATTCGTGAATGGAATTGACTATATACTGAATACGGAATTAACAGACCATAAAATACTACTTGATGATGTAAAGGGGAAGGAGATTTCATGGAAATCATTTATTAACTACATTAAGGAGTTCAGGAGACCTTTGATAATGATTGGCGCGTTTCCAAGGGGTTCATTTGATGAACGCACGTATCAACTTGCTGATGATGTTTTTAGGATTGGTAAGTATGTCATGGATACGTCCTCGATTTTATGCAGGTTACTAACTATTCTTGAGATCGAGTTAGGTCTTCTTTCTTGAGTAACTAAATATTTATTAATTCTGTTTATTCTATTTAGGATTAAGTGCCTAGTTTATGTGTGGTATTATTGGTATAACATCGTTACCAAATAACCTTAGGGAGCCCATTGGTAAAGTCGTTAGAAAGTGCCTTGAAAGGCTTGAGTACAGGGGTTATGACTCCGTTGGCATTGCAGTCATTAAGGGCAATTACATAGAGGTTAGGAAGGGTAAGGGTAAGATCATCGAGGTTAGTACTAGGCTAAATTTTGATGAGGTTGATGGCACGACGGCTATTGGACATACTAGATGGGCAACCCATGGTAAGCCAAGCGATGAGAATGCGCATCCACATACAGACTGTACAGGTAGTGTTGCTATTATTCATAACGGTATAATATCAAACTTCCTAGAACTTAAGGAGGAACTCATTAAGAAAGGCCACGTCTTTAAGAGCGAGACCGATACTGAAGTAGTCGCTCATTTAATAGAGGAGTATCTGAAGCTTGGTTATAGACCATTTGATGCATTTAAGGCAGCATTATCAAGGCTTAAGGGCGCATATGCATTTGTCGTTACCATATCACAGGAACCCAACAGGCTTTACTTTGCCAGAAATACCTCACCTCTAGTTATTGGTATTGGTAATGGCACTAACTTTGTCGCCAGTGACATACCTGCATTTCTTGAGTTCACAAACACGGTAATTGTACTTAGAGACGGTGAGTATGGATATATTGAGCCCAACAAAGTCTATATTGAGAAGGATGGCGTACCTGTTAATATTGAGGAGAGGATTAGGCTAATTAGTTGGACACCGGAAATGGCAAGCAAGGAGGGTTACCCGCACTTCATGCTTAAGGAAATCCATGAGCAACCCTTTGCCATAGGCTCAACATTGGCAGGTATTAATGAAAAGGAGTTTGATAACGTGGTTAATCTCCTCCTAAATTCAAGGAAAATACTAATAGTTGGCGCTGGTACATCATACCACGCAGGCCTCGTTGGTGATTACCTACTTACGACAGTACTAGGCCTTGATACGCATGCCGTAATATCATCTGAGTACAAGAGGTATGTTAATGCCGTTAATGATAATGATACTGTAATAGCCATAAGCCAATCAGGTGAGACAATAGATACCTTAGTAGCTGTGAGAGCATTGAAGGAGAGAGGCGCTAAGGTTATTGCCATATCTAATGTTATTGATAGTGCAATACCCAGAGAGTCAAATTACGTACTTTATACAAGGGCAGGGCCCGAAATCGGTGTTGCGGCAACAAAGACCTTTACCACACAATTGGTTATAATGACAATACTTACCTTAAGGGCTGGCATTATCATGGGCAAATTAGACGCTAATGAGTATAGGAGTATCATGGACTCACTTAATAAGTTACCTGGGCTTCTCCAAAATATTATAACTAGAACTGAAGGTAGGGTTAAGGCATTAAGTGAGTATATGAGTAGGAGACAGAACGCGTATTACTTAGGTAGGGGAATTGGTGTTCCGTTGAGTATGGAGGGTGCTTTGAAACTGAAAGAAATAGCTTACATACATGCCGAGGCGTATCCCGCTGGTGAGAGCAAGCATGGACCCATAGCATTGGTTGAGGAAGGTTATCCCGTAGTCTTTTCGATACTTGATGATGATAATGTAGATCCATTACTCGGTAATGTAATGGAAATGAAGGCAAGGGACGCATACACAATAGGATTCGTACCTGAGAAATACATTGGTAAATTTAAAGAGTTACTAAATGCAGTGCTTGAATTGCCAAATGTTGATTATAGGATAGCTCCAATAATATATATCGTACCAATGCAACTCCTTGCTTATTATACTGCTGTTGCCCGTGGTTATGACCCAGACAAACCAAGGAATTTGGCAAAGACAGTGACTGTGGAGTGATGACCATGGCCTACTCAAGAGAAATTATTGGCGTAATACTTGGTGGTGGTAGAGGCACTAATATGGAACCATTAACGCCTTACCTCGATAAACCACTCATTAAATTACTAGGAAAGCCACTTATTTATTATCCAACAGATAACCTAGTTCGGTTGGGTTTAAAGAGTATATATGTTATTTCTAGAAATCCTGCAAAGATAGGTAATGAACTTGGTCGCTATTTTAATAATATTTCAATAGAGAATGTGGGACAAAAGGGTGATGATATTGATAGTGCATTAAGAATGATAAATGAAATTGTTGGCAAGGGCACAACAATAGTATCGTTTAGTGACGTAATACTACCCCGAGAAGCCTATGAACTTGCATTGAACAGTCATGTGAATTCAGGGAAGCCAATAACTATATTAATGACCCCATTATCAGACCTGCAAGGCTACTTTGAGGTTGAGATAAATGATACTGTCTCAATAAATAAGATCGTAGAGCATAAATCAGGCTATGCATGGACTGGGATACTCATAACTGAAAAGGAATTTCTAATTTCACTACAAGAATTTAACGGAAATATTAACGAAGCCCTAAAGCAGTTCAAAGGCAATATCAATACAGCTTTATGGAGTGGATGGTTTGTTGATGTTAGTTATCCCTGGGACTTACTGAGCGCAATAAAATACTTAATGATTGACTTAAAGGAGACCAGGATTAGTAAGGATGCCGATATTTCACCAAGAGCAGTTGTAGAGGGCTCTGTGATAATAGACGAGGGCGCTAGGATAGACCATGGCGCAATAATAAGAGGACCTGCATATATTGGTAAAAATACTTATGTTGGCAATAATGCGATAATTAGGAACAATACATCACTGGAGGAGGAATCCGTAATTGGCGCTGATGCTGAAATAACGGAATCATTAATTGGATATAGGGCTACAGTGGGTAGGGGATCATTCATAGGTAGTTCGATAATTGGTGATGAAAGTACCGTAGAGCCAGGTGTTGTGACATTAAACGTATTACCAAGTGGCGTTGAGGTATCGCATTTATCACCAGTTATTGTTAAGGGAAAACAGATCGCTAAACTAGGTGCTATAGTAGGGCCTAAGGCTAGAATAGGGGCTAACACCGTAATTTATCCAGGTTCGATAATAGAGCATAATAAATACGTCTCACCATTATCAATATTAAAATAATAAATCCATGACACACCTAGTAATATATACCTCTAAGCAGGATTATACATTGAACCTAGGCGTGGGTATTTACATAAAGCCCAGGTGTGAGTACATGCCATGGTTATGGAATGCCTATGAACTACTCAATATTGAACCTGAGTATTGCAGTGATGATGAACTAATGATTAAGTACTTAAGTACGTATAGAAAATTACGTGAAGAAAGGAACGTTAAGTTAATAATGAATTTAAGGAATGAAATGATGAGAATTAGGGCTGAATTAAGGAAAAGCTGTAAGGATGAATTAATATGCCTAGCAAATAGGTTGTATGAATATAATAGAGCAGTAAATGCATTATATAAATATTATATGAAGATCCATGAGTTAGATCCCGAAAGAATATCAAAACTATCCATCGCCTTTAATAAATATAATATGCCCACAATGGGTCTCAGGGTGTTTAATGAACTATTATACTCATCAAATGAAGAACTAAAGTATCTAACGTTCTTATCATTATTAAACCCAGTAAGGTGGCCGCTACATATTACCATGAATACAAACATAGTACCGTACCTAAACTGGATCCTTATTTACCTAGATGATCATTATATTATCCTTATGGCAAGTCTAAATCGTGCATATGTTATTAGTGATTTAAATGTTAATATAAATGGCGGTAAAGTCACGCTTGATAATGATTATGAAACCCGGTCAATAATGACCACGCATATAATCACTAGAATTGAGTCTGTAGATGGTCATGGCGTATTATTCATAGGTAATTGGAGTGATCAGGCTATTAATCTCAACCTTGATTTTAAACCTAGGGAGGGTTCTATTAAAGGTACATCGCTTGATGCAAATATTTCCCAATTAATACCTATAATAATACCACCGCATGACTATTTATCGATTAAATACACCATTTAAATTTTAATGGGATTAAGCTACCCTGGGCGCTAAATAGAATTGTACTGAACCTATTGCAAAATCTATTGTTAATTTCAACGGTTTATTATTATCAAACTCTATTGTCACAGTCTCACTTATTTGCTTCATAGGTTTAATAAAATCGAGGAGTAATTCTACGGAGTACATAGCATCATGTGAACCCTGCACTGAATATTCATAAAATACTTCATCACTACTCGTATATGTTGTTTCAATTGCCTTACCACCCTCGCTCTCGGCCATTATGGAAAAGGTATCTTCCTTAGCTATAAATCTCACGGAGTCAGAAAACTCATTAGCTGAACTTAATACATCAATAAACACATCCATATCCATCCTAATCCTAACAGGGTACTCAAGCTTAGGTTCAGGAACCTCCTCCTCGGCTATATTAATTATTGGAAGACCAAACCTCCTGTAAAAACCACCCTCCCTACCTTTTTTCGTGTATATTGTTACGAAGAACCTATTCCTACTGGTGTCAACACCAAGCTCAACCTTTTCTCTCGCCTTAACTCTCTTTAATATCTTTTTAATCAGGTCAAAGCTTATTCCTATCTTTAGTTCCTTAGTCACTGTGTATTCCTCAAGGCCTGAACCAGGTATGTTTAAAATCACCAGGGAAACCTTGCTCGGGTCTATGGACTTCATCTTAATACCCTCAGAATCAATAATAAGATTCGACTCCTGGAGTAAATTAGCAAGGGCTGTAAATATGTATCTAAACTCCTTACCCTTCGGGAACATTATTCTATAATATTCCTCAGTCTCAACAACACCACCTGCACCGCCCTCTTCGCCCTCACTAACCTCCTCACCCGTACCCTCTGCCTCAACCCCTTCAGTCTCCTCTTCCTCACCTTCTTCACGCTCCTCCCTCTCCGGCTCTTCACTCTCAGCCATAATTAACTGGGATTATGCAATTTTCTTTAAAAGGCTTTCATCGCTTTAATATCAAAGTAATCCTAACAAGGAATTATGGGAAAGAGATAATTGCCTCTTCTCTAAAATTATGCCTAAGCCTAATGCCTTACTTAATGATTGGTATTGATGACACTGATTGGGAAGGTGGTGGATGTACGACATATGTTATGTATTCATTTATAAAATACCTAGTTAGAGAGAACCTTACTAGGAGTGTTATTGGATTACCACGCCTAACCAGGTTAAATCCCTACGTACCATTTAAAACAAGAGGTAATGCATCTTTGTCAGTAATTATTTACGTTGAATCTGAGGATGATGCTAAGGATCATGTTGAGCTCATGGAATCATTAATCAACCAAATGGTTAAGAGAGTTGGTAAGACAAGCCCTGGTATTGCATACCTAGTAATAAGAAATATGCTTAAGGTTGATGAGAGATTAACGTGGTTTTATAGGAAGAGTGTTAGGGATATTGTTACGTTAGACCTCGCACGTAAAGTCGCTAGCAAAGTAAATGCAAAACTTATGGGTGGTAGAGGAACTATTGGCGCATTGGCATCGTTAGGTTTCATACCAATTGATGCCACGTACGAATTCATAGCATATAGACCTGAGGATGAGGATAGGCCCATGATTAATCCCATTGACGTGAAGCACTGGGACCATACAACAAGACCATTCACTTTCTTAAATATAAATGAAGATCAAGTACTCATTGAACCTCATGGACCTGACCCAGTATTATTTGGTGTTAGGGGTGATTCACCGTATCATGTGCTTGCCATGGGTAATTACCTAGCCAATAAGTATAATGCTATTGGGTGGATCATCTACGTGACAAACCAGGGAACTAACGACCATAGGTCACGAGCAAGCGAATACATCCCTTATAGGAATGTTGATCTTATAGGTATTTTAATGAATGCGGTATTTGATGATAAAGGCCATGTGCACCTTACCTTAGATGATGCTCATAAGGCAATAGCGTATAGACATCTCGGTGTTTCTAAGGAGTTGGCGAATTGCGTGGGATGCATGGTAGAGGCGTGGGGTGGAGTTAAGCCGAATGAGAAACTTGATCTGTATATCGAGGGTATGAGAGTACTCCATGATAGGTATGTCGAGGTGAGAAATCCGAGGTGCCCTAGGTGTGGTGGCCCTATGGAGTCTATGGGAAGATCAGGATTACTACGATGTAAGCGATGTGGATTTGAGGGTAAATTACCGAGAATAATTATACCACGAAATAATTGGTTTCTAATAAATCCGAAAGCAAGTGAGTATAGGCATTTAATGAAGCCTAACGAGAGGGTTGGTCTTGAGGGTCTTGCACTCTATATGCCTAAACCATATTTGTGGGTTTATTGATTACTATAGAGAAAGGTTTTTAATATATCTAATTACGGCACTCAAGAAGCATATGAATGTTGAAAGTATTATAGAGTCTAGGGTTATGAATTCTCTTAGAATTGATTTAAAAGTGAGTAATAACTATGAGGTTAAATTACGACGGCTAAGTAAATTAATTAGGCTCCGGAAATTAATGAACCTTGGATTTTAGGGCCGTTAATAAGTAATCAAGAAAGATTGGTAGTTCATTCTCATGAACCCACAATAATACTGGTAGATCAAGACCCTCATTATACCTATGCCTAATACCGATGGGATACTCAACGATTCTCATTGCGGGAATGTCATTTTCTGAATCACCCATATACATTATTGACCCCTTTATACCCATAAGCTCCCTGAGCCTCATTACAGCATAACCCTTATCGATTTGTATCCCTGGATATATATCTATGAATGGATGACCCCTATACTTAATGACTTTAAATCCTGATTCACTCGCCGACTTAATAATTTGATTAAGAACCTTCATGTTTATTGAACCCTTGGTTCTCCAATCAATTCCCAATCCACCAATCAAATTACCAACACGCTTCACTTCTAAATAAATGCCTTTTAACTCGTTGATACTATTTATGGCATTAATCAGAGATTCAAATTTATCTTGCCATTTAGGTAAATCCTCATGTATATGATGAGACCCTCCAATTCTTATCTCAAGACCATTTGTGCAGGACCACGCTCTGGCAAAGTCGGTTCTTGGAATTAAGAAGTCGCAATCCTTGGTACTTATTACGGCTATTGGTATGTATTTACTTATTTCATTCAGTTTTTCATAAATAGCCACAGGGGGTTTACTCAATTGCCTTGCCACGTCTATTGGCGCTATTGTACCATCATAGTCAGTAAATAACGCAGAAACGTTCCTAAATAAATCGATTTTACTGTTATTGAGCATTACCGAGTTCGTGTAAAATAATAATCTATTTAAGATTTATTTTCTCCACCTAGATCTAAGGTGCTGAATGTACCTTAGTAAGTATGAGGAAGCCATGCTTCATGGTGATTATGGAGATGCCATTGCAAGGGCAATGCAGGTCGTAGTTAAGGTCGGCGATGTATTAAAGGCTGATAGGCTCATTGAGATAGAGACAGCGCATATTGCAGGTGTCTCCTACTTAACAATAGGTGATCCAGGTCTCGAGTACCTAGAGGATTTGGCAAAATCCAGTGCTAGATTTCACGTATTTACAACGGTAAATCCTGTGGGCATTGATGTACTTAATGATTGGGGAATAGATAAGGAGTTCATTGACAAGCAATGGAGAATAATAAATGCATTAAAAAGTATGGGCGCTAGTCTATGGCTTACATGTACCCCGTACGAGTACCTACGGATTAGACCAAGGACTTACCATGCATGGGCTGAATCAAATGCAATTGCCTATATAAATGCCGTTCACGATGCTTGGACCGAAAAATTACCGGGACCTTTCGTTGTTTTGTCGGCATTAGTTGGTAGGGTTCCAAGGTATGGGCTATACACACTGAGTGGTAGGGTACCAACGCATGTAGTTAGGGTTAAGGGAGGGCAGGCAATTAATAATCCATTAATCGCGGGGCTCCTAGGTAGGAAAATTGCTGAGGAGGTCGGTGATGGAAAGCCATATCTGGTGGCTAAGTTTGGTGGCAATGCTGTAATTAAGCAATTACTGGCTAGCTATGCAACGTACTCACCCCATGCATTCATGGTAATCGATGGAGTAACACCAAATCATAAGGAGTACTTAGCAATGATGGATAAGCCTGAGGAAATTAATCTAGACATTAACGATATAATTAAGGATTCCGGAGTAGAAAAACAAAATTTTGATGCCATATTTCTCGGGTGTCCCCATTATGGTATTGACGAGGTAATGTCAGTCATTAATTACGTAAGAAGCAAGGGATCCAGAAGGGCTAAAAAGCCCGTTTACATAACCACAACGCCCTTCGTAATAAACTCACTAAGTCAAGACGAACTTAATCTACTTGAGAATTCCAACATACACTTGGTATTAACCACATGTCCTGTTGTGTCACCTTTCCTCAAAAGCGTTGGGGTTAATACCGTAGCCACGGAGTCAGTTAAGCAAATGTATTACTTACCTAAGATGATTGGCATTAATTATATAAGCTGCAATGGCATTAAGTGCCTAGACCTTGCATTTGATGAGTAAGGGGTGATACTCATTAAGTACGTATCCTTTGATATCGATGGAGTCCTGGTTAATTCGGAGAGCAGGTTAAGGCTTTGCCTTAGGCCTAATAACGAAGTTGATTGGGATTGCTTTCTTGATTGCAAAAAGCTGTTCATGGATAAACCTAAACCAAGGATTATAGATATTCTTAAACAGCTAAGGAATAGGGACTTCGGCATAATAATCGTTACAGGTAGGAGAGAATCAATGAGGGAATGCACAATAAATCAATTAAGGAGTTTTGGTGTGAATGAATTTGAGGAATTATTTATGAGACCTGATAATAATACTGACCCGGACCCTATTTATAAGTCATGGACAATTAAGAGCTTATTGAGAAGGTATGAAATATTGGTTCATTTTGATGATAATGCTGATACTGTATCAACTTTGGTAAGTAATGGTATTGACGCTGTGGTAATATCATAGTGATTAATAATGATTAAGATAGGGGTATTAAGTATTAGAGGCGCAATGCCTTATTATGAAGAATTGCCATTTAACCTACGTATTAATGAACCAAGCATCATTAAGGATCTTGATATGTTAATATTACCACCTGGAACCTTGGTGGAGTCCCAGATATTGCAACGTTATAATTGGATTGAAAAGGAAATTTGGGAATATGCTGAAAGGGGTGGGCTTACCATAGGTGTTTGTTCAGGTACTCAATTATTGTCAAGAGCCGTAAATCTCAATGTTAGAGGGCTACCTGGGTACTCTAAGGGACTTGGCATCCTAGACGTTATTTTTGAACCATTAATTGTTACAGGACCTGTGAGGGTTAGTATCGTTAATGAATCATGGGTAACCAGGAATATTGTAAATACTGAATTAAAGGGCTGGCAAGCACATACATATGGTAGAATGAGGATTCTATCGGATAATGTGCAGGTCGTTGGAGTATCGCAAGTGCCAAGGCATAATTATAGGAATGCCGAGATTAACGTACCTACGTTAATCATATCACGCAAGTACAACGTATTTGGTACCATGGTTCATGGATTACTAGGACCTAGATCTCCAATAACGAGGAATATACTTAGTGAAATTGGGGTTTATAATGAAAATGAAATTTCTAATTACTACAGAAGTTACCGCGAGAATGAATGGATGAGTAGAGAAGGTGGTAATCCTGGAATGAGCACTAGAATAATCACCGTCGTGTCCACAATGACTGGCGAAGGTAAGACATTAATAACAAGTGCATTGGCCCTCTGCTTAAGCAGGGCTGGTTATTACGTAGGTATTGCCAAATTGGCAGGTGATATTAGGGACTTACACCCAAGTCTCTATATCCTTAATAGACCATTTAAGCCATGGATGAGCATAAAATTAAGGTGGGGAAGTAAATCACTTGGTTGGATCGACTGGAAGGAGACACTGAGTACAGTCAGGAGTATTGGATTAGATATATTGATTATTGAGGGTGTTATGGGACTCTTGACAGGCTCATCTAGAAGATATAAGCGTGGCTTTTCATCCACATTAGACTTCATAAGGCAAACAAACACTGATACTGTGTTGATAGTTTCCGCGAACCTTGATGGTATTGAGGGTGCATTATTCAGGTTAAGATCATACATTAACCTGTTAATTAGGAATGGTAAAAAACCAATCCTGACAATCCTTAATAATGCATATGATGGCACCCATGAAAATAGAAAATTAAGGAAATTCGAGAGATACGCCAATAGGTTAAGCATACCGTTTGTGGTGGTTAATTCATTGGCCATATCATCAAAACCTGAGGAGTTAATAGATCTTGAGGATTATAAGGACTCAGCAATCAATATTTCAAGTATTTTATGTAGCGCCTTAATTAATGCATTAGGTAAATCACGGTTATTATAGATAAGTAATCGTTAATCCAATGAATTACGATGTCAGGTATAACATTTCTCGTAGAGATAAATACAAGGCCTGCTATTACCCCGTAAATAAATATATAACTAAGCGTGTAAAGAACCGATAATAGATTATTAAGTCCATAAACGGCAAGGTAAACTGGCACATGTGCCGCTGTGAAGTAAATGGCACTTATTATTATGGCGGGTAATGAAGTAATAATGCTTACGGAATCATGCCTTGGCAATAATCTACTAAGTATGAATCCTCTAAATACGAATTCCTCACTAACTGCAATTGGATATAATGTGTAAATAAGGAGAAGCATGTTTACTGATGGTATTTGAGGTATCAATATCGTGATAGGTAACAACCCACTTAGTAAAAACCATATTACTGCTAGAATTATCACCACTGGTATTGTAAGTTTGCCGAATAATGGTATCCAGGATAGACCAAGTTCATTACGTAGTTTATAAGTTCTCTGTCGATGAACAATGAATAAGGCCGCAATGACTATGTACAGATATGGAGCAAGATCCCCAAGTAGGTATGTTGATAGGAGACTTATTGGATTTTTCATGGCGTTACTTAATGTTTGCGTAATTGATGAAGATATGGTATAATGGGTGTTTGTTAATATGTATGGTTCGTACGTAATAAATACTGGAATAACTATTGCAATTAATAATATTGTTGGCCAAACAATATCGCCCAGGTATTTACTCATCATTAATTGTCTAACACGTTTTACTTAAATAATTCACTCACACGGGAAAGTGTAGTTGTGATTCATAGTATTTGAGACAAGGAGGCGGCGGTTTAATAAGTTAGTTATTATATCTAGAGTTTGTTAAGGCAATGAGGAGTAAGGAGGATGAGGAAGAGGAAGAGATTGAGGAAGAAGAATTTGAAGAACGTGAGGAGGAAGAAGAGGAAGAGATCACCATAAAGGCCGAGACGCCACAAAATACGCCACCATCAATAGTACTTACTGTAACATATGATGGAAAGATGGGAAAAGCCCTCATTAAATTATACGATCCTGTCAATGATAGGATCTACTTTTGGTATGACAATACCGGCCATAAACCTTACTTACTAACTAATGTAAAACCTGAGGAATTAACTTCAAAGTTTACAAAGGTAATTCTTCATCCAGGGTTTAGCAATATTGAAGCTGTTGAGAAATATGATCCGTTAGATGATAGGAAGGTGGTGCTTACGAAGATAAATGCTAAGGACCCACTGAGTATTGGAGGTAGGGCTGACTCAATAAGGGAATTATTACCAAGGACTTGGGAATCAAGAATTAGATATCACCTATGTTATATATATGATAATGAGATTATACCTGGAATGTTTTATAGAATTGAGGATGGAAAGTTAGTACCAGTACCTATTGAGATACCTACTGAGATTGAGGGATTCATAAATAAATTATACGTAAATGATAGGGAGTTCCTCGAGGAAGCAAGGAGGTGGATACCGCTATTTCAAGCACCTGTACCGAATATTAAGAGATTATCCCTTGATATCGAAGTATTCACACCGCAAGAGAATAGAGTACCTAACCCGAGGGAGGCTAATTACGAGATTATAGCCATAGGTCTCGCTGGAAGCGATGGATTGAAAAAGATACTTGTACTTAGGAGACCAGATATAGAGTTAAGACCTGAAGAGCTTGAGGATCTCATGTATGATGATGTTGAGGTGGAGTTCTTCGATAGTGAGTATGATATGCTGAAGGAATTATTCTCAATAATCCTGCAATACCCAATATTAATTACATTCAACGGTGATAACTTTGACCTGCCCTACATATACCATAGAGCCTTAAAGCTTGGTTTCAAGAAGGAGGAGATACCAATAATACTGAGGAGAAATGAGGCTTCCACAGCCCTTGGAATACATATTGACTTATATAAGTTCTTCAACATTAGGGCAATTGAAGTATACGCATTTGGCGGTAAATATAGGGGTATGGATAGAACACTTGATACAATAGCCCATGCAATAATAGGTATGTCGAAAATAAGTAGAGAGAAAACCGTATCGCAAATGAGCTACGTTGAATTAATAAATTATAACTTTAGGGATGCTTTTCTGGGACTTTATCTAACGACATACGATGATAACCTTGTATTAAGATTAATAATATTAATGTCAAGAATATCCAAAACACCACCAGATGACCTAGTTAGGAGCCAAATATCTGCCTGGATAAGGAACATGCTTTATTACGAGCACAGAAGGAGGGGTTGGTTAATACCGGAGAAGGAGGATATAGTCAAGGCTAAAGGGGACATTGCCACCAAGGCAATAATTAAGGGTAAGAAGTATGCGGGTGCCATAGTTCTTGAACCAATCCCAGGCATATTCCCAAACGTTTACGTACTAGATTTCGCAAGTATGTATCCCTCAGTGATAAAGCGGTGGAACATATCATACGAAACCGTTAAGTGCCTAAATGAAAAGGAACAAAATAATAAGCCAATTCCAGAATTACCTCACTGGGTATGTAATGATAGGAGAGGATTAACAGCCCTTATCGTTGGACTATTAAGGGATTTAAGGGCTTATGTATATAAGAAATTGGCGAAATCAGCACCAAGCGAGCTATTAAGGAGCTATTATAATGTTGTACAAAGCGCTTTGAAGGTTTTCATAAATGCATCATACGGCGTACTAGGAGCTGAGGTATTCCAATTATACTGCCCACCAGCTGCTGAATTAACAACGGCCCTCGCTAGGTATATACTATCTAAAACCGTATTAAAGGCGCTTGAGCTTGGGTTAGTACCAATCTATGGAGATACCGATAGTCTCTTCATATGGAATCCTGATGAGAATAAACTTAGGGAATTAATTGGATGGGTGGATAAGGAGTTTGGTATTGAGATTGAGCTCGATAAAGTCTATAGATTAGTTGCTATGAGTGGTAGGAAAAAGAATTACGTTGGTATACTACAAAGCAGTGAGTTAGATATAAAGGGATTAGTTGGTAAGAAACGAAATACCCCTGACTTCGCTAAGGAGGCTTTTAATGAAGTTCTAGGTCTTCTCTCGGATATACAGGGTCTTGAGGATGTTAGTAAGGTTGTTGAGGAGGTAAGAAGTAGAGTTAGAGACTACTATAGAAAACTGCAAAGGAAGGAGATACCACTTAATAAATTGGCGATAAGGACCGCACTTACTAAGCCTCTTGAATCATATACAAAGAATACGCCACAGCATGTAAAGGCTGCGTTGCAATTAAAGAACCTGGGTTATAAGATTGGGCCTGGCGATATAATAATCTACGTAAAGACCACAGGTAAGGATGGAGTTAAGCCGATACAGTTGGCTAGGATTGATGAAATTGATCCCAATAAGTATATTGAGTACCTAAGGACCTCGCTGGAGCAGGTTCTTGATGCGTTCGGGATTGAGTTTGAGGGTGTGATGGGTTCGTCAATAATAGATAATTACTCGTGATATTTTATGAAACTACTCCTCAAGAAATTCTTCACCTTCCTCCTCACCCTCAGGTGCAAGTGATGATAATATGTTATTCACCACTTGGTTTATAACGTCATCATTTATGTAGGGCATTATTACGACAAATCTGTCGGCCTCCATGTCCTCACCCATCCATCTATTGCTATATATTATTTCATAAGTCGGTATCTCAACCTCGGCCTTATTACCAACCCTCTTAACACCGAACTTCTCGACCTTCTTATAAAGCTCCTTACTCAGCGGTAGATTTAGACTTATTGTTTGAGGAACCTTAAGAACTATGAAGTCTGATTCATCGGGGTTCCACTTATCTAATAGTTTCTTCACGTAATTCTTTACTGCATCCGTTAGGTTGGACTTAACAATCTCCTTATTGGCTATACTCTCATTCTCTATATAAATAGCTATATTCTCGCCCTCCTCAGACATACTCAACAATTACTATACCTGGGATTATTAATAAAGCTTAACTTTTCCCTGCTATTAAAATGATAACCAAAAGAATCAACGCCCAGTAGAGTTACTTAAGGACCTAATTACGATAACTATCCTTTCTATAGCGGTGATATTTGTTAATAAAGCGAGGAGAGCTAGGCCATACACCATCACCGCGTTTATGCCCGTAATTATAAATATGAGAAGAATGAGGAGAATAATAATTAATCTTTCCTCCCTTTCAAGGAGCCCAATACCCATCATTTTAACGCCAAGTGCCTCCGCCCTAGCCCTAGCATAGCTGGTCATTAATGAACCCAGTATTGCAAGTAATAATGAAATAATACTCAATAAGCCCCTATCACTAGCTATCCAAATATCAATAAGTGCTATAAAATCAACATACCTGTCTAATGTTGAATCCAAGAATGCACCGAGTTTGGAGGTTCTTCCCCAATACCTGGCAATTAAGCCATCGAGCATATCAAGTGCGCTTGCTAGGATTAATAATACAAATGTTAATATGTATGCCCAATAATGATGCAGCCACATTAAGTAGGGTGTTGGTAATGCAATAATTAGGGATAATATGGTTAATATATTGGGATTTCGAGGCATAATCTTCGCAAGACCTTTTTCAAGAATATCCTTGCCTATCCTTTCCACCTTATCCTTAAGTTTTCCCAGAACCACAATCAACACCGCAATTAAAAACCTCTTTAAGGATTGAGGATATGAAATCCCTGGCCTTTAACCAAAGCTCGATGGTCTCTGGCCTTAGCCTATACATCTTAGACCCATCGCTCATGAATGTCTCCACTAAACCGTCTCTCTCCATTTTATAAAGCACAACATAAACACCAACGTTTGTTATGCTAATGCTAAAGCGTTCCTTAATTTCCTTAGCTATCTCATAGCCATACATTGGCCTCTCCATTAATAGTTTAACTATGTAAATCCATAGATTCTCCTTGGTCAACTTAACTATGAGCCTATTGAGCGCCTTTTGGCTCATGTGCTCTCGGAAATAGACATTATTAATAATTTTATAATGCTAACCTAGGTCTTAATACATATGCGATGCTCGTATTACATAAGCTAATAGAGAAAGATTTAATAACCCATCACTTACATAGTCTCGATGTCGCTAAAGGGAACTACATTCCTAGAAAGTGTGTTACAAACACTAAAGAGAGCTATAGAGCTAGGTGGATATCCGCAGGAGACCTATGAAATCCTGAGCAGGCCTCAAAGAATAATAACCGTTAGCATACCCGTTAAGATGGACAATGGAAAAATGCAAGTATTCACGGGTTATAGAGTGCAGCACAACAATGCCCTAGGACCCTACAAGGGTGGAATAAGGTTCCATCCCGAGGTTACACTCGAGGAGGACATAGCACTGGCAACAGTAATGACCTTTAAGAACGCACTAAACGGCTTACCATATGGTGGAGGCAAGGGCGCTATTGCGGTTGATTATAAGAAATTGAGTAAGAGGGAACTTGAGGAGTTAAGCAGGGGCTATGCAAGGGCATTAGCACCCTTCATAGGTCCCGAAGTTGATATTCCAGCACCTGATGTTGGTACAGATCCTCAAGTAATGGCTTGGATGGTTGATGAATACAGCAAAATAGCTGGTCACAACGTACCTGGTGTATTCACGGCTAAGCCAGTCGTTTTATGGGGCAATCCAGTTAGGGAGTACTCCACTGGTTTTGGTGTGGCTGTTTGGGCCAGGGAGGCAGCCAAGAAATTATGGGGTGGTATTGAGGGTAAGACCGTGGCTGTCCAGGGATTTGGCAACGTAGGTTACTGGGGAGCATATTGGCTGGAGAAGATGGGTGCTAAGATCGTTGCGGTAACAGATAGCAGGGGTGGTGTTTACAATCCGAATGGTCTTAAATTAGCCGAGGTTAAGGCGGTTAAGGATAAAACAGGTACGGTGATGAACTACGACACATCTGGAACTAAGAAGGTAACTAATGAAGAAATTCTTGAGCTACCAGTCGATGTATTAGTACCTGCGGCATTAGAAAACGTTATACATAAGGGTAATGCTAACAACATAAAGGCAAAGCTAATAGTTGAGGGCGCAAACGGCCCGACTACAGCAGATGCCGAGAAGATACTACACTCAAGGGGTGTTTGGATATTGCCTGACCTAGCAGCTAACGCTGGCGGTGTTGTGATGTCATACCTAGAATGGGTTGAGGACCTGCAGTGGTACTTCTGGGATGAGGAGGAGACAAGGAACAAACTAGAGAGAATATTGTTAGATGCATTCAATAGAGTGATGAACAGGTGGAACAAACTAGGTACAAGCCAGGTCACAATAAGAGAAGCAGCATATGTGGAGGCTGTGGACAGGATCTACAATGCAATGAAGGTTAGGGGCTGGATCTAAGGAAAATCAATATTGAAAAATAAAATCAATATTTTAGTATCTTTACCTTTATTTTATTTTCATAAAATATTTTATGAAAATAAAATATTAATTGAAGTAAGCCTACTATTTTATATAAACAAGACAACCTTATTATTAAATATTTAATAACAAGAAGGAGTATGATGATGAGAGAACAAGATCGTAAGGTGATTATAGATAAGGTAAGTGGAGATTTAATGATACTTAGGTATAATGACAATGAAACAAATTACTTCGAGGCTCTGTGGGAAATACCCGAAGGAGTTACGTATAATGCATATTTACTAATTGACAATGACACAGTAATACTTTTTGACACGTGGAAGAGGGGTCTAGAAAATGACTTCCTCAACGCCTTAAATTCAGTAATCGATATCCGTGACTTAGACTATGTGATTATTCATCACATGGAATCGGACCATAGTGGTTCAATAAAGGCCCTGTATGACAAGAACTCGGACATTACCTTCATTGGACATCCCATGGCTAATAAATTAATAAGAAACCTTTATGGGATTAATCCCAAATTTAAGGCCGTTAAAGATGGCGAAACCTTAAGCACGAAGAATTATCAGTTAACGTTTATTCACGTGCCGTGGCTCCACTGGCCCGAGACCATGTTCACATACATACCTCAAATAAGGACTTTATTGACTTGTGATGTCTTTGGTGCGTACACAATACCTAAGTCAATATTTATTGATGACTTAAATGATGATTACATATCATCAATGAGAAAGTACTTTGCAAACATCATCGGGTTTTACAGGGATAATGTAACCAAGAACCTTGATAAGGTATTAACAATGACAGGAGGCAATATTGACATAATTACACCTGCACATGGTGCTGTGATTAAGGGTAATATTGTGAAAAGATACATAGATCTTTATAGGGAGTTTGCACTTAAAACGCCAGTTAATAAGAAAATAGTGATTACATACTCCTCAATGTATGGTTTTGTCGATAGTATAATGAACCACATAACTCACGTACTTAATGAGTGGGGATTCAATGTTAGTGTTTATAGGTTTACAGATAAGGAGAGAGCAAGTATTGGTGATTTAATTGGAGACGCCAATAATGCACTTGGTATAATTCTTGGAGTATCCACATATGATACTGAACCATTCCCACTAATGGACTACGTAATTAACCTATTAATAAAGAAATTAAAAGGAGGAAAACCAATACTGCTAATAACGGACTACGGCTGGGGTGACGTCGTACTTAAACACGTAAAGGCAAGGCTTGAGAAGGTGGGCTTCACTATAATAGACGCAATAAGCGTAAACGGAATACCAACAAAGGAAGATCTAAACAAAATAGATATAGCACTGCAAAACTTCAAGCAAGCAATGGTCCAATAAAAATATAACTTGGTAAAGTCAAGAAAGATAGTTAATATTAAAATCCAGGAACAAAAACTTAAAAAGCCATAAGCCTCACTCCTTACCAGCCGCCGTAGCTCAGCCCGGTAGAGCGGCGGGCTGTTAACCCGTAGGTCCCGGGTTCAAATCCCGGCGGCGGCGCCAAGTTTTGTTTTGGCCCGTGGCCGTGTTACAAACCAATGTTTTCCTGTTGTATGTTTTATACCTACCCGTTATAATGATTAGAGCGGTCGTTTACCACTTATGTGGTTCTGCTTCGCCTGTGGCTATTGTCTTTAATCTTTCTATTCCGTTTATCCTCCTTACTATCTCAACTACGGACTTTGGTACTAATTCCTCCCACCTTGAGTCGTCTTTCAGCATTAATTCTCTGATTCTTGTGGAGTTGTATTTCTGTCTGTCGTAGAGTGGTTGTTGCCTTACCTCAATTCCTGCCTCCCTAAGTAGCATGGCCACGAATGGATTTCCCGTATAGGCTACCTGGAATGGTGGTACGTATGACCTTAAGTAACCGAACCATGCCGCGTTATTCTCAATGTTGGGTATTGGCACAATGACTATTCTCGATAAATCAACACCGCCCTCCCTTAAAGCTTCCCTTAACATCCAAATCCTCTCGCCAATTGTAAACGGATCCTTAATTATGTAATTGAATTGTGCTGAACCAATCACTATTATTAACTCATTAATTTCATTAAGTATATCCCTTATGGCCCAAACGTGTCCCCAATGGGGTGGTTGAAATCTACCAATGAAGAGACCCCTAATCATTGAGCCCATAAGCACATTTAACTAGTGGTATTAAGCTTTTAATTGCATAGGATCGTAATATTACTTTTACATTTATTTATTAAGAATTCGTTATTTGACTAATATCATAAATATAGTTAAACTATATATTAGGATAGTATTTAAATAAGTGCGCATTAATTAGAGGCGTATGAGCGAAGAGGTTAAAGAAGTAAAAATTGAGACAAGTGGTAAGGTTATTCAAAGTCCCTGCGGGCCCATAATTCATGGTCTTGAAGACGTACTGGTAAAGACCACTACAATAAGTGATATTGATGGCAAGAATGGCATTCTCTGGTATAGGGGCTACAGAATTGATGAATTGGCTAAGTACTCAACGTTTGAGGAGGTAGCATACTTAATACTGTATGGTAAATTACCTAACAGGAAGGAACTTGAGGACTTTAAGGCATTACTAGCCTCGTACAGGGACTTACCCAGTGAGGTCTATTCCGTAGTAACTACACTGGGTAAGGTTAAGGCGCATCCAATGCTTGTCCTTGAGGCTGGTGTGGCAGCTTTGGGTGCATTTGATGAGAACCCGAATGATTATAGTAAGGAGGCTAATCTCAGGAGGGCTATCAAGTTAACGTCGGCACTACCAATAATGATGGCGGCGCATTACAGAGCAAGCAGGGGTCTGGACCTAGTTAAGCCTAGGAAGGATCTAAGTCATGCCGCTAACTTCCTCTATATGATGTTTGGGAAGGAACCTGATGAAACATCAACTAAGGCAATAGATTTATACTTGGTTCTTCATATTGATCATGAGGTACCTGCTTCAACATTTGCAACACTTGTGGCGATATCAACATGGACAGATCTGTATTCTGCGATCGCGGCGGGCATAGCTACATTGAAGGGACCACTTCACGGTGGTGCTAATGAAGCCGCCATGAAGCAGTACCTGGAGATTGGGAAGCCCGAGAGCGCTAGACCATATGTGGAGAAATTACTTGCTGAGGGTAAGAGATTAATGGGCGTGGGGCATAGGGTGTACAAGGCGTACGATCCAAGGGCTAGGATATACAAGGAGCTCGTGAAACAATTAAGTGAGGCTAAGGGTGACATGACTTGGTATAGGATTGCTGAGGAGGTGGAGAAGGTTGTCCTTGAAAAGCTAGCCCCTAAGAAATTATATCCAAACATTGACTTCTGGAGCGGCATAGCCATGTACCTACTCGGAATACCCTACGAATACTACACACCAATATTTGCGATGTCAAGGGTAGTTGGATGGTCTGCACATGCAATAGAGTATCTAGATCAACACAGGTTATTCAGACCCAGGGCGTGCTATACAGGACCTCATGATGTACCTTATATACCCATTGATAAGAGATAGTAATGCTTCCTCGTTATAAAAAGTATTAAAAACGCTTATTTTCATTAAATCTTCGGTTTCAATGAATGGTGTTGAATTGTTAGAGGAATTGAAAAGTATGCGCAATAACCTAAAAGGCTTAGCCGCTAGGGCCGTAATTAATTATATAATGACAGAACTTAATGAGATTAATTCAATAAGTGAAGAGGAACTTAACAATATATTGTCTAATGCATTAAGTCTCGTAGAGATTGAGGAAAATGATATTCATAGAATTAAGGAATTTATTAGGAAAAAGATGATGCATTCATGAACTTTGTTTATCTGATTAAGTGGAAGGATTGTCTCAATAACGTTATTAAGGAGAACCGTACGAGCATAGTTAATAATAGTGATAACGGCATGCTCATAACCACAGACGATGATACTGACTTAATAAATAAGGCAGTGGATAACGGCTGTACAGCATATGCCAGGTACTATAGGTTTAGGCTGATTAAGACAGGTAATCTAAATGAGGTTTTAAAGATCATTAGACCTCTTGATTTGTGGATTGAAAATAATGTGCTTAATATGGTTATTAATCCATTAAAGCTCAGTACGCTTGACCTTGCTAGGATCCTTTACAGATTAAACTTTGAGTTGGAGTTAATAAGTGAGGATGATGTTGAATATACGAAGTAACGAGTAAAGGGAAAATTCTTATGTTTAAATGAGGATATAATGCCGTAATGAGTATCACTAATTTCATCGGTAGAGAGACAACGCCTGACCTTGAATACTTAGTGGATCCAACACCAGCTGAGGCTCTTCGACTCATAAACCTCAGGAAGAGCACGCATGTAATACTTATTTATGGAGATATGACAGCATCATACGAGGGCAGGGCTAAATCTCAGCTTGAGGATTTAATGCCCAGGCTCATCATTTCTAAACCAGATGGAACTTTTATGGTTCATGAATCCAATAAAGAGAGACCACGGTTATGGAACCCACCACCATCCACATTATATGCATCAATTAATCTAGGGATATTAACTCTGAGAAGCGTTAGGCAGAGTCCTAGGGAAGTAGTTGTTGTGGACATTCCTGTAATCAGGTTTGTTAGTGCCGTGAGACTTGGCGTTACGCTGAATTATAGAGTGTTTGGTAGGGAGGAGGATGTTGTTAATGCCATTATTAGTAATCCGAGTATTATTGAGGATAGCCTACAAATAATTGCCAGGGAATATCACACAATCGTTGGCGACATAGACCTACTGGGTAAAGACTCCAAGGGTAACCTGGTGGTTATTGAATGCAAGAGAAGCCAGGCCGGTCCAGAGGCCGTTAACCAGCTTAAGCGCTATGTCGAGCACCTGAGTCAGAAGGAGGGCAAGAATGTTAGGGGCATTCTCGTCGCACCTTCTATCTCATCCGCAGCTTACCATTACCTAAGGCAATACGGCCTCGAATTCAGGCGTGTTGAACCTAAAGAATTGGTTTGATTACGGCATTGCCGCGAATAATATAAGGAATACTATGCCTAGTATAACTGACATTATATACCAGCGCAGGGAGAGAACCGCTAATTCCCTAAATTCCCTGTTTCTTCCATAATTAATTAACAATAGTGTTAGGAGTAAGCCGTCGGTTGAGGGTATTGCTATTATTAGTGATAATAGTATTGTTTCGGCCATTATTGACATAGCCACGTTACTAGAAACAGCATTTGTGGCGATTCCCGTATATACCCACTGCTCTGCCGTATTCCATATACCAAATAACGGTATTAATGATGGACCTAATGACACCATTATGCCAGTTAATTTATAGGAGAAAACAGCCACCTGAGATACTGATGATAATTTCTCCATTTCTGACTGTTCCTGGTTAATTTCCTGGTTAACCTGTGCCGCAAATTGTTGACTGGGTTTTACGGCATAACCGAGAAAATAAGCCGCTAAATAAAGTAGCAGTAGAATTAAATAAAGGTATATTCTAAATCTTCCTAACCTACCTATTATGGAAGCTCTTATCCTCTCTTCCTGTGTTAGCATTAATGACTCATTATTCGTAGACTTTAAAAATGATTACTCTCTCACTATTTTACGCTCTAAGTAGTATATGCTCAATACCATCCTTATAAGTCCTGGTAATTATATTCTGCTTCTCGAGACTCCTGAGAGCTAAGTCTATGTAGGTAATCTTAACCTTAAGTATTTCATCACCGTACCAATCAATCATCCTGTTAATTATCTCATTCAAGGTCCACTCTCTCTTACCATTCTTTGACTCTTCAATTAGTATTCTCTTTATGAAGTTTGTCATATCCTCAGTGATATTCCATGGATAAACAAACCAAACCCAATCCTTAACCTCAATTGCCCAATAATCAGGTTTAAACTTAGCAACCGTCGATATCCATTGTAGAGCTGCCGTCCTCACATCCACATTCCTGCTATTCCGTTCTATGTGCTCCTTAGCCAATTGTATTGAGTCCCCAGTATCAACGATATCATCAATTACGAGAACCTTCTTACCACTTAAGTCAACAGACAATGGATACTTAATATACGCCTTCTCAGCTGCTTGAGCCGTAGATGGCCAATGAACAACCTGAACACTGATTAAGTCAGAAATTCCTAGGTAATCGCAAATAAGTCTTGCCGGTGCATAACCACCCCTTGCTATTGCAACTACAATGTCAGGTAGCCATCCAGAGTCCTTTATCTTCATTGATAATACCCTAGCCCACTCGGCTATTTCGTCCCAACTAACAAGCCTTATCGGTACTCTAACCACGTTTTTTGGTAATACTCATGACTGATTTATAAATTTCATGCTCATATTCAGGAATAGTACTATTTTTATTTGAATTTTTGAACCATATTAACCTAGAAGTAATTTATGGTACTTAAGTACTATGTAATACTCACAATTGCAGTGGTAGCAATATCCTGGGCATCAATACTAATATTACTATCTGGTGCTCAACCAATAGCCGTAGCCTTCTGGAGAACTGCCATAGCCGCAGCAGTACTATCACCATTGTTAATCACCGAGAAAAGAAGCAATGCCTACATACCATCAAAAAACGACTTTATTCTAATGGTAATTAGTGGCATTGCATTGGCCACGCACTTCATGACGTGGATTCAAAGCCTATATTTGACAACGGTGGCGGCAAGCACAACGCTGGTCTCCACATACTCAATATTCACGTTAATAATGGGTAAGTTAATAGGGGAGAGGGTTGGGATAAGGTCAATAATTGGCACATTAACTGCCTTCCTAGGTATTGTATTAATCACGGTACCCGAATTCTACATAAGCCTAAAGGCATTAGTTGGTGATTTACTCGCGTTGGTCGGAGCCATGTCCGGCGCCGTGTACTTCCTAATAGGCAGGTTCATTAGGACCAAGGCATCATTAGCAACATACACAGTACCTGTTTACAGTATTTCAGCCCTCACAACATTGTTTGTTGGATTAGTATTACGTACAAGGTTTTGGCCGTACCCACCGTATACCTGGTTTTATATATCAATGATCGTGCTTGGTCCTATGCTACTTGGCCATACATTACTAAATTACTCCCTTAGGTATTCGAGGGCCATAACCGTAACAACATCGACATTAGGCGAACCCATCGGAGCATCATTACTCGCATTACTAATATTTCACCAGATCCCCCAGGCATTAACTATTGTTGGTATTTCAGTGACATTATTGGGAATATATATGGTTATTTCTGAGGAGCCCCATGGAGAGGAAACTTAAGTATGGATTAGGTAAATTAAGCAGTTCCTAGTTCTTAAAATTGGGGAATCCTGTGGATTGCACTATAATAGTTGATTCACGGGAATACGAGACAGCAGAAGAAGTTATTAAGTGGATTAAGAGACTTAGTTGCAATATCATTCCTCGTAAATTAGATATCGGTGATTATGTGTTACCTAATAATATGGGTATTGAACGTAAAAAGGCCATGGACTTTATCTCATCAATAGTTGATGGTAGATTATTCGAACAAAGTAAGGAGTTATTGCACGCATTTAATAGGGCTTATGTAATTGTTGAGGGTGATTTATGGAGAGCCTTAAATAGGAGGAATGTTCATAAGCACTCCGTACTCGGCGCACTAGGTACATTAATCGATATGGGTATTAGAGTGCTATATACACCTGATGAGGAGGGTACGGCTTATGTCATGAAATCACTTGTAGAAAGAATAGGTAACAAGAGCATTAAGTCAATACCAATTAAAAGGGGCGAGACGATAAGGGATACCCAAATTCAATTTTTATCATCATTACCCGGTATAGGCCCAAAAAGGGCGGAGGCCTTATTGAGAGCATTTGGAACACCTCTTGATGCCTTAAATAATCTAGGGCAATGGACTAGGAAGGTTGATAATATTAATGAAAATATAGTGGGTCTCGTTAGGAAGGTATTAACTACAAAGTATGGTGATGAAATAAATAATGTCGTTATTTCAATTGATGAGGCAATTAGGGAGGTGAATGAGAAAGAAAATGATGATAAAAGGAATAGGAAAGATGCAGATAATGTTAATAATAAGCATAATATAATGGATTTTCTTGGTGATAGGTAAATGGTAATTACATGCCCATACTGCGGCATGAATAATTGGGCAATGGTGCAATTCCTGAGTAGGAGAGGAAGCGAAAACTTCATAATTGTATGTCGTTGTAATAATTGCGGTAAAATCTTTTACTTATACAAGACAAAATTCTCAACATTAACATATAAATTAGAGGATATTGGTCTTTAATACACACGTAATTTCTTGTGTGTAGAAAGAGGAAAAATCCTTAAATATTAATTCCTAAAGAGCAACATTAATGCCTGAATTACCACTGGCACCAATAGATAGAATTTTCCATAAGGCAGGTGCTGAAAGAGTAGGTGAAGATGCAATACAAGCATTGAGAGATATCCTTGAATATATTGCGTTTGATATAGCTACAAAGAGTATAGAATTGGCGAGACATGCTGGTAGAAAGACGGTAACAGCTGACGATGTTAAAACAGCAAT
Organism: Vulcanisaeta moutnovskia 768-28; assembly: GCF_000190315.1. NCBI lineage: Archaea > Thermoproteati > Thermoproteota > Thermoprotei > Thermoproteales > Thermoproteaceae > Vulcanisaeta > Vulcanisaeta moutnovskia. The sequence goes on from NC_015151.1 coordinate 280,351, forward strand.
TAGAATTCTTAGATGTATACCTGCACCGACATCATAATAATGCATAATTAAAGAATTACACCTATTTAAAATAATTATCTAATTATTCACTTGACCGATCAGCATAATTAACAATGTATCTCCTAGGCTTGAGGACACCTACTATATAATTAAACGCCTTATCTGGCATGCTCTGATCCCCGCATGTATATATATCAACAGTTGCGAACCTATAAATAGGCCATGTGTGTATTGCTAGGTGGCTCTCAACGATTAGCGCCAAGACACTTATTCCTTCCTTATCACCATTTACAAATCTCCAGGACCTAACTTCGACCAAATGTACATTGGCTATCTCAGCAGCTTTTGTTATTAATGATCGTAAAAAATTTTCATCACTTAAAAGACTTGGATCAACATCGTATAAATTACCATATACGTGCTTACCAACCACCTTACTTATTTTTTCATATTCCAATTGGGACATTATGGACATGGCTTCGGACTCCGAAACCCACATAAGGCATGCATTTTAAAATCTTTCTTTAGGTAAAGAAAGGATACGAAGCATGTCGGCGCCCTACGTACCTACACCACGTGATATTGCCTTTGAAATGCTTAAGCTAGCTAATGTAAAGCCTGGAGAGATTGTTGTAGATCCGGGTGCTGGTGAGTGCGGTATCATCACATTAGCTGTTACCATATTTAATGCTATTGGCATTGGTATTGAAATTAATCCAGCGCTCGTTAGATCATGCATTGAATCCTTTGAGAAACTAGGATTGAGGGGCAGAGCGTACATTGTGTGGGGTGATCTTTTCGATTTTGATTATTCGATAGCTGATGTCGTGACACTATACCTCGGTAGTGATATTAATGAGAAACTGAAATCAAAACTGAACAAAGAACTTAAGCATGGCGCTCGCGTGGTTTCTCACGATTTCGAGGTACCTGGTTGGCAACCCATAAATTCCATGATCATTAACGGACCATTTAGAACGCACAGAATTTATTTATATATTATCTAGGGAAAATTAAGTTAATGAGTTATAATGGCGAATTGACGGAGATATTAGACACATACTTATTGCCACTTAAAAGTATAGAGGAAGTGATAAATGAGAATAGAAATGCTAAGATTCTTATTGAAACACCTCTTGGATTTAAAAATGTTGGATTAGAGGTAGTACGATATTTAAGTAACAAAGGTTTCAGGGCATATTTAAGCGGTCAAAATGTTTGGGGTACCTGTGATTTCTCGGTTTCAAATGATTATCAGTACATAATTCACTTAGGACATGCTCTACCTCCTAATATTTTTCGTATTATAAATAATAACTATAGGTTAGAAAGACAGGAACTTAATGATGCGGTAATTATTAGAATTAAGAATGGACCCACTGTATTATTCTCAGCGATTTACTATGAACCTAAGCCTGATTTATTGGATAAACTTAGGGAACCAGTAAATAATATTATTAAGTCGAATCCTAATGCCCTCATAACCTATGCACTACCATATAAATTATATGCATATAGTATTGCGAAGACACTTAATGCACGGATTGCCCCGGGCCCTATAACTGGCTGTTTTGTTCAATTTCCAATACCAAACACAATCCTATTCATAGGCTCAGGTTACTTTTATCCATTAACGTTCAAGTTATTAAAACCTCAAACAACCGTCTACTCAATCGATATTTTCAGAGGAATTATTGAAGATGTTGATTACATATATCGTAAATACTTAACCATGAAGGTTAAGGCAATTCACGAATTTAATAATGCAAAGTTTGTGGGTATTGTAATATCGAGAAAGCCGGGCCAGTATAGATTGGATTTAATTGAACCATTAATTAACAGGCTGAAAAAGTTAGGTAAGGGTTATGTTATTATTGATTTGAATGAGGTTTCACCTGATTACATTAATAACCTACCTGTGGATGCTGTAATAAATACTGCATGTCCAAGAATTGGTATTGATGATTTAGATAGGTTCATAAAACCTGTCGTTAATGCTGGCGATATCCTTAAATTGAATGTTCTCGACTTAAATAATTTATTAGTGTGGTGATACGTATATTGTTTATCATCCGTAAAAAAGAAAGGTTTTTATAGAAGTGCTTTACGGACTCGCCGATGAGTAGCGGTACACAGGCATATCTGGCACAGATCGGTGGAGTACCAGTTCTCGTATTAAAGGAGGGCACGCAGAGAGCCTTTGGCAAGGAGGCAATGAGGATAAATATAATGGTCGCCAAGGCCGTAGCCGAGGTAATGAAGTCAACACTTGGCCCTAAGGGTATGGATAAAATGCTCATTGATAGTCTTGGTGACATAACAATTACGAATGATGGAGCAACAATACTTAATGAAATGGATGTTCAGCACCCAATTGGTAAGTTGCTAGTTGAGATTGCTAAGACCCAGGATGATGAGGTTGGTGATGGAACGACAACAGCAGTAATACTGGCGGGGGCATTACTTGAGGAAGCAGAGAAATTGCTGGATAAGAACATACACCCGACTGTTGTGGTTTCAGGATTTAAGAAGGCGCTTGATGTAGCTACGGAGCACCTAAGGAAGATTGCAGTACCCGTGAAGAGAGATGATATATCAATGCTTAAGAAGGTAGCGGCTACATCAATGCATGGAAAGATAAGCGAGACCGTCAAGGACTACTTCGCAGAGTTAGCCGTTAAGGCTATGCTACAGGTTGCTGAGGAGAGAAATGGAAAGTGGATTGCGGACTTAGATAATGTCCAAATTGTTAAGAAGTATGGAGGCGCTCTTGAAGATACACAGTTAGTGTATGGTATAGTGGTTGATAAGGAGGTTGTTCATGCAGCCATGCCCAAGAGGATTGTTAATGCCAAGATTGCCCTACTAGATGCACCACTTGAGGTTGAGAAGCCTGAGATTGATGCTGAGATTAGGATCAATGACCCTAATCAAATAAGGGCGTTCCTCGAGGAGGAGGAGAACATTCTGAAGTCCTATGTTGACAAGTTTAAGGCCCTTGGAGTAAATGCTGTCTTCACAACGAAGGGCATTGACGACATGGCCCAGTACTACCTTGCTAAGGCAGGTATTCTAGCAGTTAGGAGGGTTAAGAGAAGCGATATCGAGAAGCTCGTTAGGGCAACTGGCGGTAGATTAGTGACTAATATTGAGGATATGACCGAGGCGGACCTAGGCTTTGCAGGTCTCATCGAGGAGAGAAGAGTTGGAGATGAGAAGATGGTGTTCGTTGAGCAGTGCAAGAATCCGAAGGCCGTTAGTATACTGATTAGGGGTGGATTTGAGAGGCTTGTTGATGAGGCTGAGAGGAACCTCACAGATGCGCTTAGTGTGGTTTCTGATGTTATTGAGGAGCCATACGTATTACCCGGTGGTGGAGCGCCTGAGATGGAGGTTGCTAAGGTTGTTAGGCAGTTCGCGGCCAAGGTTGGCGGTAGGGAGCAGTACGCAGTGGAGGCCTTTGCAAATGCCGTTGAGGTAATACCAAAGACACTTGCCGAGAATGCCGGCCTTGATGCAGTTGATGTTTTGACTGAGCTTAGGCACATACATGAGAGTAAGGAGGATGGATGGAAGTTCGGTATTAATGCATTTTCAGGAAAGGTTACAGACATGTGGACTCTCGATGTTATAGAACCATTAACTGTTAAGTTGCAGGCGCTTAAGGCTGCAGTTGAAGCTACAACAATGGTCCTAAGAATTGATGAAATAATTGCTGCAAGCAAGATGGAGGGAGGAAAGAAGGAGCAGAAGGAGGAAGGAGCTGGCGAGGGCCCATCAAGCCCCTCATTTGAATAATATTAAAAAGCCCAGGCTCATTAAAATGCTTAAAATAATCACCGTAAAAAGTACTCGTGTATCAACACCAACATTAAATTCCTTATTAATTATTCTTGCGAAAATAAGTAGTGTTATTGATATTATTATTTGTATCGAAACGACAAACAATGCGTTCCAGTGAATACCGAGGAATTGAAGGGATTTCGCCACTGCAGGTACGGCAAATAAAAGTATGTAGTAACCGAACATTATTGTCCTTATACCCCTACTTAATGCGCTAATTGTTAATCTATCACTTGAATACCTGATGGCAAGTATGTACCTAGCAAGGCTAATTTCATTCTTTGATAAGTCGCCCTGTAATTCCTCGGATAATAATGAATCAAGTATATCATTATGCTCGTCATATAAGGCTCTTAATAGGTAAAACCATTTACGGGAATCATTAATCCCAAGAACGTTCATGATTAATGACCCATTACTATTCAGGATCTCATCTATAAAACCCTCTCGAGCATTCATTGTATTTAATAATTCACTATTAAGTCTATTCTTAAATCGAAGGAAAATTCTTCTGACAATAATTACTGTGGTTGTTACGAAGATTGGTATGATTAATGACAGGTAGGGATTTACGAGAGTTGAGAATACGAATAATGCAATTGGGCCTACTGATACTATTCCAACCATTATAGTTAGTGACTTTTCTAACGAGTCAATTGTTTCCTGTGCCTTAGCCTTAACATTACCTAGTAAGTATTCATTGAGACTCATTATAATCACCGATGTTGTTTAGGGTATTGTTTAATTGAATGGAATAATTAACGTAATTATCAATATCATGATTAAGTTTCATAATCCCATTAATAATGGCATTAATTTCTTGCTTATCAGGATCAAAGGATGGAGGGAAAATAACGGCTTTAACTCTACGCATTGTACCTATCTTCTCCATGATTATTAGCACGAACTTGTTTAAATCTATGAGATCGATTAACGAAAATACTCTTAGCCTATTTGTTAAAGATTCAATACTATCTGCATGTGTTGTGGCTAATACCTGGAGTCCTGCATTAATTCCATGAATCAATGCCTCAAAGTGCTCCCTCTCCCTTAACTCGCCAATTATTAATATACCATAACCTCTATGCAATGATTTTAGGACTTCCTCGGTCTTACCGATTATTGACTTAACCTTAACGCTGGGTGTTGGTAATTCCAGGGATTCGTCGGTCTCATCAATGTATATTCTCCTTACGTTCAGAGGTAGCACCATATCCAGTGCATTTAATAGCGTAGTTTTACCACTTGATGGAGGACCCATTATTAAAACACTATAGCCATTGCGTAGCGCTATAGTTAATTTTCCAGCTTCTATAATGTTTATTGAACCTTCATTAATTAATTCATTAATTGTAAATGGTTTCTTATGAAGTCTTACATGTACGGATATACCCTCGACCAGAGGCCATCTATCTACGGATATCCTGAGCTTTTTATTCCCAAGTGTAATTGAAAATTTCCCACTGGGATTATCTACGGAAACCTTAACACCACTGATATTGGCCATCTTAAGAAATTGCCTTACAATAGCCTGCGTATCAATATTTATAACCCTACAAGTACCATACTTACTATGATTAATGTACATGGAATCCTGAGTCATGAAAATATCCTCAATATCCTGATTTAGAATTATGGGCGCTAAATCGCCTAAACCAAAGCTAGCAAGTAATAATGCTGCCCTAAGTAACTCATCATTAATAAACATTGATAGGAATTTTTCTCTGGATGATAATAATGAGGATAATGAATAATCATTACCAGGAACAATCCTTCTTGTTAAATCAATTAAATAGCTCAAATATTCATTATTAATTTTATGAAGCTCAAATAGGCAATTACCGTCCTTAATTATAAATTCAGATGATGATATTGTGAATATACCATTCATTGATTGATTATTATCGATTACCAATGAGAGACCATCCATGACTATTATGGAGCCTTCTTTAAATGATTCTATTCTTATGGAAGACCTATCACGATTTTTAATCAATAAATTAAGAAGCCTGTTAATGAAGTCACGATGATTTGATTTACGTACAATATCGAGAAGCTGCTTTATATCCACTGATTCACAGGTACTTAGTGTTTCAATAGCGTCTGGATCGATTTTATTTTCTATGGCCATATTTGAAAGATCCTTTATGAAGGTGCAACTATTGAGTGATGAACATTTAATGCAGTTCAGGATTTGATGAGCAATTATTAACTTAGTTAATGGAGATTCTTTATTGTTATGGGAACTTAATGAGGGCATATTGAACCGACAAATTATCTCATCAAGGTATAAAAGGGGATTTCATATTCATCTTGGTTTAATTACGGCATAGTTTACGTGCATAATCTCTCAGAGTATACGGACTTACTTGAACGGCCTTAGCTATGTCCTCCACCCTTAACTTATAACCAAGTCTCTTGCTTACGCAGTATATAATGGCTGCTGCGAGGATTGGGGGACTTCTTGATTGTATCACGGACTTTCTTAATGAGTCGAGGTACTTCTCGGCTTCAGGGTATATGGTAACCCATGAGTCATTAAATAATCTAGTTAGTCCTGATTTAATATGCGATAAGACCCTATCTCTTAAATTATACCTAACCTTAATGTTGATCAGGGAATCCCTTATTGATTCAAAGGTAAGCTTATGCCCTCTTAATCTACATAGGTTTATAACCTGTTTAGTACTTATTGGTAAATTATGTGAAAGTACTACGTATAAAACAGCAGCGACTGCTGCTTGGTAATAGGTTGTCGATGACGAGCCCTCTTTATTCAATATCTTTCTAAATACGTGCTTAGCCTCCTCGACGTATTCATTGCTAATACCAAAAGCCCTCGCTATGAATAATATACAATCATAAGCTCTATAAATCGAGTAACTCTCACGCCTTGTCCTGAAAATGTCATTTATTACCTTCAATCTTCTATAGACACCTAACCTTGTTTCATCTCTCTTTCTAACGTTTTTCTCTACTGATTTCCATATTGGTGTTAAGTCTATTTCCTCGCCATCTAGTAATGGTGATGATTGCATATACGTATCGTAAACGTATACAGAACCAAGAACAGTACCACAGTCTATGCATATGTATTCTCCATCTCTCTCAATTATTCTTGAACTTCCACAATAAGGACATTTCATGGTATATAAGGCTTCTTTTTCGTTATTAATAAGTCCAGTGTTTATATGGTATATAGCTCAGGGTTACTAGACTCCAGTGGAGTGTGTGAGTTTACTGAAAGTTTTAATTTACTTTATCACCCTTAAACCAATATAGACCTTCTCGCCAACCTTAACATTGTTTTTAAAATTATTAATGTCCATTATTAAGCCTCCTATCGATATTTTTACTATATTTTCACCAACATAGTAAACAATACCGTTCATGTAGACGTCCCAATTCAACGTATAGTTCGGATCCTTTTCATTACTTATATTAATCCTAACATTATCTCCCTGTTTAATATCAACACCAACAGCATTCTTCGGGTACTCAAGAGCCAGGGATATACCCGAGCTACCCTCCATTTCAAGCCTAACTACGCCCTTATAATCCGTTTCCTTAACATTGACAACCCTGAAATCACCACTTAATTGCATTGGTGTACGGTAAGGAAAAATACTAAAAAAGCTTATCTTATGTAATCCCGATTGATTATGTCATTACTTGCTGACGCAGCCAGGAGGTTTAATGCAGAATTGCTTAACATGGTTAATAAGGAGGTCAGGATAACCACAAGCACGGGCACTACGTATCAAGGAATGCTCGTGGGTATAGACAGTTCATTAAACATAATGCTCGTGGATGCCGTTAACAACAAGAACGAGAGGTTCTCCCGAGTCTTAGTAATGAGTCATGCTATTGTCGATATAGTGCTTGTTCAGGAATTCGTGGATCTCAGGGAATTCGCTAAGTACATTGATAAGTACTTCCCTGGCATGGTTAAGTATGTTGAAGAGGCCAACATAGTTCAGGTAGGCAATGTGAAGGTGACCACCGCAGGTGTTGAGGGTTCTGGACCTCTGGCGAAGCGTGTTAAGGAGTTGTTTGATGAATTTATGTCAAAGCGAAAGTCCTAAGCACAAGGGCGAAATTTATTCTATATAATTATGTAAAAACCACGGAAAGATAAGGTATATTTAAAGTACTCATTGTTTTGTAGTAATTGTCAAGGATGTCCTTTGAGATATTAGACAAGGATTTAGCTGGAAGGATTGGTAAATTAAGGACTAGGTCAGGTATTATTGAGACTCCTGCATTATTTCCTGTTATAAATCCCATAAAACAGGTAGTGACATTAAATGAAATAAGCAATATTGGTTTTAACCAGGTAATAACCAATGCTTACCTACTTAGGAGGCACTATGGTGACTTAGTTAAGGAAGTTAGTATACATAAATTACTCAATTGGGATAAACCAATTATGACTGATTCAGGTGCCTATCAATTATTGATGTATGGTAAGGTTGACGTATCGCCTGAGGAGATTCTTAAATACGAGATTGAAATAGGTACCGACATAGGCGTAATACTCGACATACCAACTCAATGGGGTAGGCCTAGGAATATTGTATTACTCGAGGTTGAGGAGACCCTAAGGAGGGCTAGGGCAGCGCTTGTAAAGGCCAGAATGTGGGATCCTGATCATAAGATGTTAATTGTCGGCCCAGTACAGGGGGGTGATAAACTAGGTATACTTAGTTATTCGGCAGAGAAAATTGGTGAATTAGGTTTTGATATCTATGCCATAGGAAGTCCAACAACGTTGCTTGAGGAGTATGATTTCTCAATGATAATGAGGATGATAGCCACAGTAAAGGCTAGGTTACCACCAGGTAAGCCCGTTCATCTTTTTGGGGCTGGGCATCCATTAATACTACCCTTTGCCGTAGCCATGGGCGTTGACTTCTTCGATTCTGCCAGTTATGTTCTCTATGCTCGTGATGATAGGATAATCCTTAGGGACAGGACTGTGAGACTTAATGAGATTAAGGTTGATAGAATACCCTGCAACTGCCCCGTGTGTAGGAAGTACAGTGTTAAGGAGTTGATGAGTATGAATAAGGCTGAGCGTGAGAGGTTGTTAGCAATTCACAACCTATACGTGCTTTGGGAGGAGATTCAGGAGATTAAGGCTAGGATTAAGGAGGGAACCCTTTGGGAGTATCTCGAGGAAAAAGCCGGCGGTGATGCCAGGGTTAAGTCAGCATTACTGGCCTTAAGGAAGGGATTAAGGGCTTTGCTAAAGGTAATCCCGGATGAGTCAGGGCGTGTGAGGGCACTGCACATAACATCCGTGGAATCCCTGTACAGGCCTGAAATTGTTAGGCACGTTGAGAGACTTCTCAATAATTATGAGCCACCCCAGGGATGCATAGTCTTAGTATTACCAGGTGAGCTCCTTGATAGACCATACATAAGGGATTCAATAGTTTACTGGCTAATAGACCAATTATCAACCAACAACCTACTTAGTAAGGTTCATGTGGTGATAAATAACCCGGTCCTAGGGCCAATACCATATGAAATAAGCGAGATATACCCATTATCGCAGCATGAGTATCCTGAACCAATCCCAGGTTATTTACGATTATTCTCGTATCATTTATTACGTAAATACTTAGTTAAATTACGTGAGAGGGGCTTTACTGATATAATGGTAATTATGAAAGAGAATTATGGGAAGATAATTAATGAATTAATGAACATAGGTTTCAAGGAAGTAACAATACTCGAGGCTAAGTCAAGGCAGGAACTATATGCATTAATACCCTGGGTCATTAGAGAAATAGGAAATATTTAATGTGGTAATCAATAGTTTTTCACGGAACATTATCGTTATCTTCTCCCTGATATTCTCGTATTTTAATACTTCGAGATCCAAGGGAACTTATGATGATATAGTAATAAAGATATCGCGAAAATCAGCAATAATTATTGCTTTATATAATATATGGTGCTCCCTCCCTTCTTTTGATGCTTTCCTGCAATTCCTTAAGCTCCTTATCGATCATTTCAGCCAGCTCCCTTAGTTTGCTGACGTCAACCTCAATGCCTGTTAATTCCTTTAGAAACTGAATAGCAACTATAGCCGCATTGGGGTCGGCACGGAACGGCTCAGCATATGGTAATATAGAAATGGCAGGCATACTTAACCTTTCGAATTCATTCATTAGTAATGCCAAGGGTCCAACTATTGCGTAGTTCAATTCCATAAGCTTAACCCTACCCAAAGAATGCTTATTTCTATACTCAGTGGTTACGGCAATTCTCAATTGATCCAGGTCTTCACCCCTTAATCTATTGTCAAGTCCTCCAAAGAGTATGGCCTCCTTAAATCCATTAACGTAAACCCAACGGGCAATAGCCCCAACGACGTCATGGGCATACTTCGTCATGAAATCACCATCCCAATGAATAATAGATATCGTGAACTCGGTTTCCGGGCAATAATAAATCTCTCCGGGTGTAGAGAGCATGTTTGCACTAATGATGTAGGCGCTTAACGGTGGTTCCCTGGGCATCTTTATGAACCCGATTCTACGGCAATTCAATGCATTAGAAAGGTGCTGTACAACTAAGTAACCAACCATACCAAGGCCAGCGAATCCCGTTAAAAAATACACAGGCCTTAACACCGGTTCCATAATATTAATTTTTACATTGCTCACGGCAATAGCACTATCTAAGCAGTTATTAAAAGCATTAGCTCTGCGTATTTTATCATAAGGTCAGACTTTAAAGGGGGTAGTATTACGATTAGTCAATGGGACGAGTAAGGCCAAGATACATAAAGAGCCTTGCTAGGAGATTGCTTGAGGTTTACCCAGGCAGGTTTAGTGATGATTTTGAAAGCAATAAGAAGGTGGTTGCTGAGTTGGCAGATATACCGAGTAAATCTGTTCGTAATAAGGTGGCTGGTGAAATAACAAGGGTAATGAAGAGAATGAAGGCTGGCGCTGAGGAGAAGCCCGAAATCGAATTAGAGGAACAGTAAAGGTTTATAAGGCCCATTAAAATTAATCAATGGTTATGTCATGGTTTGAAGATATTGATAATTGGTTTAAGAGAATTCAAAAGTATTTTGAGGAGCTTGAGCGAGAAATGGAGGAGGAAATGGATAGAATGATGAGAGGGGTTACGCCAGAGGAAGAGGAGAAACGTAGCAGTAGGGCAAGACCTAAGTATTACTATTACGGTTTTGAAATATCAATAGGTCCTGATGGTAAACCAAGGATTAAGGAGTTTGGTAATGTGAGACCCAAGGGCGAGAGACCAATTATTGAGGAGGACATCGAACCATTGACCGACGTCATTGAGGAGGAGGACTCTGTTAAGGTTATAATGGACATGCCGGGTGTTGATAAGGATAAGATTAGTATTAAGATTAGTGAAGATGGTAGAAAATTGATCATTAGTGCCAGGGATAGTGATAGAAAGTACTATAAGGAGGTTGACTTACCGACTGAGGTTGACCCAAGCCAGTCAAAGGCCACGTATAGGAATGGTGTATTAACCGTGGAGTTGAAAAAGAAGAGCACGGGCCGAAAAGGATTTGAGATTAAGGTTGAGTAATTTCTCTTAGTAAATCCTTAAAACTTAAATTTCTGAACTTCGTTGTGCCCTTTGGTGATGAGAGTGACCAACCTGGAAATGCTAGGAGAAGGTGGGTTATAGGGTCTGCATGGCCGTATATATACGCAGTGCCTCATTTAGGTAATTTAATTGGTTCTGTATTATCAGCAGATGTTTTTGTAAGGTACCTAAGGCTTAAGGGTGATGACGTCGTTTTTGTATCGGGCTCTGATGAGCATGGTACACCAATAGAGGTTGAGGCGCTGCAATTGGGCATAAGGCCTAGAGAACTAACGGATAGAATGCATGAAATAATAAAGAAATTATTCGAGTTCTGGGAGATTGGTTTCGATAATTATACAAGGACCGAGTCACCGGTGCATAGGGAATTTGTTAGAGAGTTCTTTATGAAGCTTTATAATAATAGTTACATATTTACTAAGGAGGATGAAGTACCCTACTGCCCGAAGGATAAGATCTACCTTCCCGACAGGTTCATAATAGGTACATGCCCTTACTGTGGTTATGATAAGGCACGTGGTGATCAGTGCGAGAATTGCGGTAGATTACTTGAACCGAAGCTTCTAATAAACCCGAGATGCGCCATATGTGGTTCTAAACCTATTTGGGTTAGGACGGCACATTGGTATCTAGACTTAACGAGACTTGAGGATAGAGTTAAGAAGTATGTTGAGGAGAATACTGCATTACCAGAGAATGCTAAGCAAATGAGTCTTGGTATGTTGAAGGAGGGATTAAAACCAAGAGCCATAACAAGGGATAATAAGTGGGGTATTGAGGCTCCATTCCCTGGTGCCGATAATAAGACGATATACGTGTGGTTTGAGGCGGTGCTCGGCTACATATCGGCGACGATCGAGTATTTCAGGAACAGGGGCAATGAGGATGAATGGAAGAGGTACTGGTTCGACCCAAACACGCGGGTTGTGTTCTTTGTGGGTAAGGACAACATACCATTTCACGTAATACTACTACCCGCAATGCTCATAGCATCCGGTGACCCATATGTAATGCCCTACACCACGGCATCAACCGAGTACCTATTATTTGAGGGTAAGAAATTCTCCAAGAGTCAGAGGATTGGTATTTGGATAGACGAGGCGCTTGCCCTAATGCCTGTTGATTACTGGAGGTTCGTATTAATATACCAAAGACCCGAGAGTAAGGATACAAGCTTTGCCTGGCATCAGACCCTTGATGTTATAAACTCAATATTAAATGATATAATCGGCAACTTCATACATAGAGTCTTAACATTCATTAGCACTAGGTTTAATGGAGAAATACCTAGTGGATCATTAAGAGATATAGACATTAAATATAGGGATGAAGCGTTGGATCATTTTAAGAATTCTGAGGGGTATTATGAGAAGATTGAACTCAGGGACGCCTTATTGGAGGCCATAGAAATAGCCAGGGTTGGTAACAGGTATTTAAATGAAAGACAGCCCTGGGAATTAATAAAGGGTAATAAGGATGAGGCTGGTGCCGTTATACTCAATGCCCTACATATAGTTAAGATATTATCCATTGACTTATGGCCCATTATGCCGAAGTCCATGGAGAGTCTATGGACTATGGCTGGCTTCAGCAAATTAAACTGGAAGGATGCCTATGAGCCACCCAAATCAGGGATTAGAGTTAGTAATGTGAGACCATTGTTCAAGAAGATCAGTCATGAAGAGTTTAAGGAAATGATGAAAAAACTAGACGATATAAGGAACACTAAGGATAAGAATAAGTATCCATGGCAACAAGTGTATTTACCTGGTCAATGATGAAATAATACGTGAGGAATACCTGTGGTGTTTCATGGTAATAAAAATAAATTGCGAAGTTCGTTAGTAATTGATGGCCGTACTAGCGAGGGATGAAATACTAAAGCTTGTTAAGGGCGGAGTTCTATCAATCGAGCCCTTCAGTGAGGACGTTGTTAGGGAGAATGGGCTTGACCTAAGGGTCGGCACTGAGTACGCAATATATGCCTTCGACGGGCAGGTAATAGACCCATGTGAGCTAGAGAGCGCAAGGCACTTATTCAGCATTGTTGAGGCTAAGGATGGTAGAATCGTAATACCACCAAGAAGCTTCGCGCTATTAACCACAATGGAATACGTGAAATTCTCAAAGGACATAGTAGGCTTCTGCAACCTGCGCTCAACTCTGGCCAGATACGGCCTAAGTGTGCCGCCAACAATAATTGACACAGGCTTCGAGGGCAACGTAACAATAGAAGTCATAAACAACAGCGGTAACTACATGGTCCTTAGGCCAGGTATGAGGTTCCTACACGTAGTCCTCGTAAAGGCAATTGGCGAGGCGAAGTACCTGGGCAGGTACCTAGGCCAGAGAGGGGTCACACCGCCAAAGGGCATGAAGGGTGAGTGCTAGTTTACTGTGTGTACTTAACGACTTCCATACCAAGGACGCCAGCTATTGTCTCTAATTCCTTGATTACATTGTCTGGTATTATGACGTGATGATTGTATGGCGCTAACCTAAGGACTACCGAGGAGTTAACCCCAAGGTCAAGTATCGCCTGCGTTCTGCACATACTATTACTCAATAACCCTGACTCAACGACCTTTGCATTGAATATACTCATCCTCCTAAAATCACTTGAGACTGAAACCCCAGTCACCTCATTGAATAGTAACTTACCTGTTAAGCCATAGCTAAACCCTGACTCAAAATGCGTAACTACTCTAGCATCACTGATCATGCTAAGGGCTATGGTACAATGAGCCATTGTGACCTTACTGCCTTCAATGTGATTCGTATTTGCGATCCAACCGCTATAGCCTGTTAACTCCCTGGCAATAACCATGGAGAACAAAGCCCTTAGGTCAGCCTCGCACGCCACTATCAACCCCTCCTCATTAAGCCTAGCCAATGCCAAACATGGTGTGACCTTGTGCTTAATTAGGTATGGGAAGCAATTAATTGTGAGGGCATCGTACTTACCATAAAGACCACGCATGGCAGCGTAGATCCTACCAACATCCCTAAGCCTATCATCACTAACCTCAAACTTAACCCTACCCCTGATGTAATTCATGAACTCGGTGACTACTCTCTCATCGGCATTATTAATTATCTCCTCAAGACTCTCCATGGGTATGGCATCAACCCTAGCCTCAAACCTATCCTCAAAGGTCCTGGCCACACTATCCTTAACCCCAACACCAAGCAGAGCAACCCTAATACCGAGTATGGAGGCTATGGCCCTGGCAATCCTAAGCGCATGGTCAATATGGCCCAAGTCTTCGAGGTGAAGTACCCCTGAGTCAATCCCAACCTCACTAAGTAGAGCTCTTGTGTCAAGGGCTGAGGCGAGGCTATTAAGACCTGGGTGAGAAACAAGCAGTAACCTGCGTAGGCCATAATCCTCGGCGAACTCCCTAACGAGGCGACTAACACCACCTGACAGTATTAAGGCAACGACGAATGCATCATTAATGCTCAATCCCCTTAATTCATCAGTACTTGATATGACCCTATCAACACCCTCAATAGCGGGTAGTCTATCCTTATGCAGTGGTGAGACAAAGCCCAGTACAATGATCCTCCTCATACACCTAGTAATTCTCAAGGGCCTTCATAAACAGTTCTGGGTCAATATTACCGCCAGTAACCATGACAACGACCTTCTTACCCACTAACTGACTTCTTGACTTCATGGCAGCGGCCAATGCGACGGCACCCGCCGGCTCCGCGACCTGCCCAGCATTAAGGCTAATTCCTTAATAGCCCTGAGCATCTCATCATCACTAACGAGAACCACATCATCAATCCTACCCCTCAATATGCTGAACGGCAACTCATAGGCCCTAGCCGTGGTCAAGCCCTCGGCGATAGTCCTAGCATAACCCGTGGAAATCAACCTACCCTCCTTAAGCGATAGGTAAACACTCGGCGCGCCCTCCGCCTGTACGCCTATGACCTTAATTGATGGGTTAACGGATTTATAGACTATCACGGCACTCGACGCTCCCGAACCACCGTCTATTGGGTTAATCACCACATCAACATAAGATAGGTCATCAACAACCTCTAGGTGTATTGTACTAACCCTGGGATAGAGCAGTGGCTCATTGGTGCTATGCACGAATAGCAAGTCCTCCCTGTTGGCGAGACTCATTGCGTAGTCCAGGACCTCATCAAATACCTTACCGTGAAATATAATCTCGGCACCTAGATTCTTCAGAGTCTCAACCTTAACCCTAGATACGCTCTCAGGCATTACGATCACGGACCCTGGCGCCTATTAACTTACCGGCGTAGGCAACAGACTGCGCGTGATTGCCCGTGGACGCCGCAATTAATCCTCTCCTCTGCGCCTCATCTCTCATAACCATCACGAAATACGCACTACCCCTAACCTTAAACGCCCTAGTTGGCTGAAGATTCTCAAGCTTCAGGTAAACATCAAAGCCAAGCAACCTAGATAACTGACGTGAATAGACAAGAGGCGTCCTTGGCAAGTACCTACTAATCACCTGCCTAGCCCTATAAACGTCTACGCAGGTAAAATCCTAAGCTAGCGATAAAGGAAAAAGAATTGAATTGGTGGACCGGCCGGGATTTGAACCCGGGATCTCCCGCGTGCGAGGCGGGCATCCTTCCAGGCTAGACTACCGGCCCAGGAAAAACCGTAAGTAAGGAAATTTAAGCTTTTAGCCGGACTGACGCAGTAATGACTTCTTATTTTTGAGCAGGTTATTAATCTACGCGTGCCTTACATTACGGGGGAGTACTTCCTGCTTAGTTCATCAACTATACGTATTACCTCCTCATAAGGTGGCTCAATGCCTGGGTTGTCACTGACCCACTTATAGACTATTAAGCCCTTTGGATCGAGTATGAAGACCGCTCTCTTAGCCACGCCCTTAAGTCCGAGTAGGCTCTCGTGGACGACCCCGTACTTCGTAATTACCTCCTTATTAAAGTCACTCAACATTGTGAAGTTCAGCCTATTTGCCTCTTTAAACGCCTTGAGTGTAAATGGCGTGTCCACACTTATTGCTATGACCTCGGCATTGGCCTTATTTAGCAATGCCATCCTATCCCTGAAGGTGCACAACTCCTTTGTACATACTGGCGAGAAGGCCGCTGGAAAGGTTAGTATGACTACGAACCTCTTACCGAGGAATTCGGACAACCTCCTTGGTTTCAACTCCGTGTCTAAGAGCTCAAAGTCCGGGGCTCTTTCCCCAACCTCAACCATGATGGTCGAGTAACCATGGCGTCTCAACCTTAAATAACTAGGGCTATAATTCATAAATTAGTAATAGCCATTGGGGTTGTTACAAAATTATGAATAAATTAGGGTATGGAGATTAGTAATAAGTTTGTAAGGGATTATGAATAAGCATTATTTAACGGTCCGATTACATACTCACCGATGCCAAGTAACACTGAGGGCGGGAGGTCAAGGAATATGGGCATTAGTAGTAGGAGGAGGTTCCTAACCATGTTACTAACCGCCGGTGCTGCCGCAATGCTCGCAAGTATGATACCCAATGCAATAACCAATAATGGTCAGGGCATTGAAAGCACTACCGCCAATAATTCCGCAATTTCTTCCGTAATTAATGAGCCCAGGGCAAATCAATTAATCACTAATGGGTCCACGGTCAACATAACCGTACCAACCGTATCGCATATATCGGCCATTAAGACCTTCCCCACAAACAAGACGCAGCAGGTAAACGTCGATGCGGTTGCGGTAAGCAATGCCACAAATAACACGGGTAGCACTAGTAATGTTACTAACGTAAGTTTAACACCACTGGACGATTGGTATATCGTGCAAATAGGGCCTACACCCCAGGTAAATATCGGCAATTACATGCTGGTGGTTGATGGGCTCGTGAATAATCCATTAAACCTAACATACTCTGAACTGACGAGTATGCCGACCACGACGATCATAGACACACTACAATGTGTCTCAGACCCATACTTCCTAAAGGCGATGGTTAAGTGGATCGGAGTACCCCTGAAGTACGTGTTAAATGCCGCGGGTGTTCAATCGGGTGCGACTAAGGTAATACTCTATGGTGCTGATGGGTACACAAGTGATTTACCGTTGTGGAAGGCGATGGAGGATGACACGTTAATCGCGTTTATGGCTGATGGGCAACCATTACTGGCGACTCACGGTTACCCCGTTAGGTTAGTCGTGCCTAGGTGGTGGGGCTATAAATACGTTAAGTGGTTGGTTAAGATCACGGTGACTAACGAGAATTACCTGGGCTATTGGGAGTCGAGGGGTTACCCAGACGTTGCTAGGAAGAACGGTGATTAACAATGCAGTCCCTGCGTATTAGTGATTTACGCATCAACAAGACCACTCTGATATACCCCGGCATCCTAACGATGGCTTTAGCGATGTATCTCAAGTCATGGTTCATCGCAGTGCCTGGTATTGTGATGGCGGTTTACCCAGCCCTCGGCATCGACATTGCTAACTCAATCTACTCACCGAGTTTTCAGAGGAGGACTGCATGGATATTACTTGCGTTGTCCATTGCCGAGGCAATTACGGGATTTGGTGCTGGGCCCGCGACTTCGTCTATAGTGTATTCCCTAACGTTCGGCGCCTTGACTAGGGGGTTAGCCCTTCAATTGCACATACTATTAATCGCACCATTATCGCTCTTCTTCATACTACATATAGCCAGTGGCATCGGTCTTGCATTGATAAGGAGGAGAATTACCTGGAGACCGCTTTATACCTACGTCATACCCTCAGTGCTCATAGTGCTCTTCCTAATCACC
Organism: Vulcanisaeta moutnovskia 768-28; assembly: GCF_000190315.1. Lineage (NCBI taxonomy): Archaea > Thermoproteati > Thermoproteota > Thermoprotei > Thermoproteales > Thermoproteaceae > Vulcanisaeta > Vulcanisaeta moutnovskia. The sequence goes on from NC_015151.1 coordinate 298,579, forward strand.
ATGTACCTCTATAGCCTATTAGTGATTATTTAATTAAGCACAGCATTGACGCCACCCCGCACTCCCGCTTGGGATAATACATAGGTTTTTAACCCATTGATTTAATGAGTATGTTAATGAGTAATGACAAGCAATCTGTGCAGGCAGGGCAGGTTATTAACCAGGAGATGCTCGTGACCGGGATACTAACGTCTATCAAGCCATTAATACAGGTGGTACTGGCGGACCTGGTTAATGACCCAAACCTCAGGAAGATAGTCATTTCATCAATGTTGTCTGTCATAAATGATAGGGAATTCAGGTCATCGCTCAAGGCCTTAATAATCGAGATCCTGCGCGATGAGAATGTTAGGCGTGAACTCCGCGACTTCCTAAGGGATGTCGGTAACCCACTGCGTCTTCTACTGCCTCCGTAAAACCGGGATTAATTTGGGTTTTGTTATTTTTACTGGTGTGCCGGGATTCATTTATTTTGGCAATACATTAACAATAGTCAATGAGTTCGCAGGTAGACCCAATACAGATAGCCCGATTACCCGAGAACCAGCGTGAGCAACAAATAAGGTCAATACTACAAATGCTATTCACGCTAAAGGAGGACCAGGCATTCCAGGCACTTCGAGGAGTCATTGAGACCCTCGCCAAAAGGGCCGCTGATGATGAGTACATTAATTGGTGCAAGACAACTATGAAGATCCTGGCCTCGTACCCAGACGAGGTTGTTAAGGCGGGGCTGGCATTAAGGAGCAGGGTAGTCTCAAGCCTAGATAAGAACCTGCAAAACAGAGACCAGGCAATTGTGGGCAGAGTGTTACAACTACTTGATGAGGGATCACGGCAGAAGTTAATGAGGAACATGAAGTGAGTGCTTCCGGCTTCGTCAAAAGAATTAAATTTATCTTCCTTATCCTTAAACCCGCTGTAAGATGCCCTCAGTGATTTATTGGTGTGATGACTTAAACGTGCCAGTACTTAGTAAGGACTTAGGGGCTAGGCGATGCTCATCAATGAGTATCGTCAGTATTACCAAGCCTGGCGATGTTAGGCCTGCCTTTCCTGCCGATGTCGAGATTACTAGGAGGGCTGTGATTAATGAGTTTGGAAATGAAGAGTTGGCTAAATTATTAATACCCGATAATGAGGTCATCCTTCTCAATAAAATACCTGGCTATGCAGACCAAGCTGATGAGGTCATCACGAGAGGTAGGGTGATCGGTCATAGGTTTTATGATATAGGGAGGAGAATGTGGAGGTTCAGGCCGTTGTACGAGGGCGTTACTGAGATGATTAATAGGGGCCTTGGTTACTGGGCCATAATTAGATTAAACAAGCTTCCCGGGAGGTATGATGTTCATAAGGAGTTAATCACCAGGGGTAACCTACCCAGCGAGAGGTATGTGCACGTTGCGGTGTCCACGGAGGACGGTAGATACCACGGCATTGCTAAGTCAATGAGGGGTAGCAGGCTCAGGATAATCAAGAGCTGGTTAGCAAAGGGACCACTGCCAAGCCCCAAGCCCAGCACGCTGAAGGATTTCATCGAGTTAAATAGGGATTACATAGAGCATAAGGCCGAGAAAGCCATAGAATTCCTAAGGAAGGTCTTCAGCGAGTATAAGAAGCCAGTTGTGGTTTCGTACTCAGGCGGTAAGGACTCGCTGGTAACCCTCGACCTTGTGTCAAAGACAGGCGTTAAATTCTACGTATTATTTAATGACACGGGTCTCGAACCACTAGAGTCCTATGGCAATGTTAGGGAGGTTACGAAGCTCTACAATGCCGAGTTAATCATAGCCTCGGCAGAGGATATGTATTGGAAGGCGATTAGGGAATTCGGACCACCAGCCAGAGACTACCGCTGGTGCTGTAAGGTGATAAAGCTTGGGCCAATAACCGATGAAATGCTGCGCAGGTTTCCAATGGGTTTCATAAGTGTTGTTGGCCAGAGGGCCCTTGAGTCGTTCCAAAGGGCTAGGTTACCCAGGATCTCGGTTAGTAAGTGGGTTACTAGGGATATTGTTGTTGCTCCAATACAAGACTGGACAGCGCTCGAGGTCTGGGGTTACATATTGCTGAGGAACCTGCCTTATAATAAGGCCTATGAGTATGGCTTTGATAGGCTCGGCTGTGTTATATGCCCGGCGAATGAGTTGGGAGAGTTTGAGATTGTGCGTGAGAAATACCCCGGTATTTACACGAGGCTTATCAAGGTACTCAGGGAATTCTCGACCAGCCAGGAATTACCAAGCGAATTCATTGATTACGGCCTCTGGCGCTGGAGGAGGAGCTGGCCAGGCGATATCCGTAGCCGGGTTAGGGTGAGTTTCAGGGTTAAGTACCCAGTCAGGTTTAGTGGTGATGGTGAGTCACTGATAGTTGATGTTAACAAACCCATCAATCTGGACACCTTCATGGAGTTCTTAAAGATGCTCGGCACTGTGGAGAGCGTTAATGGTTCATACATTGTGAGGGGCAAGTTCGGAGAGGCCGAGGCCAAGGTTGAGCAGGGTAATAACAAAGTGGTGATTTCCTCAGTCAATAAGGAATTGAGAGTTCACATTGCAGGCTTTGTGGCTAGGGCATCAATATGTGGTGAGTGCAACCTATGCATCAACTGGTGCCCAACAAAGGCCTTAAGGAGGATTGGTTCAGGTCCCTCATTCATAGTTGATGAGAACAGGTGCATAAACTGCCTGCTTTGTTCTAAGGCCTGTCCGTCAGCTCAGTACTTGGTCTATCGTCGTTCTGAGGTTCGTGGCGCCTGAATTTATTGCCTTATTAATTATTTAGTGAGTGTTATTATTGATGGATAGGGAGGAGACTGTTAAGGCCATTTACCACCTAATTGATTGGTTGGTTAACCCAAGTGAGGAGTTTAGTACCGTGCTTCAGTACCTGGATGAGTTGTGCATAGAGTTTGGTACCTGTGTTAAGGTTGATGAACCGACCAGGGTCTCCGTCATGAAGGCCATTATCGAGGTAATAATGGAGTTATTGAGTAGATGCGATAAAAATTAATTCCACTTATTACTTACCTAATTAATGGGTTGGCTTGAGGAACTCAGGAATCGAATAGAAATAACCAGAAGAAAGGTATACCTTGATAATGCGGGAGCTGGTCCTTTAACGAAGGATGCTGCTGAAGCGGTCAATAACTTCCTTAATCTGTGGCAGGAGGAGGGTGAACCATGGGAATTAGCACTTGATCACATTGTTGAGGCCAAGAGGGTCTTTGCGCAATTAATCAGTGCGTCATCATGGCAGAATATTGCTGCCGTACCCAGTGCAACCTACGGACTCAATGCATTATTATCAGCCATGGAATTTAAGCCAGGTAGTAACGTAGTTATTAGTCCACTCAACTTTCCAACAGGTGTCTTCTCATTTCACGCACTTAAATCCCGAGGATTAATCAGGGAGGTTAGGATTGCAAAGTCCGTTAATGGTTATGTACCTTTGGAGGATTATGAGAGGCTCATTGATGATAATACTGCGGTAGTCTTCGTTGATTATGTATCATGGATAACGGGGTATAAGGAGAGGATTAGGGAAATATCTGAGATTGCCCATGCAAGGGGTGCTGTGTTTATAAGTGATGCGTTTCACGCAGTCGGTGTTTTACCAATTGATGTTGCTAGGGATGATGTTGATGCTCTAATTACGGGTTCATACAAATGGTTACTTGGGCCTCATGGCGCTGGCTTCGTCTATGTAAATGATGAATTACTAAGTAGGCTTAAACCATCATTCTCAGGGTGGATGGGGATTGATGATAACCAGGTAAGTAGGAGGTTGAGGAATGAGAAATTGTTTAAGAGACCAATAGACATAAACACGTACATACCAGCCAGAGACGCTGCAAGGCTTGAATGGGGTACTTGGCCAATAATAGCCTTCGAAGGAACACTAGCATCAATGAAACTACTACTCAAGTACGAAGTACCGCATAGATTTGAGGAACATACCAACAAATTAATTGGACGCTTAGCGAATTCACTAGGGGATTTAGGGCTTAAGGTAACGACACCGCTTGGCAGTCACTCATCAATACTAACCTTCGAGTATTCGAACCCCTACGATCTAGCGGAGTTCCTTAGCAGGAATAATATTGTTGTTTCTCCAAGACCTGGAACCATTAGGATTTCTCCACATGGTTATAATACCACCGATGAGATCGATAAATTCATCGAGGTATTGAAGACGTATATTAAGTCTAGGGCTTGAGTAATGATTTCTTCTTCAATAACCACCAATCCCTTCCGCTATTTATCGCTTCCTCGAGTGGGTCCTTAACGCCCAACTCATCAAATGCTCTCTTCCTTGCTAGACACCCACTGCATTGGCCACATGGCTTATCATAATTGTTGTGGCAGGACCACGTGTATTCAAAGGGCACACCTAGCTTGAGGCCTAACTTAACGACCTCCGTCTTATTTAGTTTTGATAATGGTGCAATAACCCTTAGTCCCTTGGTTTTACCTATGTGGGTCCCTATTGTCAATGCCCTTGATATTATTTTCCTGAACATTCTTGATGTGTCTGGGAAGTACTTCGTGTCATCGGCATTATGGCCAGCCACTATGATGTTTATTCCCAGTATCTCAGCGTAATATGCGGCGACTGCGTATATTATCGCATTCCTGGCAGGTATTGTACTTGGATGTGCATCCCTTAGGTGTTCAGGTCTCTCCTCTTTATTGTTCCATAGCTCCACGATTTCTTTCATGAACGGTATATCAACCTCTATTAACCTAGTATTTGTTAACTTAGCGAGTATCCTCGCTGACTCTCTTTCGCGTTCTCCTCTTCCTGGATAATTTATTGATATGGCAACTACATCATAATTCCGCGATTTGAGTAGGTATAGCGCTACAGCCGAGTCAATACCACCGGATAATAATAAAATGGCTCTTTTCTTCACGTATTAATGCCTTAACATTATGATTAATAAGTAGTTTTGTGGTTATTCATTAAGGTTAATGCATTAAAACCAAGGCAATACTGCATTAAGTAATATGGCTAGGGATTCCCTGGGTGAGGCCATAATACGTTACTCCCTCAATGTTAAGTTTGAGGATCTGGATCAACAAGTTATTAATGAGGTTAAGCGTAGGATTCTCGATGGCCTTGGAGTTGCCCTGGCGGCATTTATGGCCGAGCCCATTAAGATAGCCAGAGGTGTTGCTAAGAATCATCGATCAAATGTCGAGGCCACGCTATGGGGCACATTGGATACTTCATCAATTGAGTGGGCGGTATTTACTAACGCCCTGATGGTTAGATACCTTGATTATAACGATACTTACCTGGGTAAGGAGCCGCTTCATCCAAGTGATATGATTCCTGCGTTATTTGCGGCCGCGGAGCATAAGGGATTGAGTGGTAAGGATTTGATAACGGCTATAGCCACATCGTATGAGATAGGCATTAGGCTTTGTGATGCGGGTAGTCTCAGGCTTCATGGTTGGGACCACGTTAACTACATAGGCATAGCAGTGACGGCAGGTCTTGCGAAACTCATGGGCCTTAATGAGAATGAGGCATTAAACGCTCTATCAATTGCTACTGTACCGCATGCGGCCATGAGACAGTCGAGGGTTGGTGAGTTGAGTCATTGGAAGGCAGCGGCAACAGCTAACTCCTCAAGGAACGCCGTGTTTGCCGTGTTATTGGCTAAGGAGGGTTTTACAGGACCTGACGCGCCGTTAAAGGGTGAGATGGGTTTTGTAAAGCAATTGTTGGCGGGGGACTTCAATGATAAGATTATTCTCGAATTAAGCTCAATGCCGAGCCCAAAGAGGATCCTCGACACGTACATAAAGCCGTACCCCGTGGAATACCATGCACAGTCAGCGGTTGATGCGGCCAGAATGATTAGGCAGGAGTATGGCAAGACCGTTGGGCCTGATGATGTTGAGTCAATAACCATAGACACCTTTAAGGCTGCTTACGACATAATAGTTAAGGACCCTGAAAAGTGGGATCCGAAGACGAAGGAGACTGCGGACCACAGCCTAATGTGGGTAACGGCGGTGGCGCTACTTTACGGTACCGTTGAGCTATACCACTACAAGCCCGAGAATATACGCGACCCTAGAGTTCTTTCATTAATAAGGAAGATGAAGGTTAATGTGGATCCAGAGCTTGATAAGCTATACCCATCGGCAATACCCAATAGGATAACCGTGAAGTTCAGAAACGGTAAAGAATTAACTGCGCAGGTTGATCATCCCAGAGGTCATCCAAAGAACCCAATGACCGATGAGGAGGTTGAGGATAAGTTCAGGAGGTTAACTGATGGTTTATTAACACTGAGTCAAATGAGTACGGTGATAAACCTCGTGAGGAACCTCGAGAATTTAAAGGATATTAAGCAAATTCTCAAGGCAATAGTCATATAAACACGTGCAGTGATATTTATAATAAAATCTCAGGTAAAGGATGCATAGATTTCATGTTATACTCACGTAATCTATCCAAGGCATTAGTGGTCCATTTCCTTTTTGACTCAAGGCTTACTTTTCCGTAAATTACATTTAGCACAAAGAATATTATTATACCCATTATCATTGTCATGAGCATCGCCTTTGGTATCTCAATTACTGTGACTATGATTGCCTAAATAATGGTGCTTAGGACCTGTGGCGCTGTAAGCATTATCCACGTAATTAGGTATTTTATTACTTAAGATTTTATTTTAGGCGTCGTTTTTATGTAGCTTAATGAGGTAGTGAGGGTTTATGTATCGTGGGCCTTGTTGATTATTAATAATCTTCGCATATTATAGAATGCAAAAAGTTTAAATTGGTTCTCGTTTCCTAGGCTCTAGATCATGGGTACTAACGATATTGTTAAGTTTGAGGCTTTATCGCCGGCTGAGTTCTTTAGGCGTAATCGAGAGATAGCGGGATTTAGCAATCCGACTAGGGCTATTTATCAGACTATTAGGGAGCTCGTTGAGAATAGTCTCGATGCCACTGAGACATTTAAGATACTGCCGAGCATAAAGATATACATTGATTATGCAAATCAATCTAGGAGTTGGATTAGTATTTACGTTGAGGATAATGGCATTGGTATACCTGGGGATGAAATACCGAACGTCTTCGGCAGGGTATTCTACAGTAGTAAGTATAGAATTAAGCAGCATAGGGGTATATTTGGGCTTGGAGCCAAGATGGTGGTCCTATATGCCCAATCAACTACTAATACGCCAATCCTAGTTAGAAGCGCACCTTTGAGGAGTAATGTTATTTATGAGTATCAACTGATGATAGACATTACAAAGAATGAGCCTGTAATCATGTCTCAGAGAACCATGGAGAATAAGTATGGGTGGCATGGCACAGCAATAAGGGTAGTGCTTGAGGGCGATTGGTCTAAGGCAAAGCGGAGGGTTGAGGAGTATCTGAGGAGAACCGCCATGGTAGCGCCGTATGCGGAGTTTGTTCTTAGGGGACCTGATGAGGACGATGCCATAAAAATACCGAGGGTAACGACTAAAATGCCCGACCCACCTAAGGAGGGTCTCCCTCATCCCAAGAGTGTTGATGTGGAATTGATAAAGCAATTAATACAGAAAAATCCAGACCTGCCGCTGCTTGAGTTTCTTACTGAGAATTTTGATGGTGTTGGTGAGACCATTGCAAAGACGTTTATAGATTTCGTGGGATTGCAACCAGACATGCCCGTGGGTAAGCTCATTAATGATGAATTAATTAATTTCGTAACTAAGATGAGGGAGTTTAATGGGTGGAGGAGACCGAGGGCTGATTGGTTATCACCAATAGGTGAGGACATACTTGCTGAGGGTGTTAAGTTTGTGCTTAGGCCTGAGGTTGTGTTTACCGTGACTAGGAAGCCGAGTTCATACATGGGTAATCCATTCATTGTCGAGGCTGCCCTTGCATGGGGAGGCGCCATTGAACCGAGTGACAACCCAATCATTTATAGATTCGCTAATAAGGTCCCGTTAATATATGACGAGGGTAATGATGTTATTAGGAAGATCGTTGATGAGATAGATTGGACGCAGTATAAGGTTAAGTTCCCAGCCCCTCTGGCCATTGTGGTCCACATATGCTCAACGAAGATACCATACGCAAGTGCGGGTAAGGAGGCAATTGCGGAAGTCCCTGAGATAGAGTCCGAGGTAAGGAATGCCATTAGGGAGGTGGCTAGGAAGCTCAGGCTTTACATAACGAGGAAGGAGAAGGAGCAAGAACTCCTCATGAAATACGCAATATTTAGTATGTATGCTGAGGAAGTCGTCAACGCCCTATCATACGTAACCAAGGCCGACATTGAAGAGTTAAGGAGTAGCATGACTACCCTAATAAAGGAGAAACTGAAAATTAGGCGATTCGAAGATTTACTTAACAACTCATTATCTAGTGAGGATGAGAATAACAGTGAAGCTCAGGATCACGAGCCATCATCATGACACTCAGACGCACCAGCAACATCATTAATAAACATAACCGTATAGAGATTATAAACTTAAGCCTTTATGCTCTATTTGCCTTTATTATTTTCAATTCTGATCGGCTCACTTTCACTGAACAGCCGGAGTAAAAAAATCCGTGCATAAGAAAGAACTTAATGACTATGTACACGACCTTAAGAAGGTTATTAATTATCGCAATACTAATTATGGCTATAACCGCAATAATTACGTTGGCAGCATCATCAGCGAGTCAATTCACAACCCAATTAAGGCCTTTTAAGGTAATTAAAACTCCGTACTCGATAATCGAGTACTTCAACTATAGCTCGGTAAGCGAGCCACAGCTCATCATTAGGGCGTATTTCCAGAATAAACCCATTAATATTACCGTTAGCCTATTCGCAATTACGCAGAGGTACATAATACCCATTGGATATTACAGAGGGTTCGGCTTAGTTAGCATCGCATTAGATAACTCATCGGTAATTAATGCCTCAGAGGCATGGTTTAGTCATTATGGAGATGCGGTATGGCCATCATTACTCGCCATAGTTACGTATATAAACAACGACGAGGTCTATAATGCGTTTATAGCAATACCGTACCCACCAAGCTACATAACCTGGAATAAACCATTAACAATAGTATCAATAGTAAATATGAGTAGTATCAAACCAATAGTTATAAGAGGTAAGGGCTCAATGCCAAGCTCAGCATTGTATAATTCAATAAAAGACCCAGTTAATACTCCCCAGGTTAATACTTCGCCAGGCAGTGGCGGTGGTAATTATGGCTATACGTATGTGGGTAGCTGTGAAATTAGTGATACATACGCGCCAGAGCCAGGCAGTGGTTGGGTCCTTGAGGATTGCCAGGAATATCAGGGACCTCTCGTTCAATTCTTCATAGGTTGGAGCGAGAATGCGCTGTCAAACTCAGGTATAGAGTTATTCAGCTTTTGGGATGTGTATGGTGGGGTTCCATCAGGTAATGGATTTTATGGGACGGTTAACGAGACGAACCCATCAACGGGGTACTCCTTCATTAATTTGGTAGGACCGTTAATCACCTTCAACCAAAATATGAATATTGAGTTGGCAAATGGTTGGTCGTTTGTTGAGGTTCAACCTGACCTATCATTATCCGAAGGCACGTATCAGGAGAGTACGCAGAATGGCGGATTGATATACCAGGTAAATGGCCCTGGTTTCGTCTATCTATACTTCGATAGCTACGTAGCGTTTGTCTCGTGGTACCAACCCTCAACGGGCATCTGGGCTAACGGTACTTACGTGCTAGGGTTGGCATCCGATTCCTACCCAGGAAGTGGCAATACCCTTTATCTACTGCCCGGCATTGACATGGGTAATGGACCCGTGAGTGGCATGTTCAATGGGTACTTTAGTACGGGCTATAGCATCTCGCAATTGATAACTGATGGGTCGTGGTTTAGCTCATCTAACGGCGTAAGTACTCAGTGCAATATTGAGTACAGCGGTGTAACATCTAATGAGATTGCGTACTTCTTTGATAACGTTATTAGTTCATATGGTCCAACACCAGCCGGCATAGCCTATGCTGTAGGTTCAGTGCTCGCTAGTATTTTTATTTCCTTTATTAGCCCACCCGCTGGGGTAGCATTAAGTACTGTGTTCAGTATAGTGGATACTGCCGTGGGCTTCATGATACCAACTACGGCACAGCAGGTTCAATTCTACGAAAACGCCAACGTAGCCATTGAATTTAACCCCAATAATTACAACTTCTATACCACGTTCCTAGGCGTTGAGGCCTACAATCCGAGCACCGGCAATACTTATTACTGGCCCATGGGCATGATAATAAACTACACCAGTTACTATCTACAGCCTGAGTATGGTTATCAATGTAATTCATAAAATTGATCGCGATCTTAATACTTAAAATTTCGTGCTTTACTGTTTAAGGTCTCGTGAATTACCACATTTAATACGTGTAAGGCCTTAGTGATATCTTCATTACTTGGACCTATCCTAAATAGGTGCGTCTTATTCTCCTTCTTATCACTATTTCCGAAACCTAAGATTCCAGAGAACCTGCTGAGCAATGCCTTAGCAACATCATCTTCCTTAAAGGGTAGTACCATGACGGCAACTTCATTGCATATGTCATGTAGGTAATCAACATGCCAAAACCTATTAACGACCTTACCAAGGTGCCTAACTATGCGTGCTGCGCATGCATTACCACATGAACCCACGTACGCATAAAGTCCATTACCTATTGCAAATTTCCTACCCCTCGTAATTACATAACCACCTCTGCATTTGAATAGGGCTACATAACTTAATGCCTTCACCATACGTAGGTCACATTAATAACGGCACTCTCCGGGATCTCGCTATTAACTATCGTGCCTGCGTTCGTTGGCGGATAATACTCGGTGGTGTAGCACGTGAATCCGATGTTGAGGGTGTATGTTGAGTTTGGCAGGACTGGAATAATTAATTGTCCATATTGACCAGCCTCATAGGCATACGTCGAGCTCTCATAAGTGTATACAGCAGTTATTGGAATTGATGGCATTGCCTGGGCCATTATGTATACGTAGTATGAGACAGAGCCTGAAATCACCTGGGGATTTGATAACCTATACGTTATTTCTAGATAGCCGGGTCCCTTTGTTTCAAAGTAGAGTTCCTTTGCTGATTGAAGTGAATAGCTATTGCAGTTCACTATTGATAATGTGGTATTTAGGACCAGGTTACTTGCAATGGTAATCCTATGGCTTAATGAACCCTGGTATTGTACCGAGCTCTCATTGGCCATGCACTCATTTAATTCCTGAAGTAATACAGTATACTTAACCAGTAAGTTTGTATAATTATTTAGTAATTCATTATATTTAACTGTGTTAACGTAGATATTATCTACAGCAGTCCCATTCTTAATCATATATAACGAATGTACCAAATACACAAGTACTATCGCGAGTATCAACACTAAGATCACTATAATTAATGTTTTTATGTTGGGCACTCGTGAATAATAATGTGGGGTAAAATAAAAGTTAATTTATCGTAATTCGGAGATAGGCTTTTATAATTTCATAACATTCGTAATATGATTGAGCGTGTCATTACCGAGCTATTGTAATGAAACGGAGGTTCTCGTTAGGATAGCTAATGAGCAAACAAACCCAGAGTGGGGCGTACCGCCAGAGAAGAGGCCCATGGATCTTTACCTCAAGTATGGTTTTGTGGTTATTGATAAGCCGAGGGGACCAACAAGCCATGAGGTTGCTGCTTGGATTAAAAAGATGCTTAATCTTGATAGGGCAGGTCATTCTGGTACGCTTGATCCAGGGGTTTCTGGAGTATTACCTATAGCGCTTGGAGAGTCTACGAAGGCTATGCCTGCAATTAATACGTTGGATAAGGAGTACGTAATGGTTATGAAGATGCATGGGGATGTTAATGATGAGAAGTTGAGGGCTGTACTTAGGGAGTTCACCGGCGCCATTTATCAAAGGCCGCCATTGAGGAGTGCGGTTAAGAGACAGTTGAGGGTTAAGCATGTTTATGAGCTTGAGCTTCTCGAGAGGGATGGTAAGTACGCATTAATAAGGATGAATGTGGAATCAGGGACATACGCAAGGAAGCTTGCTTATGATATTGGTGAGGTTCTTGGAGTTGGCGCAAACATGAGGGAGCTCAGAAGAATTAGGGTTGGTTGCTTCACTGAGAAGGAGACAATTACACTGCAGGATCTTAAGGATGCATACACGCTCTATAGGGATTATGGCATTGAGGATCTCCTGAGAACTTATGTAAAACCTGTTGAGTACATGGTTAGGCATTTACCCAAGGTCTGGATCAGGGACTCCGCAGTCGATGCGGTTTGTCATGGAGCCGCATTGGCTGTTCCTGGCATTGTTAAGTTAACGAATAATATAAAGAGGAAATCATTAACGGCAATCATGACTTTAAAGAATGAACTAGTGGCTCTAGGCTATGCGGAAATGACAAGCGATGAAATAATGAATGCCCAGCGCGGTATTGCAATTAAGACTACCAGAGTAATTATGAAAAAAGGCACGTATCCATCAATGTGGAAGAAAAAGAAAGCAGAGGGTAAGGTTGAGGAGAAGCAGCAAGACAATACCAAGGGGAAGGAGTAGTAATAGCTTTATTACTTCAATTATAATCAAGATGTTGATTGATGAAAATCAGGAATCGCTGATCGATGAGGAACAGCGGATCACCTGATTTTCTTTCCCTCTAAAGTCTGCAATTTAAATTGGAGTACATAGAGTTAGGAATTAGGCGATTAAGTGATTAATGAAATGGAGATCTTCCTGGATGAATGCCCAGCATCCCCACTTAGCCACATACTGGCTCTGCGAGGTAGTGTTGAGGACAATAACGAACTTCCATACCTAAGCATGAACTTCATTAATGACGTAACTATTTACCTAACCCATGCATGCAACCTAGAATGTAGACACTGCTACTTATTAGCGGGTAAGCCATTAAGTAATGAATTAAGTATCGATGATTGGTTACTCATACTTGATAAATTAAGGGATCTTGGGGCTAAGTATGTCTACCTATTGGGTGGTGAACCAATGCTATTAATCAGAAGGGGCTTATTGAAAATAATAAGTCATGCGAAGGACCTTGGTCTTTACATATCGATGAGTACTAATGGTACGTTAGTTAATAGAGAAAGTGCACTTCAACTTAAGAGGGCTGGGCTTGACCAGGTTCAGGTGAGTCTCGATGGCCCAAATCCAGCAGTCAATGATGTTATTAGGGGCATTGGCAGTTTCGATAAGGCTGTTAGGGCTGTTAATGTGTTTAGGGAGGTTGGTATTGCTGTGTCGCTGTCGTATACGGTAATACCTGACAATGCTTATTACGTTGTGGATATGGTTAGGTTAACGGAAAAATTGGGTGCCCCAGTGCTCACCTTCATACGTGTTCAGGAGTTTGGTAGGGCTCGTGAAAACGGCCTATCGATTAGTAATGAGTTGGCAAGGATGGTTATTAATGACATAATGCGCACTAAGACCAGGGTTAAGCTTGTCCTGAATGGCTTTAGGTTTAGCCTCAGTGATCTATACAATGCGTATAAGAGGTCCAAGGAGAAACTTAATGCCCTTAGGATTATTAATTACACAACATGCCCCGCGGGCAGAAGCAGATTCGTAATAGACTCGGACGGTAGTATCTATGGGTGTGAATTGACCATGAATAAGGAGTTCTATGAGGGCAATGCGCTTAGGGATGATCTTAAGGTTATCTGGAGGAATGGTTTTAGATCGTTTAGGAATAGGAACTATGTGGGTATAAAGCCATGCAGTACCTGCCCAATGGTTAACCTATGCAATGCTGGTTGCCCTGCCAGAGCGTTTGCGGCATTTAGCTCTGTGGATTCGCCTGATCCTTATTGCCCAATTGTTGGGAGATTGATTAATAAATCCAGGTAATGATTATTCCCTGCCTGGTGTAATGATTATTGATGTATTTAAGGAGTTGAATAGGAACATCCTTAGCCTGATCAGGAGGGCTTATTTAATGGACCCTGTCAGGTATGTATACCTGTACTACGACATTGTTTACTACCCAGAGTTCACGGAGGCTTACCTAAACGTGGTTAATAATGACATAGTTGGTTACCTATTGATATTCAGGGGATTACCATACACGGCAATTCACATAATCGGTAATGCATCCCTTAACGCTCTTGATGAGATTCCACTAAACAACCGCCTAGTGATTCATGCGGAAACCGAACCTAAGTACGTGAATCATTTAATCAATAAGCTATCCAGCAAAGGCACGATATCACTATCCAGAGACTTAACAATGATTTGTTGGAGTAATTCCTTTAGGGAATTTATTATTAACGATGATGCTGTTGTTATTCGCAGATTATCGATTAATGATATTAATGAATTCCTTAGGGTAAAGAGTATACAGGGAACGCGGATAAGTGAGGCTGAGGCGTTAATTAGGTTATCATCGCCTCATTGGCATTATTATGGATTATTCATGAACAGTGAATTGGTGGCCATTGCAGGTACGTACTTGAAGCTACCGGAGGTTTGGGTCGTGGGTGATGTATTCACAATCCCTAATTACAGGAATAGAGGATTCGCAAAGGCGGTAGTCTCTGTAATAACTAAGGATGCAATTAATAGTAGTGCCGTGGCGATGCTTCACGTTGATGAATATAACACACCAGCAATTAGGGTCTACAAAAGGCTTGGTTACATTGCGGTTCAAGGGATGATATTGTTGAATTATAATCCTTGAATTATAATTTATTGATTGATTTCATTAATTCCTTATTATTTTTATAATATTTCATGAATATTAAGTATTTTTCGTCATATAACTTTCTTAGATCTTTACTTGGCTCATATACCTGATCAATTTTTCTTGTGCTCTTTATATCATTAAGATTAACTGTGCCTAAGCCATAGGCCGCTAACATAGCTGCTCCTTTTGCTGTTATATACCTTGGATTCTTTACAGTGATCACTTTAATATTCAATATATCTATTATTTGCGGCCATATTTTTGATTGGGCACCTCCGCCGCCCATTATTACGTAATCAACATTATGATTTATGAACCTTAAATAAGACTGAAATGCCCACTTAATATTTAATGCTACGCCTTCCATCACAGCCCTCACAATATCGCCCCTTGAATTATATATACCTAGATTGAAAAATCCACCTCTAAGGTATGGATCTTCAACAGGAGCCCTTTCCCCAAGTAGCCAGGGTAAGAATAGCAATCCATTTGACCCCTGCACCGATTCTAAACAAAGCCTATCGATCTCGTCGTAATCCTTAATGGAGAGTGTTTTCATGGTGTAATCAAGGCAGCTCCCCGCATTTTCCTGTTCAACCGGTACATAGTACTTACCAGGGAGTGCCGAGGGTAGCGATGCAATATTATGGAATATATCTGTTTTCTTAAATGGTACGTGCGTTGTTATCCACGATGATGTTCCAATGTATAGGTGCGTTTCGTAATAATCAACAGCACCAACGCCTATTGGTGAGCATGGTAGATCACCACAACCAGCAATAACCCTAATGTGACTCGGTAATCCTATTTCCTCAGTCACCTTAGGGTCTATTGAACCAACAATAGTAGTTGGTGAAACTAGATCAGGCAATTTATCTCTGGGTATACCAACAAGTCTTAATAACGGTTCATAATAAACCACATTATTTGGGTTCCTATTATCAGTAACCCACAATAAGACTGATGTGTCCCAAGATGCTGCAATCTTACCTGTTAATTTCATTACTATGAAATGAATTGCGTCAAGAAACTTATGCGTCTTATTGAATATGTCAGGCATGTTATTCTTTATGTAGAGAATATGAGCTATGGAATCCTTACCTGACCTTGTCGGTGCTCCACCAGTTATGCGTATCCACATCCATAGTTTATCTATACGGTATCCAGATATTGATGGAAAGCCCCCAATCAGTTTCTTTATTTCGTCCTTACCCCTTGTATCCATCCATATGATGGCTTTGTACAATGGATTTCCATCCTTATCAATTGGTATTGTATCTGACCACTGTCCAGTAACGCCAATAGCCATTATTTTATTAACATCAATTTTCGTATTAGTAACAACATCTCTTAGGGAGTCCTTAACAGCGCCCCACCATGCTAATGGATCTTGCTCTACCTTTCCATCTTTACCAAGAATTAATGGATAATACCTAGTGGATGATGCTATTAATGTTCCATCCCTACTAAATAAAGCGACTTTGCATGAAGATGTACCGAGGTCAATACCAATATAGTATTCACTTAATGAAGCCATAGTTATTCCCACGGATTATACAGCCAATCAATTACGTACTTTAAAATAAGGTCTAGCTGGTCCTTAGGCAGAAACGCTGTTGCTCCATAGATGGGCGCCATGCCAGTTGTAGGTTGGCCCTTCTCTATGGCGTCCTTTATTGATTCACGTAAATCATTTATGAAGCTCTCTTTAACACCTGGTAAAGTGTGCCTATACGTGAGTGCTATATGGAATCCTGGTGGATTTATTAAACCTATTAAGTGCCATCCTCTCTGTGCCATGTAATCCATTATGACGTAGGGATTTATGGAATCTGAGGATATGGCAATTATCCACAGTGGGTCACCAAGTATCTTCAATTCACTTATTTTCTTAATCTCATTAATTATGTATTTACCGGTCTCAAGTATCTCCTTTGTTATTTTCATATAACCCTCCTCACCGAGATGGAGCATTACAGCCCATGTGGCGGCTATGGTAAAGCCAGGCTTACTACCCAGTGTTGTTGGTGTGAAGTAAATACCCCCAGTCCAGTCACCAATGGCATATACCTGATAACTAAATAACTCTGGGTCTCTATAAAGTATTACCGAGGAACCTTTAGGAGCATATCCGTATTTATGAGTATCTAAGTTAATCGAGGTCACCCCCTCTACGTCAAAGTCGAATTGTGGTATATCATAACCCAATTTTCGTGCGAATGGTAATATGAACCCTCCCAATGCAGCATCAACATGCATACTGATCCCATGATCCATGGCTACCTCAGCCAACTCCTTAATGGGGTCTATAGTTCCATATGGAAAATTCGGCGCAGAACCTATGATTGCTATTGTGTTTTTCGTAATGGTGTTCTTAACCTTCTCCACATCAACCCTAAATTTATCATCAAGATCTACGATCTTCACCCTTATGTTAAAGTACTCGGCAGCCTTAAGGAAGGCTGCATGCGCAGATTTAGGAATAATTATTTCAGGCTCTATGATACCCTTCTTATGCCTATAGTAATCCCTATAGGTCTTCATTGCTAATAAAATGCTTTCAGTACCGCCCACAGTTATTGAACCTCTCACATTGCCGTCTCCATGAAGCATATTAGCGCACATGGCTACAACCTCACTCTCCAATTTAACTAAGCTTGGCCAAACGTCAGGATGCAATGGATTGGCAAGTGGATATATTGAAAAGACCTCCTCATATAAAGACACTAAATCATCACTCCCATTATAGACAGCACCCGATACTTTACCGTTTTTCCATGATTTATCTTCCTCAGATGCCATTTTTCTCAAAATAGAAAGTAATTCATCCCTACTAACTCCTTTGGATGGTAACGACCTAAATTCAGGAAAAGCCCCCTTATAGGGCTTGAATAATTTTCCTAACCCAGCCATAAGATTAGATATATCGGATAATGCCATTACTCTGAAATCTATTAATTTATTTAAAAATATCATGAATATATAAAATATAATACTTTATTTAAACCAATAATTTCGAGAACAGATATTTTTCCCTTGTAACATTACGCGTAATTACAATACTTCCTCTTTTTAAATGAATGCAATAATCCTCCGTCTCTTATTAATAATATATCACGATATTGAATCTATATTATGAGATGTATTCATTTAAGTTTGTAAAGGAATTAATGAAATAGAATTCTTAAAATTATTGATATCCATGTTATATAAATATTTTATTTATAATAAGCATTTAAAAGAACTAAGTAAATATTATTATTTTTATATGAATATGATATATGAAAACCGCTGGAGGTGGGTCGTACTCTCTGGTTATACTCTTATTGCTATGTCATCTCAGATTATATGGCTAAACTTTGCGGGTATTGCTGTGCCACAAATGGTATCTTTATTTCATACGAACTTAACAATGATAGGATTAATGGCTGCTATATGGCCATTAATATTCATTCCTCTTTCAATACCTGCAGGCTTCATAGTTGATAAATATGGGTTTAAGCTTGCAGTATCGATAGGCGGTGCATTACTCGCGTTGTTCTCCTGGTTGAGGCTATTTGCCAGCACTAACTTCTACTTACTACTTCTATTTCAAAGCTTAGCTGGTACAAGTCAACCCTTTATATACAATGGCATAACTAAACTTGCTAATAATTGGTTTCCTGAGAATGAACAAACATTAGCAAATGGTATTGGCACAATGGGGCAAATAATCGGTATGGTATTAGCATTAGTAATAACGCCCATAATGGTTCCTGAACCCTCATTTCACGACTTAATTCTAAACATAATTACATTCTCATTAATAGTCACTATATCCTTACTTTTCTTTTCTTTATCACTACGGCGCGCGAGTCACCAGTTAAGGGAAGAACTCGTGAGATCGTCTCGCAGCAGAGCTTCAGTGCTCAAATAAGGACTATTATTAGGCAGCGAAACATCATAATACTAATGATACTATTCTTAATAGGAGTTGGCGTATTTAGTGCCCTGGCTCAATGGAATGAATCAATACTATACTCTAGAGGTATAGCAACTCTCTACGGAGACCTTGCTGGAATATCAATGCTCATAAGCGGGATAATTGGAATGGTGGTGATACCATTCATTTCCGATAAGTATCATATGAGGAAGGGGATAATACTAATTAATCTATCATTATTAGTTTTGTTATTTGCCCTATTTTCGTTGAGAACCATATATATTATTTACTTGGTTATTTCAATAGGAGTTGGTTTTCTATTGTTATCGCTAGCGCCTGTTGGTCTTCAATTATCCCTCGAGACAGTAGGTGGTGAATCAGCAGGTATAGCGGCTAGCTTATTATGGCTAGCATCACAAGTCGGGGCATTCGCCATAATTATAGTAATGAGCGATTTATATTACTACTCAATTACATTAGGCAAGGCACTAAAGCTATATTACCTTATTTACGATCCCTGGTTCATACCAATAATATTCATAGTAACACTAGGCATTATTTCATTAATATTTAGTGCATTTCTAATTGAGCCTAAAAAATAACCATTTAATTTTTACATAATCGAGTACTTATTCAATATTAAATCTCGCGATATTAATTCATCATCGCATAAATATTTACCAATTGAAATGAAAACGACACGAACCATAAACAATTCAGCCCCTTGGTGCGGGGGGTGGGATTTGAACCCACGCAGGCCTTCGCCAACGGGACCTCAACCCGTCCCCTTTGACCTGGCTCGGGCACCCCCGCCGATCTATATCTTGCGGTTTTGGTTTTAAGTGTTTTTCTGTGGTTTATGCCATAGTTGTGGTTTTTGTCGTGATTATGTATTTGTAAAAGGAGAAAGTGTTATTAATGCATTTTCGATAACGGCTTCGTGTCTGCAGTTCTTTTTGATAATGTTACTAAGAGGTTTGGGCGTATTGTGGCTGTTGAGGATGTTTACCTCGAGGTTCCTGAGGGTAAGATAGTGGTTCTCGTTGGTCCTAATGGCGCAGGTAAGACTACACTTCTTAGGCTTGCTGCTGGTATATTGGTTCCTGACAGTGGGCGGATCCTTATTTATGGCTATGGGTCAACCGATGTTAGGGCTAAGAGGAGGATTGGGTTTATGACCCCCATGGACCGTGGTGTTTACTGGAGGATAACAGCCATGGATAACCTGGTGTTCTTCGGCACATTATATGGCTTATCACTTAGGGAGGCTAGGGCAAGAGCCAAGAAATTGCTTGAGGAATTGGGACTGGGTGAGAGGATTAATGATTGGGTCGCAACATATAGTACGGGTATGATGAGGAGGCTCGAGATAGCCAGAACATTAATGCATGACCCAGACGTACTGTTGCTTGATGAGCCAACGAGCGGCATCGACATCGATGCTAAGCATAGCATACTTAGTTTCATTAAGGGCCTTAGGGGTAGGAAAACAGTTATCCTGGCTTCTCATGATCCTCAGGAGATTGAGTTGGCCGACATGGTTATTTACATAAATAGGAGGATCCTCAATGAGGCTCCAGCCCTTAAGGTCGTTAAAGTTCTCGTTAAGGGTTCTGTGGATGGACTTAGTGGCTTTAATGTTGAGAGTGTTGGTGGTGATGAGTATGTAATAGTCACGACGATTGATAAGTTTAATGAATTGATGGGTAGGTTAGCAATGAGTGATGGTAGGGTTAGGGTTATGGATATTGATGTTGAGGTGGCTGTTGCTGAGGGAAATGCAAGGAGGATGGAGAGGATCATGAGGAGGAGTGGGTGGTCATAATGGGTGTGATTGACAGATTATATGGTTTTATTGTGATTAGGGGCTGGAAGATGTGGATTTCGTATAAGACGCAGGTTGCATTAACAATGATTAATTGGGTTATTCCCGTATTTATCTATTTCTTCATCGGCATAACCCTTGGTTTTGGAAAATTAAGCGCTATTAAGAATTATACGGCTTTCATGGTTATCGGCACGGCATTCCAGGGCTACTTCTCCGCATCAGTTACCACATTGGCTGGTCGTATCAGAAATGAAGAGTTAATTGGAACCCTAGAATACCTAATAGCATCTCCATTGAGGCCCATGGCACTCATGATGTACAATACTGTTTGGGGCCTAGTAATAAACTCAATTAGTGCTCTTCTAGTACTGCTAATTGGCCTTGGCCTCGGCATTACGTATAGGGCTAACTTATTGTCCTCGATAGTTTTCCTAATACTTTACCTAGCATCAATAATTGGACTTAACCTAATTGCCGGTGCCGTCGTATTGATTGTTAAGCAGGGAAACCCAATAGCCCTATTCACCTCAGTAGCCTCGAATTTGCTTGGCGGAGTCGTATTCCCAATTTCAGTATTACCGACCTGGCTCCAGTACATAAGCTACTCGCTATCTCTAACCTGGGCATTGTCAGGACTTAGGGGTGCTATGCTCTATGGATACAGTATCCCCAAACTCCTTAATTACCTATGGCCATTGGCTGTCTTGGCAGTAATATACATAGTGATTGGTGTTGCTCTGTCTAGTTATGCCTTCATGAAGATACTTAAAGAGGGTTCAGTACATATGTATTAAGTCGCCCTTAATCCTGTGTAAGATTATACCTGGGAAGACCTATCATCATAATGCCTAAAGAATATATAGTAAAGTATTGGATCGAGTAATGCTATGCCGCCTCCCAGGACCATTGATAATGAGAATTCTGCATAATTCATTAGTAACCCGGCAATCGTGCTGCCTAAACCATATGGGACTCTGCGTGCAAGTCCTGTGATTGATAGACCCCGGGCCCTCTCATTCTCATCCATTAAGTCCATGGAAAGCGATTGACGTAGAGGTATTGTTATTGTGTATAGCGTGACTCTAATTACATAAAGCACGGCATCAATCATGAAGACCGGCATTAATGCCATTACAATAAATAGGAATACGGAGATGGATCTAAGTATGGATATCGCCCTAACACGACCCATGAAGACCTCAATTCTTCTAGCCATTAGTGTGAGGATTATCGAGACAACATAGGATGCGGTATATACCTCGTTAATCTCAATCTCACTTGCATTCAGGAATAATCTGAACCATAATGGTAGTAATGGTGTAACCATACCAAGACCTAGGCTACCCAGCGATCCTGCTATTGCTATCCTCGTTATCGGCTTTGACGATCTTCTCGGAAGAATGTCGTTAATACTGAGAGACTTAATCCTGGGCTTATCCCTACTGATTAAGACAAGCAACATTAATGATATAATACTTAATACGAGGGATATCCTGAAAAGCACTAGGTCACTAAATCCAAGGCTTAGTATTGCATATGATATTAGGGAACCCAGTAATGAAGAGAGTAGTGATATTGATGTTGTGAGGCTGAATATCCTTGTCCTCTCATTTAACTCGGTATTGTCAGCAAGTAAAGATGTTTGTAATGGGGTAACGGGACCACCGCCAGCCCCACCACCCCCCATGCTTCCCGTTGTTGTTCCAAATACTGATGTTAAGAATAGTAATACCTTATTATTCGTTATACTGAAGATTACCATAGATATTATAAATAAACTCGACATAATAATCAATGCATCCCTCCTACCTATCATATCACCGAGAAAACCTGAAATTAGTACCAGTATTGCTGAGGATATTGTGGCTACGAGGAAGTAAAGCCCTATAATCACGGCAGAGAATCCAATAGACTTTAAGTACAGTGGTACTATAAATGTTAAGTATCCAAAAGCCAAGCTCCTAATCGCTCTAGACGCTATTAATAGGACAGCATTCCTACGCATTCAGTATTACATGTAAGTAGCACGTATTAAAGGAGTGCTTAATCGCATGCCGTGCACTCGCCGCCGTCAATAACAATCGTATGTCCCGTTATGAATGATGAATCATCACTAAGCAGGAAAATAACGGCCCTAGCAACATCTTCAGGACTACCTAACCTACCCATGGGTATGTAGTTAATTAATCTCCGAGCCTCGTCACTGCCTAACCAATTAACCCACCCGGTCTCAATACTTCCAAGGACCACTGCGTTCACCCTAATTCTTGGCGATAGCGATAGCGCCATGGACTTTGTGAGGGCTATTATTCCAGACTTAGCGACCAGGTAGGGTATGCCAGTAACATCACCAGTCCTTGCCGTTATTGATGAAATATTGACTATCGACCCGCCATTCACCATTAATTCAATACCAAATTTACTACATAGGAATGTGCCCTTCAGATCAACATTAATGACCTCTTCGAAATCGCTCCAGGTTATTTCATGAAATCTCTTGTTCCAGGTAGTTGCGGAACCGTGGCCAGCATTGTTGACTATCCCGTGTAGTACTCCGTAATCTTTCTTAATTAATTCAAACATTGTTCTGACCTCATCCTCCCTGGATACATCAGCCCTAATTATGGCCGCATCGAAGCCATTCCTCTTTAGTTCAAGCATTAATTCCTCGGCCTCCTTGGCTGAAGACCTGTAGTTTATTATCACCCTGGCTCCCTCCTCAGCGATTGCCCTGGCTATAGCCCTGCCAATGCCCCTGGAAGCACCCGTAACTAATATCACCCTATCCCTGAGCCTACCCATTATTGACTTATTGACTACCTGCGGTAAAAACATTACTCTCTTTCTTACTTTTCCTGGTACCTTCTGTATCTCTCCTCTATTGCTCTTCTTATTTCATTCAGTTTATCAAGAACGCCCTCACGCCAAGCCCTATCAACCAGGTAATTC
This sequence comes from Vulcanisaeta moutnovskia 768-28, assembly GCF_000190315.1. Classification (NCBI taxonomy): domain Archaea; kingdom Thermoproteati; phylum Thermoproteota; class Thermoprotei; order Thermoproteales; family Thermoproteaceae; genus Vulcanisaeta; species Vulcanisaeta moutnovskia. Next base: position 322,029 of record NC_015151.1, read on the forward strand.
CAATCTATACTGCCCCACTGGGCAGCCAGAACCGCCGCAGCTCTCTCGCAATCGGCATCTGAGGACCAATAAACACAAGCGTTTAGGCTAGTTACTGCATTGTCCTCCGGTGACTCAATATAAACATGCCCATTATCTACTCTCAATACTTTGACCCTACCCACGTAGGTCACGCCGACTATGTCCAGGGCTAATACACCAAAGTAATCACTAACCCACACCCTACCCTCCCTCCTCGCGTTTATGTGATTCAACTCCTCATAAAGTATGCCCATGGCTCTCTCCGAATCCCTAGAATCAATAATTACGTCGACATCCCCAGTCCTATAAACGCCACCACTATAGAGCTCCGTGGCGAAACCACCAACAATGATGATCCTACCCGCACCCTCAGACTCAAGCCTACTATTAACCCTCGCCAAAAAGTTCAATAATGAACTTCCCTGCCCACCATCAACCCTAATACTCATTAATGAACAATTATCATTAACACAATTAATGAGGTAACGGGTGAATAATGACCAATCATTAATAATTAAATAATCATTAGCGATTTGCACGCTCCTCCTTGACATAATGGCGCGTGACAAGTCAATTATCATTTCAAGTCTCTCTCTGGCTCGGTCTGGAGGCAGCCTACGTGCGCCTCTCCTGTTAAATATTGACCTGATACTACGCATTATAGTATCACTATAGTGGATTTGGGTAAGTAATAAAGCTGTGTTTCAACTGATCATGGAATTACTTATTAAGGGATTATTAATTAAGCACTATGATGGACGCCGTATTATTAAGGAGAAACAAGAAGGATCCCAAGGAGGTTAGGGCTTGGCTTAGGGAAAGATTATCAAAACCTGGCATTATCATTGCCCCAGGGGCTTTCGATGCTTTCGTTGCCCTAATGATCCAACAACTTGGTTTCGAAGCTCTCTACGTCTCCGGTGCGGCCTTCAGCAGCTCCCTGGGCCTGCCCGACCTTGGTGTATTCACACTTGATGAGTTGGTTAGGTTTACTAAGTACATTATGGATGCCGTGGATATACCTATCATTGTTGATACGGACACTGGCTTTGGCGAGACACTTAATGTTGTTAGGACTGTTAGGGAGTTTGAGTCAATAGGGGCCTCTGCAATACAGATTGAGGATCAGGAATTACCCAAGAAGTGCGGCCACTTGAGTGGTAAGCATGTGGTTCCTGCTGATGAAATGATTAAGAAAATTAGGGCGGCAGTTGAGACGAGGAGGGATGAGAACTTCTTAATCATTGCAAGGACGGATGCTCGCGGTACTTATGGACTTGATGAGGCTATTTGGAGGGCTCAGGCGTACGTCGAAGCTGGGGCGGATATAATATTTCCCGAGGCTCTCGAGAGTAAGGAGGAATTCAATAGATTCGCTAGGGAGGTTAGGGTGCCGTTGCTCGCCAATATGACCGAGTTTGGGAAGACGCCGTACATAACGGCTAAGGAGTTTGAGGAGATGGGTTATAAGATTGTTATATTCCCTGTAACGACCTTTAGGGTCGCCATGAAGGCTGTTAAGGATGCCTTAATAGAACTTAAGGAGAAGGGTACTCAGAAGGACTTGCTCAGTAGAATGATTAGTAGGCAGGAGCAGTACGAGGTTATTCATTACTGGGATTACGAGAATTGGGATAAAGAATTGAATGAAGAGGTCACCAAGAAATTCGCTGGCAAATTAAGATTGAAGCAATAAATTTCAATTTTAAATTATTATTCCCTAACGCAGTTAAAATGTTATCCCCCATGGTAATACTCATAAAGGAATTAATTCCATAAACTAATGTATGTCCTCCAGCCTCAGCATTAGGAAGGTTGCAGTTCTTGGCGCAGGCACGATGGGTCATGGAATCACTGAGGTATTCGCCATCGCTGGTTATGAGGTTAGGCTTATGGACATATCTGACGAGATACTTAGGAACGCATTAAATCGAATCAGAGACAGTCTAGAGAGATTAAGTAAAAGAGGTGAGTTGAAGGAAAGTGTTGATACGATATTATCGAGGATAACGACCACTACAAATATAGCAGCTGCCGTCGAAGGTGTTGATTTCCTGGTTGAGGCTGTTCCTGAGAATGCCGAGCTGAAGAAGAACATATTTAGAGAAGCCGATAAGTACGCGCCGTCTCACGCAATATTCGCATCAAACACAAGTACAATACCGATAACCGAACTTTCAGAGGCAACCTCTAGGCGTGATAAATTCATAGGGCTTCATTTCATGAACCCACCACCATTAATGAAGCTTGTGGAAATCACGAGAGGTAAATACACAAGTGATGAGACTGTAAATATCACAGTGCAACTAACCAGGTTTTTAAATAAGGAGCCTGTTGTTGTTAATAAGGACGTACCTGGATTCATAGTTAATAGGGTCCTCTTTAGGGTTATGCTTGAGGCGTGTCGTGAGGTAATGCAGGAAGGGGTTAAAATAATTGATTTAGACGCGATGGCCAGGAATGTACTTGGTCTACCGATGGGTCCCTTTGAATTACTTGATTACATAGGTCTTGACACAAGTCTCTTCATAGTTAAGGCCATGACTGAGAGAGGCTTTAGGGCTCATCCATGCCCATTACTTGAGGACTTAGTAAATAAGGGTAAACTTGGTGTTAAGTCCGGTGAAGGTTTCTATAAGTATCCGGGTCCTGGTCAGTATGTCAAGCCTAAAGTACTTCCTGATCAAGGGCTTGATTTGGATCCCGTTAAATTAATGGCGCCAGCAATTAACGAGTTAGCCTGGTTGGTTAGGGAGGGCGTAGCTAGTGTTGAGGATATTGATAAGAGTGTGAGGCTTGGGTTGAATTATCCATGGGGCTTAAGCGATCTCGCTGATGAAATAGGTATTGATAATGTGGTTAGTGCCCTTCAGCATCTCAAGAACGTTAGTAATTGGGATGAGTATGAGCCAGACCCATTACTTACGGAATACGTTAAGTCAGGTAAATTAGGTAGGAAGAGTGGTGCTGGATTTAGGAACTATCCCGAGGTTGAGGTGAGAAAGTACGATGAGATACTACTAAGGATAGATCCGCCAGCCGCCTGGATCGTTTTTAATAAACCCGATAAGCTGAATGTATTAACACCTAGGATGGCCGATGAAATAGTAAATGCCCTAAGAGCCGTTGAGGATGATTCAAGGGTTAAGGTAGTAGTAATCACTGGTAACGGCCGAGCCTTCTGTGCTGGTGCTGACATCAATCAGTTCCAAAATTCATCGCCAATACAGATGTTTAAAGCCATGAGACATTATCACTCAATGACCCTAGAAGTTGAGTATTACACGAAACCCGTGATTGCGGCCATAAACGGTTATGCCCTTGGTGGCGGTTTAGAAATAGCTATGGCCTGCGACATTAGGATAGCCTCCGAGGATGCGTTGGTTGGGCAACCTGAGATTAACCTAGGCATAATACCAGGTGCCGGCGGTACACAGAGACTGACGCGCTTAACGAACCTAGGAGTAAGTAAGGAACTAATACTAACGGGTAAACAAGTAAGTGCTAGGAAAGCTCTTGAATACGGCATAGTTAATAAGGTTACGCCTAACCATGCGCTTGAGTTTGAGGTTAGGAGGTGGATTAAGGAATTGGCTTCTAAACCACCATTGACGCTCATGCTTGCCAAATATGCCGTAAACTACGGCTTTGAATCACCAATATGGAGCTCGCTAAACAATGAGGCAGCATTATTCGGTGTGGCAATATCGACGAAAGACTCACAGGAAGGTGTAAGGGCGTTCCTGGAAAAGAGGAAGCCTAAGTTTGTAGGTGAATAACCATTAATTTAATTAGAGATCACGGCTTAAAACCTGTGAATTTTCTCTCGCTAATAATTTCAATTAATACTAAAATCAGTATTGATATCATTAACGAAGCTGACGCATAACCTAATGCCATGGGCAGCCCATAAACCTCGTAGGAATACCAAATCAATATTGGCACTGGGTACACATAATTAAAGAATGGTGGGTTGACTATGTAGTAAGCTAATATGACAATAGAACCAAACTCACTTATGGCCCTGCCCCAAGTCATCAGGAATGATGATACGAGCTCCCTGAATGTCATGGGAACCACGACATGGGCAAAGACACCCCATTGACTAAGTCCTAGGGTCAAGCCGGCGTATTCATAGGTTGGGTCCAACTCATCAAATACCTGTTTCATGGCACCGACGGCTATTGGTGCGGAAACCACGAAGTATGCAGCTACGAGGCCCCATATTGTATCTACGAGAGGTAACTTACGTATTATAGGTATTGGCGATATTGGTGAAACCAGTATTAGGATTGACAAACCAACTATTGTGTGCGGTATTGTTAATGGACTTAGCAATACCCCACTGACTACGCTATCTATTGGCCTTGGTATTAACCTTCTGGATATGGCATAGGCAACAGGCGCCCCCAGGAGTAGATCTAGTGCTGCGGCTATAAATGCGCCGAGCAATGTTACTACAACGCTCTCGATGAATAGACCGCTCATTAATGCCTTTAATAGGTATCCATAACCCTCATAGAGAAGGACTACAATAGGTAATAGCAGCATAAGTGATATTAGAATTATGAAAGGCATAAACATATGCCTTGTGCTATCCAATAATAATCACCATTAGCCACCATATGCCAATAACGAAGAATTCGCAAAGGCCCTAATTAATGGTGGTGCATTGCTTAAGTTGCCATAAAATAATGCTGGTGTTAACGGTTGTATGCCAAGGCTTTCCATGAGCTCATGACCACTCGGCGATATTAGGTAAAGTATCACTTCTACTGCCAATTCCTTATCAGGTGCCTGGTTAGGTATTGTCACAGCTAATTGAATGGGCGTTCCCCTAGCAACAATATTAGAACCTCCAACCACAATCGTAACACTGGCTTTGCTATAAAAGCTTGAGTATTGTGGCGAACCGAGATTGACCTGTGGTGGTAATGGAAAATACGGTATATTAACGCTCACGGCAGATGATTTGTAAATAGCTATGTCAAACCAAACCTTACCTGACTCAACAGGGCCGAATAACTCACTGCCTGCGAGAACCTCGTATACATTACCCGTGGAATTTGCCTGATTAAACAGATTAACGTAGTAATCCTTACCCAAGCCCCAATATATTCCAGTGAGTTGTAGAACCATGAGCGCCCTATACCCCTCAGGATCAGTGTTTGGGTTGGACATCCCTATGGCGTAGGCTCCGTATTCATGAGCCATGTTAAAGGTTTCATTTGAGAATATTAGGTTTAGGAATTCCCTGGTTATTACCATAGCCTCTGCATAATTCCCGGACCTTAACGCTGACCACTCAGCATTGGTTAGGTTATTAACCACATTTAATAATGGCTTAGGTAAGTTGGGTGAGTACGCTATTACCATTTGATCACCTGCTATGGCTATGTACCAACTAGTTATGTTGCTTGGATATAATAGGGAGGTTAGTATGTATGGATCTATACTTGCATATATTGAATAGCCGCTTGGATTTAGGATTACCTGACGGGCAGCCTGTACAGAACCCATCCCGGTCACCACGGTATTTATGCCCAACTTCTCACCAGCATCTCGAAACAACGATGCATATAGAGACGCCGTTATTACACTTAGGGTTTGGCTCGTTTTCATGGTATGTGCTGGGTGCGTTACTGTTGGTATTGAGTATCCCAAGGTTAGCCCTATAATTAACGATATCAGTATTGAGCCGACGATACTTAACCTCATCAACTGACCCTTTAACTAATACGTCTATTTAAGTCTCTCGATGCATCTATTTAAGCCGTGAATAGTTCATTAAGTAATTTAAATTCTAAAATTTCTATGTTAGTGCCTAAATGGTAAGGACTAATTTTGATTCACGTAAGTCCATATTTCTTAAGCGATTGATGGAGGAGGGAGCCCAGAATAGAGTTGACTTTGACATATACGACTTTTTACTCACGTTCAATAAGTCCTTAAATGACTTTTACACGACAAGTAGTTGCAGCGGTAGGATTGCCCTGGCTAAGGCTCCACGACTTAGCTACTCAAAGGGTTCTGGGTTATTTAAGTTCGTTGTTAAGTGGCATAGGCCTGTCACGTATGGCGAGGTTATGAATGTACTTAGTAATATTGATTCTGGCGATGTTTGGTTCTTGGTTAGGGCGCCAATAATCCACTTCGTGGCTAGGGATGTTCATGGGGCATTGACGATACTTAGGATGGCTAGGGAGGCAGGCTTTAAACATAGTGGTATATATTCAGTGACACATGATGGTGTTGTTGTTGAAGTTCAAGGCGAGGATCGTTTTGAGGTCCCCATAATAATTAATGGTAAATTAATAGTGACTATGGATGATTTAAGGCGTATTATTGATATTGCCAATGAAACTCTGATCTTCGGC